>CAXTEP010000164.1:0-6706 GCA_964243125.1 uncultured Lichenihabitans sp. | reverse complement strand
GAGACGTTGGGCTGGTCGGTATAGCCGAGCACGCCCTTGAGCTCCTGTTCGGCGGCCCGCTTCATGGCCTGATTGATCTCGTCCTTGCTGGTCGGCCGCTTGGCCACGACCTTGAGGTCGATCAGGCTGACGTTGGGGGTGGGCACGCGGATGGCCGAGCCGTCCAGCCTGCCGTTCAGCTCCGGCAGCACGAGGCCGATCGCCTTGGCGGCGCCCGTCGAGGTCGGGATGGACGACAGCGCCGCGGCGCGGCCGCGGTACAGGTCCTTGTGCAGGGTGTCGAGGGTCGGCTGGTCGCCCGTGTAGGAGTGGACCGTGGTCATGAACCCCTTGTCGATGCCGACCGTGTCGTTCAGCACCTTGGCGACGGGTGCCAGGCAGTTCGTGGTGCAGGACCCGTTGGACACGACGAGGTGATCGGCCGTCAGCTTGTCGTGGTTCACGCCGAACACGACCGTGAAGTCCGCGCCGTCGGCCGGCGCCGAGACCAGCACGCGCTTGGCTCCCGCCTTGAGGTGGGCCGCGGCCTTGTCGCGCGACGTGAAGATGCCGGTGCATTCCAGCGCCACGTCGACCCCGAGCTCCTTGTGGGGAAGCGTCGCGGGGTCCTTGATGGCCGTGACCTTGATGGGTCCGCGTCCCGCGTCGATCGTGTCGCCCTCGACCGTCACCGTGTGGGGAAAGCGGCCGTGCACGCTGTCGAAGCGCAGCAGGTGGGCATTGGTTTCCACCGGGCCGAGGTCGTTGATGGCCACCACCTCGATGTCGGTCCGTCCCGACTCGACGATGGCGCGCAGGACGTTGCGCCCGATGCGCCCGAAACCGTTGATCGCAACCTTGACCGTCATCACGAAACCTCCTTGGCAAGCGGCCATGCCGCCCAGGGTCATCTTCGGGTTCTGCCTATCACCTTTCGGCCGCGGCGGGACCCCAAATTTTGGGCAGCGCGGCGCTTGCGCGCCTCCCGTTTGACGCGCCTTCAAATCACCGCCAGGGTTCGCGACCGGGTCACGGCCCGCCCGGCCGCCACGCGTCCACCGCGGGAGTTTGATGAAGGTTTCCGAACGTCTCGACGCCGCGCTGGCGCGTTTGCAGGCCGCGCTGCACCAGCTCCAGGCGGCCGCGGACCGCCGGGCCGAGGCCGACGCGGGGCGTGCCGACCTGGACCGGGAGTTCATGGTGCTGCAGGAAGACCGCGTGCGCCTGGCCGAGGCGCTCGACGAAGCCCTGGTCCGGACCCGCGCCCTGGAGGCCGCGACGCGGGAGGTGTCGGGGCGCCTCGACCGGACCGGGGCGACCGTGCAAGCCATCCTGGCCGAGATCGCGGCCGCGCCGCCCGCCCCGGCCGCCACCGATCACGAACGGGAGTGACATGCCGCAAGTCTCGGTCACCATCGCGGGCCGCCCTTACCGCATGGCCTGCGGCGAAGGCGAGGAGGCCCACCTCCAGGACCTCGCCCGGCGGCTCGACGAGAGGATCGCGGATCTGCGCAAGACCTTCGGCGAGATCGGCGACGGGCGCATCACTGTCATGGCGGCCCTGACCATGGCCGACCAATTGAGCGAGGCCGAGCGCCGCATCGCCCGGATCGAGGCCGCGATGGCGGCGCTGGCGGCCGAGCAGCGCACGGCCGAGCAGGCCGTGGACGCGATGAGCGAGGCCGTGGTGGCGGCCGTCGACGAAGCGGCGGCGCGGATCGGCCGGGTCGCGCAAGCCCTGATGGCGGGCGCGCCGCGCTGAACCGAGCGGAAACGTCGAACCGCGCCGCGCGCCGCGACTGCAATTCAGCTCAGCGACGAGATGCCTGTTCGGACGCGACGGGAAACCCCCAAGACGCTCCGAAGCCGGAACTGGCATATAATAGCCGGTTACGGCAATAATCTTCGATCGGCCGACGTATCCCAGCACACGGGACGGATCCCGGGTGGCGTCGTCGCCAGGGATGGCATGGATCACCGTCCTCAGCACCTTGACTAGCCTCGAAGCGTCGCGCCTGGGATCGCGGTTCGCCGCGACGCGACCAGCCGCCGCGAGGCACGCCTTCGTCCGGCTCCGTGTCGCGCACCCGCGCGACCCCTACGCCACCCTTGCCTTCGGCATCCTCGCGGTTCTCTGGGCGACCGGCGTGGTGGCGGGCCTCGTCATGGCCGACGTGGCGAGCGTCGCGATCCTGCTCGGCATGCCGGTCGCGGTGGTCGCGGTGTTCCTGATCTGGCAGACGCTGGAAACCCGCCCCGGCGCCACCACGGTGCTGTTCTGCATCACGGCCTTCCTGGTCGACGCGACGTTCCGCTACCGGGACTACACCGACAAGAGCGTCGACGCGCAGATTCTCGTGCGCGCGTCCAGCTGGCTCCTCATCCTGCTGGTGGCGCTGTGGCACATTGGGTCGCTGCTTCCGACCATGCTGACGCCCGTCTTCCTCATGTGGACGGTCGTTTATACCTGGTTCCTCGTCACCACGGCCTGGGCCGTGTCACCGGTCTACAGCGCCATCGCGGTGGTCTCGATCTTCGCGTTCCACCTGTTCTCGCTGCACATCGCGGCCCGCTTCCGCGAGCAGAGCATCGTCGAGACCACGATCCTCATGGTGACCCTCGTGTCCCTGGTCTCGATCCTCGAATACAAGCTCGTCCCGAGCCTGGGCAGCATGACCGAGTGGATCGGCAACGTGCGGGTGCCTATTTCGCGGATGCGCGGCATGACGACCTCGGCCAACGCAATCGGGGCGCAGAGCGGGGTCGGGCTGCTGCTGATCGGCCTGTACTGGCGCGAACTGCGCCGGTGGAACCTGCTCGTGGTCGTCGCGGCCGCCGGCATCTGCCTGCTTTCCGTGCTGCTCAGTCAGAACCGGTCGACCCTGCTGGCGCTGGCGGTGCTGATCTTCGCCTACTACCTCCTGCGCCCGCGCAACCTGCCCTGGGCCATCCTGGCGCTGGGCGGGGTCGCCATCGTGCTCGCCCTTGTCCTGCCCTTCGTGGGCGACCCGCTCGGCCTCCTGTCGCGGTCCGGCAAGGGCGACGAGATCACCTCGGCCACGGGCCGCACGCTGATCTGGGCGCGCGTCCTCCTGCTGTGGAAGGACCACCCGGTGTTCGGCTACGGCTACGGCTCCATGCTGTTCATCCTGCCGAACCAGCCGGGCCTGTTCCACGCCGCGTCCCACGCCCACAATCTCCTGCTGGAAAGCCTCATCTCCACGGGCGTGATCGGCTTCGCCCTGGTCGTGTCGTCGTTCGCGGTGACGACCGTCACGGCCGTGCGCTGGCGGGCCACCCGGCCGCTCTGCCTCATGCTCCTGATCCTGATCCGGGGCATGACCGAAGCGACGCCCTTCAACGGCGTGGCCAGCTTTTCGGCCCTCAGCATCACGCTGGCCGCGGCGCTGATCGCCGTGCGGGCGACGGAAGGCCGCCGGCCCCGCATCCGGACCGCCGGGGCGACGATGCCGTCGCGGACCGCCGTCCCGGCTGCGGCGAGCCAGTGAGGGTTCCAAACGGACGCGCCCGCGGCCGTCCGCGTCAGCGGGCCGGGCAGAAATCTCCGCCCGGGGGAACCCCGGTCTTCACGGAGCCGAGCCATTTGTGGGGGTAGGCGCGGTGGTAGCCCTGGGGATCGTTGGGGCGGGGCTCGGCCCAGACGTCGTCGAAGGAGATGCCGTAGTCGGCGGCCTTGCCGCCGCCCGAGCCCGCATCGTCACCGAGGTAGTACGCGATCGTGCCCGAGTCCTGCGGCTCGATGTTGGCTTGGCGGACGTTGACGCGCGACAGGACGAGCGCACCCAGGCCCGTTCCGTCCGGGCTGCGCCAGGTCATCACGCCCTGGTAGCTCGTGACGACCGTCACGTTGACGATCGCCAGCTGGTCGATCCTGGCCCCGAGCTGGACCTGGATGCCGTCGCCGTGCTTGCTCTTGTGCTGGCCGTGGATGCCGACCAGCCGGCAGTCGTGGATCAGCACCGAGCGCCCCTGGTGGACGAGGTCGATGGCGTCGTTGATGCCCGGGCCGCCCATATCGAAACGCTGGTTGACGATCACGAGGTCCTTGATCGTTCCCGACGTGTTGATCCGACCGCGGCTCACGCCCGTGCCGCCGCTGAGCGTGATGGAGCCGCCGGTGCCGACAATATCGAGGCCGCCCGTTCGCTCCCCGTCGGGCATGACCATCTCGCAATCCTCGCCGGGCGGAATGTCGGGCCTGTGATAGCCGGTTCTGATCGCGATTCTGAACATGTGCCACGCCCGGAAGAAGCGCCGCCATCCGCGGGATGGGATCCGCGACCGCCGGCGGGCGCCATTGACCACCGGGCGCGGTGTTTGGCAACTCCACGACCCATTCGCCTCCAACGAAGCGAGCCGCACCCATGACCCTCGACAAGGCTACCGTCGACACCCTGACGAATGTTTCCACCGCGACGCTCACGACCATCCTGCTGAAGAAGGGCCTGCCGTCCGTGTGGATGCGCGGCACGCGCCCGCTGCGGCCGGACCAGCCCCGCACCGTGGGACCCGCCTTCACGCTGCGGTTCGTGCCGGCCCGGGAGGACCTCGCGACGCCGGCCAGCTGGGCGTCGCCGATCTCCACCCGCGCCGCGATCGAGGCCATGCCCGAGGGGGTCGTCGCGGTCGTGGACGCCATGGGCCTGACCGGAGCCGGCATCTTCGGCGACATCCTGTGCGCCCGCATGGCCCGGCGGGGCGTCGCGGCCCTGGTGACCGACGGCGCGGTCCGCGACGCGGCCGGCGTGGCCGCCACCGCGCTGCCGGTCTGGTGCGGCGGCGTCGCGGCGCCGCCTTCCGTGGCGGAGCTGACCTTCGTGGGCTGGCAGGAGCCGATCGCCTGCGGGGGCGTGGCGGTCTTCCCCGGCGACATCGTCGTGGCCGACCGCGACGGCGCCGTCCTGATCCCCGCCTCCCTGCTGGCCGACGTGCTCGCCGAAGCACCCGAACAGGAGCGCCTGGAAGCTTGGATCATGCGCGAGGTCGAGGCCGGCGTGCCGTTGCCGGGGCTCTACCCGATGGATGCCGAGACCAGGGCCCGCTACGAGGCCGCCCGAGCTTCGGGACGGGCCTGATCGCACCGGACGACCCGCGCGGCGGCGGACGCGCTCGGGAAAGCGCGGGCCGCCTCGCGGCGCTGGCACCATTCGTGCTAGCAGGTCCGCAAAGAACGGGATCGTGTCCGCCCTGCCGCGCTTCATTGATTATGGTGTCCAGCTGGTGGTGTCGGCCGTGCTCAGCCTGCTCGGCTTGACGGCCGTCACCTTCGCGATCGGCCGCTTCATCCCCGTCGACCCCGTGCTCGCGATCGTGGGCGACCACGCCACTCAAAGCACCTACGAGACGACACGGCTGGCGATCGGGCTCGACCGGCCGGTACCCGTCCAGTTCTTGATCTATCTCGGCAAACTGCTGCACGGTGACCTCGGGACCTCCGTGATCACCTCCAATTCCGTGCTGACCGACCTGCTGCACTTCTTCCCCGCCACTTTCGAGCTCGCCACGGTCGGGATCCTCCTCGGCGTAGCAGTGGGGGTTCCGGCCGGCGTGGCGGCCGGCGCCGCCCGAGGCCGGTGGCCCGACCACCTGGTGCGGGTGGTCGGCCTGTTCGGCTATTCCATGCCGGTCTTCTGGTTGGGCCTGGTCGGCCTATTCCTGTTCTACGGAAAGCTGAACTGGACCGCGGGTCCGGGCCGGATCGACGTGGCCTACGAGGACGTGGTCGACCCTCGGACGGGCCTGCTGCTGGTCGACAGCGCGCTTGCGGGGGAATGGGGGGCTTTCCGGAGCGCCGCATCCCACCTGGTCCTGCCGGGCGCCATCCTGGGCTACCTGTCGCTGGCCTACATCGCGCGCATGACGCGCAGCTTCACGATCGGGCAGCTGTCGCAGGAATACGTCACGACGGCGCTGCTCAAGGGACGGAGCTACTGGGGCATGGTTTGGCGCCATGCCTTCCCGAACATCCTCGTGCCGCTGATCACGGTGATCGGCCTGAGCTACGCCACCCTGCTCGAAGGCGCGGTGCTGACCGAAACGGTGTTCGCCTGGCCGGGCCTGGGCCTGTACATCACCCAGTCGCTGTTCAACGCCGACATGAACGCCGTGCTGGGCGGCACCATCGTGGTGGGGGTCGTGTTCATCGGCATCAATCTCCTGAGCGACGCCCTGTACCGGATCGCCGATCCGCGGCTGCGCGCCCCGTGACCGTCACGCCGACGCCGGGGCTCGCGCCCGTCGAACGTTTCCGCGCCGCGCCGGCCGCCGTGCCGCTGTCGTCGGCGCAGGCCCGTTTGAACCATCTCGCCACGCTCAGCCGCCGCCTCGGCCGGAGCCCGCTGACCGTGCTGGGCCTCGCGGTCGTGCTGATCCTGATCGTCGTGGCCGCCGCGGCGCCGCTGATCACCCGCGGCATGTCACCGGTCGTCCCCGACCTCGCGGCCCGGCTGCAACCGCCGGGACCCGCCCACTGGTTCGGCACCGACGAACTCGGACGCGACATCCTCGCCCGCACGGTCTACGGGGCGCGCGCCACGCTGGCCATCGTGGGGCTCGTGGGCGTCGTCGTGGTGCCGGTCGGGCTCGCGGTCGGCACGCTGGCGGGCTACGCGGGCGGCGTGCTCGACGCCGTGCTGATGCGGATCACCGACATCTTCCTGGCCTTCCCGAGCCTCGTTCTGGCGCTGGCCTTCGCGGCCGCGCTCGG
>CAXTEP010000163.1:0-6927 GCA_964243125.1 uncultured Lichenihabitans sp. | reverse complement strand
CGCCAGAACGTGCCCCGTTCGCCCGCGGCCCGCAGCACGGCCGCGGTGCAGGCGGTGCTCACCGAACTCAAGCCCGGAGGGTAGAGCGGAGCCGGTCAGCGCTCCCCATCGGCAGACGCGAGCTGGCCGGGCGTGTCGGGCGCTCCCATGGCCTCGGCGAGTTGCCGGGCCGTCGTGCCGCCCGCGTCGCGAGCCTCCGGGTCGGCGCCGCGACGCAGCAGCAGGTCGACGATAGCGGAGCGGTTGAACATGGCGGCCAGCATCAGAGCCGTGCGCCCGTCGGGCCCGTGGCCGTCCACCCTGGCGCCGTGGTCGAGCATGGTCGCCACCGTGTCGGCGTCGCCCTTGAAGGCCGCGGCACCGAGCGGCATCTGCCCCTTGTCGTTGCCGACCTCGGGGTCGGCGCCGTGCGCGAGCAGCAGGCGCACGACGTCCCGGTGCCCGTGATAGCTCGCCAGCATGAGGAGGCTGTCGCCCTTATGGTTGCGCAGGTTGGGCGGTAGGCCGCGGCCCAGGAAGTCGGCCATCGCATCCGCGTGGCCGGTCCGCACGTAGTCGAACACCTTCTGGGCGAAGGCGATGACCTCGTCGTCGAGGGCGGGACGCGGCTCCGGGTCTGTGTCCATGATCGAATATCCTGTGCGTGAGGAGCCGATGGAGTGGATGCGGCTACGGCTGTCCGGGGTCCCGTTCACGGAGAGGACGGCATCGTCGGCGACGTGTCGAGGTGGTCGAGCGCGTTGCGCAGGGGCTGGTCGGATACTTCGACCAGGCCGTCCAGCGGGTCGTCGAGTTCCAGGATCACGTAAACCGCGCCCGCAACCGAAAGGGCCACCAAGAGGATGAACACGGCCGCTACGCCGTTGCGCGGCGCGCTCATGCCGAAGCTCGCGAAGACGACGCAGAGCCAGAAGACCATCATCCGGTAGAACGGCATGGTGATGGTATTGTTGGCGTCGCCGATCAGCATCCACCGCTGGTCCAGCAAGGCCTCGAAGCGCGCCAAGCAGAGCGCGCGTATCTCCGCTTGGGTCGGTCCGGCAGGATCGAGGGCGCGGATGTTCGCCTCGATCCGGTGCAGCAGGGCACCCAGCGCAATGGACTCGAGGCCGATGCCCGGTTCCGCATCCGGGGCCGAAGCGGCACGCGGCCCCGGCAACGATCCGGGCCACGTCGTCGCGATCGCGGCAGCCGTGTAGGCGCGCAGGTCCGCGCGGATCGGTGCCGTGGCCGAACCGTAGCTGTTGAGCGCGCTCGTCAGCCGGATGATGTCGGACGCGTAGGCCTGGACATCGGTCCCCGCCTTTTCGAAGCTTGTGTTCACCGAGGCGGTCAGCAGGCCGAGCACCAGGGCCGTGAAGGTGACGAGCATGCCGGCGATCAGCCGGGTGAACTCCACGGTTTCGCGCGAGCGGTGCGTTTCCGGCAGCCGCCCCAGCGTGAGGTGGCCCAGCGCGCCGCTGCCCGCCAGCAGGACGAAGACGAGAACGGACGACAGGAGATCGCTCAACGGGCACGGCTCCGCTTAAAGGGCGCGGCATGATGTCGGAAGCCGCCGCATGTAAAAAGCTTGCTTGTTCACGGCTCGGCTTCGTATCGCGGTTCTTTCGCATTGCAGAGGACCGTTCAATCGTGCCGGAGGGCCACACGATCCATCGCGAGGCGCTCGACCAGCATCCCATGCTGGTCGGGCAGGTGCTCGCCATGACCTCGCCACAGGGTCGCTTCGTCGAGGGCGCGGCCCTGCTCGACGGCCGTGCCTGCACGGCCCTGGAAGCCTATGGCAAGCACCTGCTCTACGGCTTCGCGGACGACCGCAGCCTGCACATCCACCTCGGGCTCTACGGCAAGTTCCGCAAAAGCCCGCGGCCCGCGCCCGCGCCCGTCGGGGCCGTGCGGGTGCGGCTGGAAAGCGGCACCTTCGCGGTCGACATCAACGGCCCCAACCGCTGCGAGGTGCTGGAACCTCCGGGCGTCGCGGCCCTGCTGGCCCGCATCGGCCCCGACGTGCTGCGGCCCGACGCCGACCCCGAGCGGGCGTGGGCCAGGATCGCGCGCAGCCGGGCGCCCGTCGGCCTCCTGATCATGGACCAGTCCGTGATGGCGGGCATCGGCAACATCTACCGCAGCGAGATCCTGTGGCGGCAGCGCATCGCGCCCGAGCGGCCCGGGGCCTCGCTCGATCGGACGGCGTTCGATCGGATCTGGGACGATGCCGCCCGGCTGCTGGCCATCGGGGTCAGGGAGCGCGCCATCATCACGGTCGAGGGAGCGGCCCGCGGCCCGGGCCGCTACGGCGGAGTGTTCAACATCTTCGCCAAGGACACCTGCCCGCACTGCGGGGGCGCGGTGCGCAAGTTCGCCATGGCGGGGCGGCGGGCCTTCGCGTGCGATACCTGCCAGCCGATGCCCTGACCGGTTTTCCTTTCGGCGCCGTTCCCGTTACAAGCGCGGCCTCCCGCCGCAGCCCGATGCCCGAAACGCCCATGCGCCCGTTCCTCCTGATCGCCAGTCTCCTTGGTCTCGTCCTCGCGGTGGGGCTGATCGGCTGGACCGGCTTCGCGCCGGTGCTCCGGGCCGTCGAAGCCGTGGGCTGGGGTGCGGCCCTGGTGGCGCTGGTCCGCGCCGTCGAGACGAGCGGGGCGGGGCTTGCTTGGTGGCTCATTCTGCCCGGCGCCCGGAGCGGGCTCGCGCGCACCTGCGTGCTGCTGCGTTGGCTGCGCGAATCGATCAACTGCCTGCTGCCCGTGGCCCAGGTGGGCGGCGACCTGATCGGGGCGCGGCTGCTCACCTTCTGGCGCGTGCCGGGCGGCACCGCGGGCGCCAGCGTGGTCGTCGACCTTTTCGCGCAGACCGCGACGCAGTTCGTGTTCACCCTGGTCGGGCTCGCCTGCCTGGTGCAGGCCGGCGGTGACGGCGCGCTGGTGCGCTGGGTGGTGGTGGGACTCGCGGTGATGGGACCGGCCCTGGTGGGGTTCTTCCTCGCGCAGCGGTTCGGCGGCTTCCGGCTGGTCGAGAACCTCGTCCTGCGCGTCGCCCGCGAGCCCCGCTGGGCCGCGCTGGCCGGCGTTGCGTCGCTGAACGACCGGCTGCAGGAGATTTATCGCCGGCCCGGGCGGCTCGCAGCCGGCTTCACGCTCCACTTCGCCATCTGGTTCGTGGGCGTGTTGGAAGTCTGGCTCGCGCTGCGCTTCATGGGCCATGCGGTGCGCTACCGCGACGCGCTGGTGATCGAGAGCCTGGCCCAGGCGGTGCGGGGCGCGGCCTTCGTGGTGCCAGGCGCGCTTGGGGTGCAGGAGGGCGGCCTGATCGCGCTCTGCGCCGTGTTCGGCATCGCGGCCCCGACCGCCATCGCGCTGTCGCTGGTCAAGCGGCTGCCCGAGATCGTGCTGGGCGTGCCCGGCCTCGTGCTCTGGCAGGGCCTCGAAAGCCGCAACCTGCGGCGCCGGGCCGATCGCGACACCACGGACGCCACGCATATTTCTGACACAGTTTTTGGATCCTGAAACCGCGCTTCGGCTCCCAAGGTCCTCGTCCTGAGCCTGTCGAAGGATGAGGCCAAGTGTTGAGGTCGCTCCGCCGGAAACGCGTCGCATGGCACGCCCCTGACCGTCCTCTCGCTCGTCTTCCTGGCGCTCGCCTTCGCGGGCTGTTTGTACACGGTTGCGGCCGCCTGGGCCCTGCGCGCCTACGGCCGCGGCCCGGCACGGACCGCGGCGCAACACCCGACCGTCACGATCCTGAAGCCGCTGCACGGCGACGAGCCCGGCCTCGCCCGCAATCTCTCGACCTTCATGGTGCAGGACTACCCAGCGCGCTTCGCGGTGGTGTTCGGCGTGGCCGACGCGGCCGATCCGGCCGCCGCCGTGGCGCGAACCGTGATGGCGGCCTTCCCCCGCGTGGAGGCCCGGCTGGTGGTCGACCCGCGGCGGCACGGGGCGAACGGCAAGGTGTCCAACCTGATGAACATGGAGGGCGCGGTCGCGGGCGCCGTGGTGGTGCTGGCCGACAGCGACATGGTGGTCGAGCCCGACTACCTGGGCCGGATCGTGGATGCCCTGTCGGCGCCGGGCGTGGGGCTCGTGACCTGCTTCTACCGGGGCCTGACGGTGCCGGGCTTCTGGTCGCGGCTGGCCGCGGCCGGCATCGACCACCACTTCCTGCCCAACGCCGCGTTCGGGATCGCGACCGGCCTCGCCAAGCCCTGCTTCGGGTCGACGATCGCGCTGCGGCGCGACACGCTCGTGCGCATCGGCGGATTCGTGGCTTTCAAGGACGTGTTGGCCGACGACAATGCCGTGGGGCAGGCGGTGCGCGGGCTCGGCCTCGCGGTCGCGGTGCCGGCCCGGCCGGTGCTGGGCCACGTCTGCGCCGCGACCTCGGCCAGAACCCTGTTCGAGCAGGACCTGCGCTGGTCCCGCACGGTGCGGGCCGTCGACCCGGCCGGTTTCGCGGGCTCGGTCGTGACTAATCCGCTACCCTTGGCAATAATCGCGTGGCTGACGGGCGGTTTCGGCCCCTGGACCGCGGCCGGGCTCGCGGCAGCGCTTGCGTGCCGGTTCGTGCTGCAGCTACAGGTTTGCGGGTTCGTCGGCGCGGGAGCCGGGCGGCTCTGGCTCGGCCCCTTGCGCGACGCGGTGTCGTTCGCGGTCTTCGTCGCGAGCTTCTGGCCGGGAACCCTCGCGTGGCGCGGCCACCGGTTCGCCGTGCGGGCGGACGGCACGATGGCTTCGCACGATCACACGGGATCATGATGCGCACACTCTTCCTGCAGGCTCCTTCCTTCGACGGTTTCGACGGCGGCGCGGGGTCGCGCTACCAGGCCAAGCGCGAGATCAAGTCGTTCTGGTACCCGACCTGGCTGGCCCAGCCCGCCGCGCTCGTCGAGAACTCCAAGCTGATCGACGCCCCGCCCCACAAGACCAAGCTGGCCGACGTCACGGCCCAGGCCAAAGATTTCGACCTCGCGGTGCTGCACACCTCCGTGCCGTCCTTCAAGTCGGACGTGAAGACCATCGAGGCCCTGAAGGCCGCCAACCCCAACCTCAAGGCTGGCCTGATCGGCGCCAAGGTGGCGGTGGAGGCCGACAAGAGCCTGGAACAGGCTCCCGCGGTCGACTTCGTGGCCCGCAACGAGTTCGACTTCACGATCAAGGACGTGGCGGACGGCCAGAACTGGGCCTCGATACCGGGCTTGTCGTTCCGCAACGGCTCGGGCACGGTCGTGCACAACAAGGACCGCGCCATCCTTGAGAACATGGACGCGCTGCCCTTCGTGACGCCGGTCTACAAGCGCGACCTCGTGATGGAGAACTACTTCATCGGCTACCTGAAGCACCCCTACATCTCGATCTACACGGGCCGGGGCTGCAAGTCGCGCTGCACCTTCTGCCTGTGGCCGCAGACGGTGGGCGGCCACCGCTACCGCACCCGGTCGGTCGACCACGTGGTCGAGGAGATCGTCTGGGCCAAGAAGAATTTCCCGCAGACCAAGGAGTTCTTCTTCGACGACGACACGTTCACGGACGACCTGCCGCGCGCCGAGGCCATCGCGGCCCGGCTCGGCAAGCTCGGCATCACCTGGTCGTGCAACGCCAAGGCCAACGTGCCGCGCGACACGCTCAAGAAGCTCAAGGACGGCGGCCTGCGCCTGCTACTGGTGGGCTACGAGTCCGGCAACCAGCAGATCCTGCACAACATCAAGAAGGGTATGCGGATCGAGGTGGCCGAGCGCTTCACCAAAGACTGCCACGAGCTCGGCGTCGCGATCCACGGCACCTTCATCCTGGGCCTGCCGGGCGAAACCCGGGACACCATCCAGGAAACGATCCGCTTTGCCCGGCGCATCAACCCGCACACCATCCAGGTGTCGCTGGCCGCGCCCTATCCGGGCACGTTCCTGTTCAACCAGGCGGTCGAGAACGGCTGGCTCGACGCGTCGAACGCGGAACTCGTAGACGACAGCGGCGTGCAGATCGCGCCGCTGCACTACCCGCACCTGAGCCACACCGAGATCTTCCAGTCGGTCGAAACCTTCTACCGGTCCTTCTATTTCCGCTCGGGCAAGATCGCGTCCATCGTGGGCGAAATGGTGCGCGACCGGCAGATGATGGTGCGTCGTTTGCGCGAGGGTGTGGAGTTCTTCCACTTCCTCAAGGAGCGCCGCAGCTTGGCGGCGTGACGGGCCTGTCCGGATGGCGATCCTCTCGTCCTGAGCCTGTCGAAGGACGGCCGGACCCGACGTGTCCGGGATCATCCTTCGACAGGCTCAGGAAGAGGGCCGCGAGGGGCAGGGCGCCGGGCCGATGAAGCACCTCGTGGTCACGGCCGATGATTTCGGGCTGGCGCCCGAGGTCAACGAGGCGGTTGAACGCGCGCACCGGGACGGCATTCTCTCGGCCGCAAGCTTGATGGTCGGATCGCCGGCCTGCGCTGACGCTGTGGCCCGCGCCCGCCGCATGCCCGGCCTGCACGTCGGGCTGCACCTGACGCTGGTCGAGGCCACGCCCGTGCTGCCTCCGGACCGCATTCCCGACCTGGTGGACCGCGACGGCCGGTTCCGGACCGACCGGGCTCGGGGCGGTGCCGCCATGTTCTTCCGGCCGCACGTTCGCCGGCAACTCGAAGCCGAGGTCGAGGCGCAGTTCGCGGTTTTCGCGCGCACGGGTCTCCGGCTCGACCACGTGGACGCGCACCAGCACTTCCACCTGCACCCGACGGTCGCAAGCGTCATGATCGAGGTCGGCCGCCGCTACGGCATGGCGGCCGTGCGGGTGCCCGCCGAGCCTCGCACTGTCGTGCGCGCCATCGACCCCTCGGCGCCCCGGCTGATCCCGGCCGTCACGGCCCCGTTCACCTGGGCGCTGGGCCGCCGCCTGCGCCGGGCCGGCTTCACGGTGCCCGACGCGGTGTTCGGCCTCGCGTGGT
>CAXTEP010000162.1:3207-6985 GCA_964243125.1 uncultured Lichenihabitans sp. | reverse complement strand
ATCGGGGGCCTGGGCAAGGGCCATCTCGTGCGCGAGATCGACGCCATGGATGGATTGATGGGGCGGGTCGTCGACCGGGCCGGTATCCAGTTCCGCGTCCTCAACCGCCGCAAGGGTCCCGCGGTGCGCGGGCCTCGCGCCCAGGCCGACCGCCGCCTGTACCGGACCGCCATGCAGGGGGCTCTGGCGTCGCAGCCCCACCTCACGGTCGTGGCCGGCGAGGCCGACGATCTCGCGGTGGCGGGCGGGCGCGTCACGGGCGTCGTGCTGGCCGACAGCACCACCCTGCGCTGCGGCGCGGTCGTGCTGACCACGGGCACCTTCCTGCGCGGGCTGATCCACATCGGTGAGCGGCAGGTGCCGGCAGGCCGGGTCGGCGAGGCACCGGCACTCGGCCTGTCGCGGACGCTGGAACGGTACGGTTTCGCGCTGGGCCGGCTCAAGACCGGCACGCCGCCGCGCCTCGACGGCCGCACGATCGACTTCGCGGCCCTGGAGGTCCAGCCCGGCGACCCCGACCCGGAGCCCTTTTCCAGCCTCACGACCGTCATCGAGCAGCCGCAGCGACCCTGCCATATCACCCGGACGACGCCCGAAACCCACGCGCTGATCGCGGCCAACCGGCACCGCGCGCCGCTGTTCTCGGGCGCCATCACGGGGCGTGGCCCGCGCTACTGCCCCTCGATCGAGGACAAGGTGGTGCGCTTCGCGGACCGGGACGGCCACCAGATCTTCCTCGAACCCGAAGGGCTCGACGACCACACGGTCTACCCGAACGGCATCTCGACCTCGCTGCCGGCCGACGTGCAGGCTGCGTTGCTGGCCACCATCCCGGGGCTCGAACGCGCCGCCATGACCCAGCCGGGCTACGCGATCGAATACGACTACGTGGACCCGCGCGAACTGCTGCCGACCCTGCAGGCCAAGCGCCTGCCCGGCCTGTTCCTCGCGGGCCAGATCAACGGCACGACCGGCTACGAGGAGGCGGCCGCCCAGGGGCTCGCGGCGGGGTTGAACGCGGCCCACGCCGCGGCCGGCGGTGCCCCCGTGCTGTTCGACCGCGCCAGCTCCTATCTCGGGGTGATGATCGACGACCTGGTGACGCGCGGCGTCACGGAGCCCTACCGCATGTTCACGTCGCGGGCCGAGTACCGTCTGACGCTCAGGGCCGACAACGCCGACCAGCGGCTCACCGAGGCCGGCATCGCGCTGGGCTGCGTCGGCGCTGCGCGGCAGCACGCGTTCCGGGCCAAGCTCGTACGGATCGAGGCCGCCCGCGCCCGGGTCCGCGCCCTCGCGGCCACGCCGCAGCAGGCCGCGCGGGCCGGCATCACGGTCAGCCTTGACGGCGTGCGGCGAACCGCCTTCGACCTCCTGTCCTACCCCGACGTCGGCTGGGCCGAGGTCGCGTCGTTGTGGCCGGAACTCGCCGCGGTGCCGCCCGACGTCGCGGCCCAGGTGGAGGCGGACGCCAAATACGCGGTCTACCTCGACCGGCAGGCCGAGGCGATCGAGGATCTCCGGCGCGAGGAGGGTCTGCGGCTGCCCGACGGTCTCGATTACGCGGCCCTGCCCGGCCTGTCGCGCGAACTGGCCGACAAGCTCGCGGCGCTGCGGCCCATGACGCTGGGGCAGGCGCGCGGCATCGAGGGCATCACGCCCGCGGCCCTGACGATCCTGCTGGCTCACGGCCGCCGCGTGCCGCGCCGGACCGCGGCCTGAGGTGCGGGCGCGCGTCGCGGAGGGCGACGAGGACCGGCGACGGGCGCTGGCGCTCGTGCCTGTTTCACGTGAAACAGAGGAACGGCTGGCCGTCTACGTCGACCTGCTGCGCCGGTGGCAGGCGGTCAAGAACCTGGTCGCGCCCTCCACCCTGCCCCATCTCTGGACCCGCCATGTCGCCGATTGCGCCCAGCTCGTGCCGCTGGCCGGCCCCGAGGCCCGGCGCTGGGTCGATCTCGGCTCGGGCGCGGGCCTGCCCGGCCTCGTGGTGGCGGCGCTGCTGCACGACCGACCCGGCGCGCTGGTCGACCTGATCGAGAGCAACGAGCGCAAATGCGCGTTCCTGCGCGAAGCCGTGCGGGCCACGGGTGTGCCGGCGCGTGTCCACATGGATCGCGTCGACCGGGTGCTGCCCGGGCTCGACGGCGCGATCGATGCGGTCACGTCCAGGGCCCTCGCCCCCTTGCCGGACCTGCTCGCCATGGGCGAAACTGCCATCGCGAGGGGAGCCGTGGGTCTGTTCCTGACCGGTGCGGACCGGACCGCGGTAGCGGTCGCGGGGGCCGATCCGCACTGGGCCGGGCGGGTGCGGATCGATCACGTTCCGAGCAGGACCAACGAGGAAAGCCGCATCGTCGTGGTGCGTCGCAGCACCCCCGATGCGGCAAGCTGACAGGAAAAGGCGGGAAACGATGGTGACGAGGGGCGACTTGCGCCGGGTGCGACCGAGTCCGCGCGTTCTCGTGCTGGCCAACCAGAAGGGCGGCGTGGGCAAGACCACGACCGCCATCAATCTCGGAACCGCGCTCGCGGCCGTCGGCGAGAAAGTGCTGCTGGTGGACCTCGACCCGCAGGGCAACGCCTCCACCGGGCTCGGGGTCGACCGCAAGGCCCGTTCGGTGTCGACCTACAACGTCCTGTGCGGCGAGGCGACGCTGGCCGACGCGGCCCGCCCCACGGCCGTGCCGAACCTGCACCTGTCGCCCGCCACCATGGACCTGCTCGGCATCGACCTGGAGATCGCCAACCACCGCGACAGGCCTTTCAAGCTCCGGGGCGCCCTGGACGCCCTGAACGACGATCCAGGCCCGGACGCCACACCCTTCACCTACGTGCTGGTCGATTGCCCGCCGTCGCTGAACCTGCTGACCATCAACGCCCTGGCGGCCGCCGACAGCGTGCTGGTGCCGTTGCAGTGCGAGTTCTTCGCGCTCGAAGGCTTGTCGCAACTCCTGTCCACCGTGGACCAGGTGCGGCAAACGCTGAACGGTGCGCTGACCATCCACGGTATCCTGCTGACCATGTTCGATCCGCGCAACAACCTGGCCGCGCAGGTCGTGGCCGATGTGCGGCAGTTCATGGGCGCCAAGGTCTACGATACCGTGATCCCCCGCAACGTGCGCGTGTCCGAAGCGCCCTCGCACGGCAAGCCCGTGCTGCTCTACGACCTCAAATGCGCCGGCAGCCAGGCCTACCTCAAGCTCGCTTCCGAGGTGCTGCAGCGCGAACGGGAACGGCAGGCCGCATGAGCCCGCCCAAGCCGAAGGACCGGGCCGCCGAGGACGCCGCCGCCCGCCCGCGTCTGGGCCGCGGGCTGGCGGCGCTGCTGGCCGACACCGCCGCCCCCGACGCCCGGGCCGCCGAGACGATTCGCGACCGGGCCCTCGTGCCGGTCGAGTTCCTGCGTCCGAACCCGCGCAACCCGCGCCGCCAGTTCGGCAGCGACGACCTGCGCGACCTGACCGATTCGATCCGGACCAAGGGCATCATCCAGCCCATCGTGGTGCGGGCCATCCCCAATGTGGCGGGCTCCTACGAGATCATCGCGGGCGAGCGGCGCTGGCGGGCCGCCCAGGCCGCCCATCTCACCGACGTGCCGGTGGTGGTGGTGGAGGCCAGCGACCGCGAGGCGCTCGCCTTCGCGATCATCGAGAACGTCCAGCGCTCCGATCTCAACCCCATCGAGGAGGCGCGCGGCTACCAGCGCCTGGCCGAGGAGTTCGGCACCTCGCAGGCCGAGCTCGCGGCGCTGATCGGCAAGAGCCGCAGCCACGTC
>CAXTEP010000162.1:0-3107 GCA_964243125.1 uncultured Lichenihabitans sp. | reverse complement strand
CGGCTGAGCGACGAGGCCACCTCGCGGGCCGTGTAGGTCCGCACCAGGCTGGCCTTGGGCGTGCAGGGACGGTCGGTCCTCACCCAGGTGCCCTCGAACGGATAGGCGCCCTCCGCCGCGGCGGCGAGGGTCGAGGCCGCGGCGAGCGCCGCGATCAGCGCGGCCCGCACGATCGCGGGCCATCGTCCGGGTTGCTTGCGGGGTGGAGTCCGAGCCATGGGGCGGGCCTGCGGGCGGGCGGGAGGAAGGCGCGAACGGCTACTTGTCGTTCTCGGTCGTGAGCTCGTCGACCGGGATGCTCTGCTCGGCATCGGTGCTGCCCGTGAAGCGCACGCCGTCGTCGCCGATCCACTCGATGCCGGCGGCCTCGAACACCGTCCTGGCCTTGTCGTAGGCTTCGGTCTCGCCCGTACCGCCGGCTTCGAGCCGCAGGACCTCGACGTGCGACACGCCCGCCTTCGAAGCGAGGTCGTCGACGCTCAGGTCCAGCGCCGCACGGGCCATCTTGATCTGGACGGGCTGCATGGGCGCTCTCGCGGTTGGTCGGGGCCGGAACCTTCAACTATCTAGATCACCGGCCCGCCCGCGACAACGCGGGCCGGAGTCGCGCCCGCGTTCCCTGGACGGGGCGGCACGCACGAGCCCCGAAGGCCGGTCGCCATGGCGGCGCGAGCCCCGGACCCGGCCGAACAAACAAGGCTTGCAACGCGCCCTGGTTTGGAGTGAAACACCTGGACCGCGGGGGCCTCCGAACCTCCCGTTTCACGCCCGTCGCGAGCTTCCGCGCCCGACCGGGCCGGAGATGAGCTCAAGAGATGGCGCGCAAGACGATCGCATTGGTGGGGGCGGGACAGATCGGCGGGACGCTGGCGCTGCTGGCGGGCTTGAAGGAGCTGGGCGACATCCTGCTGTTCGACATCGTCGAGGGCGTGCCGCAGGGCAAGGCGCTCGATCTTGCCGAACTGTCGCCCGTGGAAGGCTTCGACGCCGGGCTGCGCGGCATCAACACCTATGCCGAGATGGCCGGCGCCGACGTCGTGATCGTCACGGCCGGCGTGCCCCGCAAACCCGGCATGAGCCGGGACGACCTGCTCGGGATCAACCTCAAGGTGATGAACGCGGTGGGCGAGGGGATCAGGACCCACGCCCCCGACGCCTTCGTGATCTGCATCACGAACCCGCTCGACGCCATGGTCTGGGCCCTGCAGAAGAGTGCCGGCCTGCCGCCCCAAAAGGTGATCGGCATGGCGGGCGTGCTCGATTCGGCCCGTTTCCGCTACTTCCTGGCCGAGGAGTTCAAGGTGTCGGTGCAGGACGTCACCGCCTTCGTGCTGGGCGGCCACGGCGACGACATGGTGCCGCTGGTCCGCTACTCGACGGTGGCCGGCATTCCCCTGCCCGACCTCGTCACCATGGGATGGACAACCCACGAGCGGATCGACGCCATCGTGGAGCGGACCCGCAAGGGTGGCGGCGAGATCGTCAACCTGCTCAAGACCGGCTCGGCCTTCTACGCCCCGGCGGCCTCGGCCATCGCGATGGCGGAAAGCTACCTCAAGGACAAGAAGCGCGTGCTGCCCTGCGCGGCCTACCTCAAGGGCGAGTACGACATCGACGGCATGTACGTGGGCGTTCCCGTGGTGATCGGCGCGGGCGGCGTCGAGCGCATCCTGGAGATCGAGATGACCAAGCCCGAGCGCGACATGTTCGCCAAGTCGGTCGCCTCCGTGCAGAGCCTCGTCGAGGCGTGCAAGGCCATCGATCCCGGCCTGGCCTGACCACCGGGTTCCGCCCGCGCGTCCCTAAACCCGCTTCCGCCCGCGAGGCCGCTTCCGATGAACATCCACGAATACCAGGCCAAGGCCGTGCTGAAGCCGTTCGGCGTGCCCGTGTCGCGCGGCGTGCCGATCATGCACGCCGCCGAGGCCGAGGCGGCCGCGCACGAGCTCGGCGGGCCGCTCTGGGTCGTCAAGTCGCAGATCCACGCGGGCGGGCGTGGCAAGGGCCGGTTCAAGGAGGCGTCGGCGGGCGACAAGGGCGGCGTGCGGCTCGCCCGTTCGGTCGACGAGGTGAAGGCCTTCGCCGAGCAGATGCTGGGCGCCACCCTGGTGACGGTGCAGACGGGACCGGCCGGCAAGCAGGTCAACCGGCTCTACGTCGAGGACGGGTCCGACATCGACAAGGAGTTCTACCTGTCCATGCTGGTCGACCGCACGACCTCCCGGGTCTCGGTGGTGGCCTCGACCGAGGGCGGCATGGACATCGAGGCCGTGGCCCACGCCACGCCCGAGCGCATCCGCAGCTTCTCGATCGATCCGGCCACCGGCGTCATGCCCCACCACGGCCGCGCGCTCGCCGAGGCGCTGGGCCTCAAGGGGGACCTCGCCAAGAGCGCCGGGCGCCTGCTCGGCCAACTCCACGCGGCCTTCACGGCCACCGACATGGAGATGCTGGAGATCAACCCGCTGATCGTCACGCAAACGGGCGAGTTGCGCTGCCTCGACGCCAAGGTGTCGTTCGACAACAATGCGCTGTTCCGCCATCCCGAACTCGCGGCCCTGCGCGACGAGACCGAGGAGGACGCCAAGGAGATCGAGGCGTCCAAGCACGACCTCAACTACGTCACGCTCGATGGCACGATCGGCTGCATGGTCAACGGCGCCGGGCTCGCCATGGCCACGATGGACATCATCAAGCTCTACGGCGAGGCCCCGGCCAATTTTCTCGACGTGGGCGGCGGCGCCACCAAGGAGAAGGTCACG
This sequence comes from uncultured Lichenihabitans sp., assembly GCA_964243125.1. GTDB lineage: Bacteria > Pseudomonadota > Alphaproteobacteria > Rhizobiales > Beijerinckiaceae > Lichenihabitans. Next base: position 345 of record CAXTEP010000162.1, on the reverse strand, counting down.
GCGGCGTTCAAGATCATCACGGCCGACCCGAACGTGAAGGGCATCCTTGTCAACATCTTCGGCGGCATCATGCGCTGCGACGTGATCGCCGAGGGCGTGATCGCGGCGGTGCGCGACGTGGGGCTCGCGGTGCCGCTGGTGGTGCGGCTTGAGGGCACTAACGTCGAGCTCGGCAAGACCATGCTGCGCGAGTCCGGCCTCAACGTGATCCCGGCCGACGACCTCGACGACGCCGCCCAGAAGGTCGTGGCGGCCGTCAAGGACGTGACCTGATGCCCCCGCGCAAGCTCGCGCTCGGCGACGCCGGACGTCGACTCGCCGGACCCTGGCTTCCCGTCATCGTCG
>CAXTEP010000161.1:0-7006 GCA_964243125.1 uncultured Lichenihabitans sp. | reverse complement strand
AGGCGGCGCGCGAAGGTGATCCGCTCGGCCTCGTAGGTGTCGAGAATCGCGGGGTCGGCGCGCTTGGCCAGAACGGCCGCGAGTTTCCAGGCGAGGTTGGCGGCATCGCCGAGGCCGGTGTTCATGCCCTGCCCGCCCACGGGGCTGTGCAGGTGCGCGGCGTCGCCCAGCAGGAAGGCGCGCCGGTCGCGGAACCGGTCCGACACGCGGTGGTGGACCCGGTAGGTCGAGAACCAGCGCACGCGCGTGACGGTCAGCCCGGTGTTGCGCGCCACCGCCGGCTCGACGTCGTCGAACCGCACCTCGTCGGCCGCGACCCCGTCGGGAACCAGGCCGATCAGGCGCGCCTCGCCCGGCCGGCGCAGCGGGATCACGATGCAGAAGTCCTGTCCCGTGACGCAGAGGTTCATGCTGTCGCGCGACGCCTCGCCTTCGACGTCCGCGTCGGCCACGAAGAAGCGCCGCGCGTAGGTGCCGCCCGGCAGGCCGATCCCGGCCACGGCCCGTACCGTGCTGCGGGCGCCGTCGCAGCCCGCCACGTAGCTGGCCATGAAGCGCTCCGGCCCCGACGGCGTGTCGAGCACGGTCCGGACGCCGTCCGAGTCCTGGTCGAACCCCGTCAGCGCGGTCCGGCGCTCCACCGCGACCCCGGCCCGCTCCAGCTGGGCCAGCAGCACCGTCTCATGCTCGTCCTGAGGAAACGACAGCAGGAACGGGAACGGGCTGACACCCCGGCCGAAATCGCCGAACGTGGCCGCGCCTTCGAGCCGGCCCGCTTCGCGAACCGACACGCGGTCGACCCTGAGGCCCCGGCCCACCACCTCGTCGGCGAAGCCGAGCTGCCGATAGAATTCCAGGGTGCGGGCCTGCACCGCCATGGCGCGCGAGGTTTCGCCTGGCCCCTCGTCCTTGTCGATGATGCGCACGGGCGCGCCGAGCCGGGCGAGCCACAGCGCCAGCATCAGGCCCGTCGGCCCGGCGCCGACCACGAGGACGGGTCTGACCGCCATGCCTGCCTCCTGCCCGGCGCGACGCGGGTCCAACGCGCCCACCTCCTCAGCGCGTGCCGAACATGCGGTCGCCCGCGTCGCCCAGGCCCGGCACGATGTAGCCGTGGTCGTTGAGGTGGCTGTCGATGGCGGCGGTCCAGATCTCGACGTCCGGGTGCTCGCCCCGGAGCTTGGCGATGCCCTCGGGGGCGGCCAGCAGGCACACGAAGCGCAGCTCGCGGGCGCCGCGGGCCTTGAGGCGCTCCACGGCCGCGGTGGCCGAATTGGCGGTGGCCAGCATGGGGTCCATGATGACGGTCAGGCGCTCGGCCAGGTCGGTCGGCGCCTTGAAGTAGTATTCCACGGCTCGCAGGGTTTCGGGGTCGCGGTACAGGCCGACGTGCGCCACGCGGGCCGAGGGCACGAGGTCCAGCATGCCGTCCAGAAATCCGACGCCAGCCCGCAGGATGGGGGCGAAGACGAGCTTCTTGCCGGCGATCATCGGGGCCTGCATGGTGGCCAGCGGGGTTTCCACCTCCACCATCTCGACCGGCAGGTCCCGCGTCACCTCGTAGCAGAGCAGCATGCCGATCTCGTTGAGGAGCTGGCGGAACCCCTTGGTGGAGCGCGAGGCCGTGCGCATCAGCGTCAGCTTGTGCTGCACCAGCGGATGGTCGACGAGGTGAACGCCCTCGGGGGTCTGCCGCATCCTGAACTCCTGCGTGGCGCGCGTCGGGTTGGGCCCGCAGGCCCCGGCCGCGCCGCCCGGTCGAAGCGCCGCGAGGCTTCCCGGCCATGCCGCATCCTTTCACGCCGGGTGGTGTTACGCTATCCACAAGCAATGAAGCTCGCCAAGGAGTGATGGTTTGCGCTGCACCGTCGCCGTGACCCGGGAACGCCGCATCCTGTGCGTGTTCCCGGCCTATACCCCCTCGTTCGGCACCTTCTCGGGCGCCTATTCGCTGATGAACGTCGACGCCTTCATGCCGCCCCAGGGCCTGCTGGTGGTGGCCGCCTACATGCCCGAACGCTGGCCCGTCCGCTTCGTGGACGAGAACCTGGGCGAGGCCACGGACGAGGACTTCGCCTGGGCCGACGCGGTCTTCGTGAGCGGCATGCACGTGCAGGAACCGCAGATCCGCTCCATCCACGAGCGGGCCAAGCGGCACGGCAAGGTGACGGCGCTGGGCGGCTCCTCGGCGTCCGGGGCGCCCGAGAAATACGGCTATTACGACTACCTGCACGTCGGCGAGCTCGGCGACGCCACCGACGACCTCGTCCGCCGGCTCGACGCCGACGTGACGCCGCCCGCCGCCCAGGTGGTGCTGGAAACCAGGGAGCGGACCGCGCTGAGCGACTTCCCGCTGCCCGCCTACGACAAGCTGCCGCTGAAGCAGTACCTGCTCGGCTCGCTGCAGTTCTCCTCCGGGTGCCCCTACCGCTGCGAGTTCTGCGACATCCCGGCGCTGTACGGCCGCCAGCCGCGGCTGAAAACGGTCGAGCAACTGCTGGCCGAGCTCGACGCCTTCATCGCGCAACCGACCCACCCGGCCGTGATCTACTTCGTGGACGACAACTTCATCGGCAACCGCAAGGCCACCAAGGAGATGCTGCCCCATCTCGTCGCCTGGCAGAAGAAGCACGCCTACCCGCTGCAGTTCGCCTGCGAGGCCACCCTCAACATCGCCAAGCAGACCGACATCCTGGAGCTGATGCGGGAGGCCGGGTTCTTCACCGTGTTCGTGGGCATCGAGACCCCCGAGCTCGACGCGCTCAAGGCGATCGCCAAGGAGCACAACAACGCCGTCCCCATGATGGGGGCCATCAAGACACTCAACGACTACGGGCTCGAGGTCACGTCCGGCATCATCCTGGGGCTCGACAGCGACACGGACGCGTCGGAGGGCAAACTCATCGAGTTCGTGGACCGCTCGGCCGTGCCGGTGCTGACCATCAACCTGCTGCAGGCCCTGCCCAAGACGCCGCTGTGGGACCGCCTCACGCGCGAGAACCGGCTGGTCGACGACCCGAGCCTCGAGTCCAACGTGCGCTTCCTGCGGCCGCACGACGAGGTGGTGGCGAGCTGGCGGCGCGCCATCGCGCACGCCTACGCGCCCGAAAACATTTTCGCGCGGTTCCGCCACCAGATGGACCACACCTACGGCAATCGCATCCGCACCCCCGTGCGCGGCAAACTCACCCGGGCGAACCTCAGGCGCGGCGTCCTGATGGGCAAGAACATCGTGTGGCGGCTCGGGGTCAAGGCCGACTACCGGCGGGAATTCTGGCGCTCGGCCTGGCACGCCGCCAAGAAGGGGCAGATCGAGGCCATCTTCAACATGGGCTTCGTGTGCCTGCACCTGATCCAGTTCACCCGCGAAGCGCTGCGGGGCGAGCACAACGCGTCCTTCTACGCCGCCAAGGCGGCCGCGGCCCAGGTCGCGGGGACGAGCGCGCTGGGCCACGCCGCGGTTCCGGCCGAGGAGCTCAGGCGTTCGGCGTGACCGGTCCGGCCGGTCGCTATTGCAACGATCAGGCTTGGTCCGGCATTGAACCGCGGTGAGGCGGTCGCGACTCGAGCGCGGCCCCTGGTCATGGCGCGGAGAGGAAACGGAATGAAGATCGGACGACTGGTTCTGCTCGGACCCCTGATGCTCGCCGGCCCCCTGCTGGTCGCGCCCATGATGGCCGGCGAGGCCGCGGCCCAGGCGCCCGGGACCTACCGGCGGTCCTGCGGCAACATCGATCAGGACGGCCCCATCCTGTCGGCCGACTGCAACGCGCCCGGCGGCCGCCGCATCCATTCCGAGCTCGACGTGAGCCGCTGCCGCGGCCAGCCCGTTGCCAACACCTACGGGCGGCTGACCTGCGGCAACCGCGAGGGCAGCGCCGACGAGGGCGGTGGCGGGTTCCAGGGCGGCTACGCCCAGGACGACCGCGGCGACTACCGGCGGCCGCGCTTCCGCGGCCCGGGTTACGGTCCGCCGCCGGACGACGATGACAATTACGGCCCGCCGCGCCGCCGCTTCCTGCCGCCCCCGCCCGACGACTACTGAGGCCCGGTCCCCGAGACCGCGATCCACGACACCCCCTGCGGCGTCGGCGGCAGCCTAAGGTGCGCCGCCACGGTGGCGCCCACGTCCGCGAAGGACGCCCGCGGCCCGATCCGCATCGGCCCGCGGGTGCGGCAGACGGCCAGGATCGGCACCTGCTCTCGCGTGTGATCGGTGCCGGGCCAGGTCGGATCGTTGCCGTGGTCGGCCGTGACCACGAGCAGGTCGTCGGGTTTCAGGCGCGCCAGGACGGCCGGCAGGCGCGCGTCGAAGGCTTCCAGGCACGCCGCATAGCCGGGCACGTCGCGGCGATGGCCGTGGTCGCTGTCGAAATCGACGAGGTTGGCGAAGATCAATCCCCCGTCCGGCACGGTCGCGAGCGCGTCGCCGATCAGATCGAGGTTGTCGGCGTTGGACCGACCCTTGCGCGCGTCCCCGGTGCAGCGGTGGGCGAAGATGTCGGCCGTCTTGCCGATGCTCACGATCGTGCGGCCCGCTTCCGCGGCGCGCCCAAACAGCGTGCCGGGCGGCGGCGGGATCGCGAGGTCGCGGCGGTTGGCGGTGCGGCGGAAGTCGTGCCGGTCGCGCCCCGTGAAGGGCCGGGCAATCACCCGGCCGATCGCCAGCGGATCGCACAGGCGGCGCGCGACCCCGCACAGGTCGTAGAGCCGCTCCAGCCCGAACGCGGTCTCGTGGGCCGCGATCTGCAGCACCGAATCGGCGGAGGTGTAGAGGATCGGCTTGCCGGTCCTGAGGTGCTCCTCGCCGAGGTCCGCGATGACCGCGGTGCCCGAATCGTGCCGGTCGCCCAGAATGCCGGGCAGGCCGGCCTCCGCCACCAGGGCCGCCACGAGATCGCCGGGCAGGCACGGCACGGTGCGCGGGAAATAGCCCCAGGCGAAGGGGACCGGGGTGCCGGCCAGTTCCCAATGGCCCGACGGCGTGTCCTTGCCGGCCGACCGTTCGACCGCGCAGCCCCAGGACGCTTCCGGTCCGGCCGGCCGCAGCCCTGGCGGCAGGCGGCCCGTCGCGGCCTCGCAGGCGGAGCCAAGCCCGAGCGCGTCGAGAACGGGCAGCCGCAGCGGCCCGGCCCGCAGGCCCGCGCGGTCACCCGCGCCGCGCCGGCAGGCTTCGGCGATGTGGCCCAGCGTGTCGGCGCCCTCGTCACCGTAGAGCGCCGCGTCGGGCGCCCCGCCGCAGCCCACCGAGTCGAGCACGACCACGATCGCGCGCGGCATGGTTTTAATGGGTCACGACGTCGGGTGCGGCCGCCTCGACCCGGAACGCGGCCGCGAAGAGCGCGCGGGTGTAGTCGGTCCGCGGCGCCCGGAACAGGTCGGCGGCCGGCCCCGCCTCGACGATCCGGCCGTGGCGCATCACGATGATCTCGGCGGCCAGCGCGCGGACAACCTTGAGGTCGTGGCTGATGAACAGGTAGGCGAGGCCGCGCTTCCGCTGCAGGTCGCGCAGCAGGTCGACGATCTGGGCCTGCACCGACATGTCGAGCGCGGAGGTCGGCTCGTCCAGCACCACGAACTTGGGTTCCAGCACCATGGCGCGCGCGATGGCGATGCGCTGCCGCTGGCCGCCCGAGAACTCGTGCGGGTAGCGGTCCATGGCGGCGGGATCGAGGCCCGTGTCGGCGAGCGCCCGGGCTACGACCTCGCGCCGCTTCGCGTAGCCGAGCCGCCCGTCCTGGATGGTCAGGCCCTCCTCGACGATCTCGGCCACGGACAGGCGGGGCGACAGCGACCCGTAGGGGTCCTGGAACACGACCTGGATGTCACGCCGGAGCGGCCGCATGGCGGCCCGGTCGAGGCCATCAATGCGACGGCCCAGGTAGGCGATGCGGCCCTCGGAGCGGATCAGCCGCAGGATCGCGAGCCCCAGCGTGGTCTTGCCCGAGCCTGACTCGCCCACCACCCCCACGGTCTCGCCCTCGCGCACCGCGACCGAGATGCCGTCGACCGCCTTCACGTGCCCGACCGTGCGGCGCAGGAAGCCGCGGCGGATCGGGAACCAGACCCGCACCTCCTCGGCCGACATCACCGTGCGGGCCGCCGTGTTGACGGGCGGCGGCGCGCCCTTGGGCTCGGCCGCGAGCAGCATTCGGGTATAAGGGTGCTGAGGGCGCGTAAAAACCTGCTCGACCGGGCCCGCCTCGACGACCCGGCCGCGCTGCATCACCGCGACCTCGTCGGCGATGCGGCGCACGATGCCGAGGTCGTGGGTGATAAACAGCATGGCCATGCCGAGCCGGGCCTGCAGGTCCTTGAGCAGGACGAGGATCTGGGCCTGCACGGTGACGTCGAGCGCGGTGGTGGGCTCGTCGGCGATCAGCAGGCTCGGCTTGTTGGCGAGCGCCATGGCGATCATGACGCGCTGCCGCTGGCCGCCCGAGAGCTGGTGCGGGTAGGCGCCGAGCCGAGAGGCTGGGTCGGGGATGCCGACGTCGTCCAGCAGCGCCACCACGCGGGCCCGGATAGAATCGCGTCCCCGCGCGCCATGCAGGGCCAGCATCTCGCCCACCTGCCGCTCGATCGTGTGCAGCGGGTTGAGCGACGTCATGGGTTCCTGGAACACCATGGCGAGCGCCTCGCCCCGGACCGCCCGCATCTCGGCCTCGGTGGCTCGCAGTAGGTCGCGGCCGCGAAACAGCACCGAGCCCGACACCCGCGCGGCCGAAGCGCCGTGCAGCCGGGCGATCGACAGGGCGGTCACGGACTTGCCGGAGCCCGACTCGCCCACGAGCGCCAGCGTGCGGCCCGCGCCGAGGGTGAACGACACGCCGTCGACGGCGGGCGGGCCGTTGCCGAAAGCGATCGACAGGTTGCGGACGTCGAGAAGCGGCGGAGTCACGCGGAAAGCCGCTGGAGGTCGTCGAGGATGTGGGGGCTGAGCGGGAGGATGGGGATGCTGCCCTGCGACGCCAATCGCCTGTCGTCAGACAGGATCGCGGCACAG
>CAXTEP010000160.1:1835-7031 GCA_964243125.1 uncultured Lichenihabitans sp. | reverse complement strand
GGGCCCCAGTCCCGGCAGGACGCCGTCGCCGAACAGCAGCAGACCCAGCACGGACCGCACCAGGGGCTCGAGCAAGAAGGTCACCGCGGTGACCGTGGTGACGGCGCCGCGCAGCAGGATCGGCTCGTCGTAGCCGTCCGTCACGGGACCGTGCGCCTGCATCAGCAGGCCGAACTCGTCGCCGCCGAGCCTCGCCAGATCGTCGCCGGGTTTCAGGAGGTCGCGCAACCGTCCCGCCACGACCTGGAGCAGGCGGTCGCCCGCGACGTGGCCGTGCACGTCGTTCGCGGCCTTGAAGCGGTCGAGGTCGATCAGCAGCATGGCATGACCCACGCCCGCCCGCCCGGCCGCGGCCTCGAGAGCGTCGTAGAAGCCGCGGCGGTTCGGCAGTTCGGTCAGTGGGTCGATCCGGGCCACGGCGGCCGTGCGGGCGAGGGCGCCCTTGAGGCGCTGGCGTCCGCGCATCGTCAGCACGGCCGCCACCAGCATGATGGCGCAGAGGCCGAAACCCGCGGCCTCCCAGCCGGCGCGGTCCGTGGCCTCCACGGCCTGCGTGCCGGCCAGCGTCGTCAGGTCCCGGCCGAAGATGTCGATCCCGCCGGCGTAGACGTCCTTCAGATAGGAGAATTCCGGGCTGTCCAGGAGCTGGTGAGCGGCCGAAAGGTCTCCGCCCGCCACGAGCGCGATGGCGCGGCGCTCCATGGTCGTGAGGTCGCGGTGGGCTTCCTCCGTCGTCCCGGCCAGCGCAGCCTTGACCTCGGGCGTGGCGAGCTCGGCCGCCTCGGAGACGGCGGCGTCGAGCCGGGGGGCGGCCTCGTCGTAGCGGTCGATCCAGATCCGGTCGCCGGTGACGCTGGCCATCCGGGCCGACATGGTCAGGAGCTCGCCGAGGTAGACGATGGAACCCCTGAGCTCGGCCACGCGGACGGCCCGCTGCGAGGCGACGTTCATCGCGTTCCGCGCCCGCACTCCGCTCCAGCCGAGCCAGATGACGATCATGGCGGAGCCGAGCGCCGCCGCGATGAGCGGCGCGCGGCCGAAGCCGAACTGCCGACCTGATTCCGGACTGCCGTTAGTGAGGTCGTTGCGCATGCTCCCGAGTTGAAAGCACTTGTCCTAATAAATGATGTGTTCCGGGCCGCGGCGACGAAGGGTCACGCGCGGAGCCCGTCCGGGCGGGACGGCGATGGCACGGGAGACCGTGCATGCCGATGCTGGTGAGCGCTGAGAGCCCTTCGCGGCCCGAACCTCCCTCCTGCCCTTGGCGGCGCTGATGCTCGGCGGCCACGCCCGGTCGATCGAGGTGTCGCCCGGCCCCGGGTAGGGGGCGGCGCGCCGCGGGCCAGCCCGAGGCAAGTTCGCGCCCGCAGGGTGAGGCTGCCGATGTCCTCCGAGGCCGATCCCCCGCGCCATGCCGAACAGCCTCGCCCGAACGGGCCTCCTCGTCGCGACGCTCGGCCTCGGCACCGCCGCGGCCAGCGCCGCCGCCCCGGACCCCAAGCGGCCCGAGGTTTCCGCGGCGCCCGCCGCCACCGACGCGCAACGCTTCTGCCAGAATGTGGCGGCCGCGGCGGCCGACGCCCGCTTCGCCCTCCAGACCCGCAAGCTGAACGAGCTCGAAGACGGCATCACCAGGCGCGTGGCGGCCCTCGAAGCCAAAGAGGCCGAGCTGAAGGCCGTGCTGGCCGAGCACGAAGAGGCGAAGAAGCGCGCCGAAGTCTCGCTCGTCGCCATCTACGGCAAGATGCGCCCCGACGCCGCCGCCCAGCAGGTGGCGGCGCTGGACGACGCCACGGCGGCGGCGGTGCTGAGCGGGCTCAACGCCCGGCAATCCTCCGCCATCCTCAACGAAATCCCGGTCGAGCGCGCCGTGAAGCTCGTCAATGCCATCGCGGGCCTGGTGCCCCCGCCCGAGAAAGCCGCGCCGCCGAAGTCCGCCCCGGACGAGCGGTCGTGAGGCCGAGCGCCCGCGCCCCGGTCTGGTCCGTCCTGCCCGTCTGCCTCGGGCTCGTCGGCTGCGCCACGCCGCCAGCCGACATCGGCCACGCGCCCGAGATGTCGCCGGTGGGGCATGGGCTCCACTCGGACATCACGCCCTTCGCGGCCTACGGCTTTCCGGCCGCGCCGCGCTCCAGCCCGCAGTCGCTATGGGACGACGACCGCGCCAACCTGTTTCGCGACGTGCGCGCCGCGCGCGTCGGCGACGTGCTGACGGTCAACATCGCCATGGACGACAAGGCCAAGCTCGGCAATTCGTCGGACCGCACCACCACGGCCAAGATCGGTAACGGCTTCGATGTCAACCCCGGCATCGGCACCTTCAAGATGGCGCCCCAGCTCGACATCAACTCGACCTCGGCCGCGACCGGCGTCGGCAACGTCGACCGCTCGGAAAAGATCGCCTTCTCGGTGGCCGTGGTGGTGACGGGCGTGCTGCCCGACGGCAACATGATGGTGTCGGGCTCGCAGGAGATGCGGGTCAACGACGAGCTGCGCATCATCGACGTCGCCGGCGTGGTGCGCCCGCGCGACATCACCAAGGAGAACACGATCTCCTACGACAAGATCGCCGAGGCCCGCATCTCCTACGGCGGGCGGGGCCGCATGAGCGAGGTCCAGCAGCCGGGCTGGGGGCACCAGCTCTACGACGCCATGAAGCCCTTCTGAGCCGGGGATGACACGCTGATGGCGGACGCCAAGCCCCCCTCGAAGCTCGGCGCGATCCTGCCCGTCCTCGTCCTGACGCTGCTCGCGGGCGGCGGGGGAGCGCTGATCGGCAAGCAGATCGTGTCGGCCACCCGTGCGGCCGAGGACAGGGCGACGGCGCCAGCGGAGGGTGCCGCCAAGCCCGCCGCGGCGGCCCCCGGCGCGGGCCGCACCCTGAAGGAGCTCGCGCCGGTCGTCACCAACCTCCAGGCGCCCGAGGGCGCGTGGATCCGCTTGCAAACCGCCATCGTCTACGACAAGACCGATGCGGCCGGGATCGACATCGTGGCCACGGAAGTGGGCGAGGACGTCCTGGCCTTCGTGCGGACGCTGACGCTGGAGCAGATCCAGGGCGCCAGCGGGCTCGAGGCCCTGCGGGACGATCTCAACGAACGCGCCAGGCTGCGCTCGGACGGCAAGGTGCGGGAGCTGCTGATCGAGATGCTGGTGGTGCGATGAGGGAGCCGGCGCGCGCCGGAGGCCGTCCGCGAAGCGAGGCGAGGGGTCGACGCCTCGTCCGGGTCGGGGCCGTCGGCCTCGCGGCGGCCGGTCTTCTCGGCCTCGCGGCGGCCGGCCTGGTGTGCTTCGCCGGGGCCGCCCGGGCGCAGTCGATCGACCTCGGCGGCGTGCTGCCTCAGGCGGGCGGCACGGCGAGCGGCCGCATCGTGCAGCTCGTGGGGCTGCTGACCGTACTGTCGATAGCCCCGGGGCTGCTCGTCATGGTGACGAGCTTCACCCGCTTCGCCATCGCGCTCTCGTTCCTGCGCTCGGGCCTCGGCCTCCAGACCACGCCCGCCAACATCGTCATGGTGAGCCTGGCGCTGTTCATGACCTTCTACGTCATGGCACCGACCTTCGACCGCGCCTATGACGGCGGGCTGCGGCCCCTCTTGGAGAACAAGATCTCCGAAGGCGACGCCTACGGCCGGATCACGGGCCCGTTCCGCGATTTCATGCTGGGCCAGGTGCGCGACAAGGACCTGAAGCTCTTCGACGACCTCGCGCCCGCCAGCATCAAGCCCAACGGCGGCGATCGAAGTACCATCGACCTCCGCCTGCTGATCCCGGCCTTCATGGTGTCAGAGATCCGCCGCGGCTTCGAGATCGGCTTCCTCATCGCCCTGCCGTTCCTGGTGATCGACATGGTGGTGTCCACCATCACCATGTCGATGGGCATGATGATGCTGCCGCCCGCCGTGGTTTCGCTGCCGCTGAAGGTGCTGTTCTTCGTGCTGATCGACGGCTGGAACATGCTGGTGGGAAGCCTGATCCGCTCCTACTCCTGACGGGGGCGGCCAACGCCGATGGGCCCCGCATGGATCCCACGGACCGTTCCGTTTTCAGTTTTTCTTAAAGGCTTGTCGCCATAGTCAGCCTGCGGGGTCGGTTTGCTGACTCGGCGATTGTGTCGGAGGCGGGCAGATCATCTGCCTGCATTGGTTTCGGGGCGGATCGATGCTTCAAGGCTCGATCCCCGGCCATGCCGACACACGGTGTCCTGAACAGAGCGGGGATCAAACACGCTGATCCGTCTGGATCGATCCGCGGGATCGACGACGGCTGGCCTGTCGATGCCTCCTCGCGATCCATCGATACCGTCCGTCGTCCAGCTGCAGGCCTTGCCCCATGACATCGATCCTTTCGAGCCTCTCGGCCACTCAAGTCGCGGCCCTCACGACGCTGCAGGTTTCGCGGCTGACGACGTCCGACATCCAGGTGTTGACGTCGACGCAGGCCGCGGCCCTGTCGTCCGCCCAGGTCGGCGCGCTGTCGGATGACGACATCCACATCCTGAACTCGTCGCAGGTTCGTGCCTTCAGTTCGAAGGCGGTCAGCGGCCTGTCGATGAGCCAGATCATCCTGTTGTCGCCGTCCAGTGCGGCGGGCCTGGGGTCTGCTCAGCTCGCTGCATTGTCGACGGACGACATCTCGGCCCTGACCACCGACCAACTTTCGCAGATCTCGGGAGCGGCCGTCAAAGGTCTGTCGAGCGATCAGGTTGCCGCTCTGTCGACGGACAAAGTGAGCAAGCTGTCGACCGCCCAGCTCAACAGCCTGACGAGCGCGGGCCTGCGGGGCCTGTCGACCGACGACGTGGCCAACCTGAGCACGGCGCAGGTGTCGGCCCTGACCAGCGCGCAGATCTCGGCCCTGACCAGCACGCAGGTGGCGGCGCTGACGTCGGACCGGATCGGCAAGCTGAGCACGGGGGCGGTGGCGTCGCTGACGACCGCGCAGATTTCGGCCCTGTCGAGCGACCAGGTGAGCGGCCTGACCAGCACGCAGGTGGCGGCCCTGACGAGCGCGCAGGCGGCCGTGCTGACGACCGACGAGCTGACGGCGCTGTCGACCTCGGTGTCCAAGCTGTCGACCGCGGCCGTGAAGGGCCTGACGAGCGGGCAGGTGGCGAGCCTGTCGACCGATCAGGTGAGCGGGCTGTCGACCGCCCAGCTCAACAGCCTGACGAGCGCGGGCCTGCGGGGCCTGTCG
>CAXTEP010000160.1:0-1735 GCA_964243125.1 uncultured Lichenihabitans sp. | reverse complement strand
AGGCGGCCGTGCTGACGACCGACGAGCTGACGGCGCTGTCGACCTCGGTGTCCAACTTGTCGGCCACGGCGGCCAAGGGCCTGACGAGCGGGCAGGTGGCGAGCCTGTCGACCGAGCAGGTGAGCGGACTGTCGACGGCATTGCTGGCAGGTCTGACCACCGCGGGCGTCAGGGGCTTCACGACGGTGCAGGTTTCCAAGCTGTCGAGCACTCAGCTCCGCAGCTTCAGCACCGCCGATATCGCCGTACTGACGACCGATCAGGTGTCGGCGCTGAAGACGGACCAGCTGAACAGCCTGCTGACGTCTCAGTTCTCCAGCCTCACCTCGGTCCAGATCGGAGCCCTGACGACCGACACGTTCCAGGCCTTGTCGACGAACGAACTGCGCAGCATCAGCACGTCGGCCATCGCCGGTGTCTCGACGAGCGACATCTCCACCCTGTCGACGGCGCAGGCTGGCGCCTTCACCTCGAACCAGATCGGGGTGATGACGACCGACCAGACCAATGCCCTGATCACGGCCTACCAGGCCGCCTGACCTCGGCGCGCCGGGCCCGTCCCGGCGCCCCGCGACTCAAGGCTCGCCGGATCCGTCCGGCGAGCCCTTTTCACCGTCCCGTGAAGCAGCCCGAGATGCGGTGCTTTAGGGCATCCAGGCTCGACAGCTCCGCGGCCGCCGAGAACTGTTCGGCCAGGCCGTCCCGTTCCGGCCCGAGTGCCGCCCGATCGGCTTCGTCGTGATCGAGGAGCTGGACGGCCGCGAGGGCCGCTTTGACGAAGCCGATGACGTCGCCCTGGTGGACCTCCTCGAAGATCGGCCGGTGCCAATATTCCCGGGCGCCCTGGCCAGTGTAGCCCACCACGCGATTTCCAGCGAGCGCCGCTTCGAGCGGCGGTAGCCCCAGTCCCTCGAATTCCGAGAAGGACAGGAAGATCTGCGATGCGTGCAGCATCGCGGCGCACGTGGCTTCATCGACGTTGTGGATCGGCACCAGGCGCCAGGGCGCCGGAAGGTTCCGTTCCAGGGCCTTGACGACCCTGACCGAGTGCGCGGCCATCTTGCGCGGCATGTAGGTGATCACCCGCTCGCGCCCCGTCGGTGGCGTGACCGCGAGAAAGCTCCGCGGCACGGAACATCGCACCCGCACCATGCGATCCGGGTCGAGGCCGGGGAAGTTGAGCTTCACCATCTCGGCGGTGTCGTCCGAGATGGACAGGACGAGGTCGGCCCGCAGGTAGGCCTCGTCGTGCAGCTCGGCCGGGTGATCCGGCAGCACCGGGTGGGTGATGTAGCCGTTCTGCACGAAGATGCCGTAGCGGACGCCCTGCGCACGGCACTGCGGGCCGAACATCGGCGCCCACAGCTCCGGGATGACGACGAAATCGCCGCCCGGGTCCAAAGCCATGCTGTCGAGCAGTCGCGTCCGGTGGTCGAACCACGTACAGCGAAACGATAGGTCGAACGGATGGAGCACGGAGGCGTCGACGCCCATGTCGGCCAGAAGCTCGGCATGGCGGTAGATCACTTTGATGCCGCCGGTCGGTGCGTCGTCGGACGGGAAAAGATAGATGATCCGGGGCATGGCTTCGTCGCGCGGCAGCGTAAACGTCTCGCGCCGCCAGGTATCGGACTGGCGCCGGGCCTCGCCGGCCTGGGGTCGGTCCCGGCGCATGCCCAGGCGGCGGGCGAGATCAGCCGGGCTTTTCCGATCGAATCCCATGCGCCACTCCTGT
>CAXTEP010000159.1:0-7068 GCA_964243125.1 uncultured Lichenihabitans sp. | reverse complement strand
AGCTCCGATTCGCGGTAGCCGAGCGACCGCAGGGCCTCGGGCACGGCGCGGTTGATGATCTTGAAGTAGCCGCCGCCCGCGAGCTTCTTGAACTTCACCAGGGCGAAGTCCGGCTCGATCCCGGTCGTGTCGCAGTCCATCACCAGGCCGATGGTCCCAGTGGGCGCCACCACGGTCACCTGCGCGTTGCGATAGCCGTGCCGCTCGCCGAGCGCGATGGCCTCGTCCCAGGCATGCTGCGCTCGCTCGATCAGGTTCGCGTCCGGGCAGTCGTCGGCCACGAGCGGCACGGGCGACACCGCGAGCCCCTCGTAGCCCGACGCGTCCCCGCGGGCCGCGCGGCGATGGTTGCGCATGACGCGCAGCATGGCCTCCGCGTTGGGAGCGTAGCCCGGAAACGGCCCGAGCTCGCTCGCCATCTCGGCCGAGGTCGCGTAGCACACGCCCGTCATGATGGCCGACAGCGCCCCGCAGATCGCCCGGCCGGCGCTGGAATCATAGGGGATGCCCGACGCCATGAGCAGGCCGCCGATGTTGGCGTAGCCCAGGCCCAGCGTCCGGTAGTCGTAGGACAGCCGGGCGATCTCGCGGCTCGGGAACTGCGCCATGAGGACCGAGATTTCCAGCACCACGGTCCACAGCCGCACCGCGTGCTCGTAGGCTCGCGTATCCACCCGTTTGGTGGCCTCGTCGCGGAACTGCAGCAGGTTCAGGGACGCGAGATTGCAGGCCGTGTCGTCCAGGAACATGTACTCGGAACAGGGATTTGACGCGTTGATGGAGCCAGCCGCCGGGCAGGTATGCCAGTCGTTGATGGTGGTGTGGTACTGCAGGCCCGGGTCGGCCGAGGCCCAGGCCGCGGTGCCGATCTTCTCCCACAGGGCGCGGGCCTGAAGCGTCTTGACGGTCTTGCCGCCGAGCCGGCTCGTCAGGTGCCACGGCTTGTCGGTCTCGACGGCGCGCAGAAAATCGTCGGTGACGCGGACCGAGTTGTTCGAGTTCTGGCCCGCCACCGTGAGGTAGGCTTCCGAGTCCCAGTCCGTATCGAACTCGGGCAGGTCGATGCTCGTGTGGCCCTGGCGGCCGAGTTGCAGCACGCGCTTGACCATGCCGTCCGGCACGAAGTTTTTGCGGGCCAGCTTGATCTCGCGCTTGAGCGCCGGGTTCTTGTCGGGGTTGAAGCAGTCGTCGCCCGGGCCCTCGCAGTTGAGGCAGGCGCGCAGGATGGCCTTCAGGTGCCGCTTGTTGAGCTTGGAGCCGGTCACCAGCGCCGCGACCTTCTGCTCCTCGCGGACCTTCCAATCCACGTAGGCCTCGATGTCGGGGTGGTCGGCGTCGATCACCACCATCTTGGCAGCGCGGCGCGTGGTGCCGCCCGACTTGATGGCCCCGGCGGCGCGGTCGCCGATCTTGAGGAAGCTCATCAGGCCCGACGAGCGTCCGCCGCCCGACAGCTTCTCGTTCTCGCCGCGCAGGCGCGAGAAGTTGGTGCCCGTGCCCGACCCGTACTTGAACAACCGCGCTTCGCGGACCCACAGGTCCATGATGCCGCCCTCGTTGACGAGGTCGTCGGCGACCGACTGGATGAAGCACGCGTGCGGTTGAGGCCTCTCGTAGGCGGATGTCGATGACTTAACATCGCCCGTCGTAGGGTCGTAATAGTAGTGACCCTGCGCGGGGCCGTCGATTCCGTAGGCCCAGTGCAGCCCGGTGTTGAACCATTGTGGCGAGTTGGGCGCCACCATCTGCCGGGCCAGCATGAAGCGCAGCTCGTCATGGAATGCGTGCGCGTCGGCCTCGGCGGTGAAGTAGCCGCCCTTCCAGCCCCAGTAGGTCCAGGTGCCGGCGAGCCGGTCGAACACCTGGCGGGCAGAGGTTTCCGACACGCTGCGCTCGGCTTCGGGCAGGGCCGCGAGCGCCGCCTCGTCGGGCACGGAGCGCCACAGGAACGAGGGGACGTCGTTCTCCTCGACCTTCTTCAGCCGCGCCGGCACCCCGGCCTTGCGAAAGTACTTCTGTGCTAGCACGTCGGCCGCGACCTGGCTCCAGGCGGCCGGCACCTCGATGTCGTCCAGCGCGAACACGACCGAGCCATCCGGGTTGCGGATTTCGCTCCGCGCCGTGCGGAACGCTATGGAACCGTAGGGCGCACCGGCCGTGGTCGTGAAAAGGCGTTCGAACTTCATCGCGCATCACCCAAATGTTTGGTCCAACGCCGGCGCTCTCATACACTGAGCGCCCCGCAAGCGAGTTGCGGAAACGTGGTCACCGTCAGTCTCAATGGAAGAACCTGAAACAGCCCGTTCCGAGACTCCCATTGCTTGGCTCACGCTCGATCCGTCAGCAACGGACGAACGTGAGCGAAGACTTTGAATGTAATTGTTCAACCCATTGGTAGCGAGTCATCTATCCTGTGAATCTACAGGCCACCACGGCGCTTCGATCTTGACTCCGAACCGCCGGATAATTCTCCGAACCGGAGACTTTGACTCACCAGCGAAAATGGCGTTTTCCAGCCGCAAAAGCCGATCTGCCGCACCCCGACTCAGCTGTGGATAAGCATCGTACACGATATGTTCCCGGTCGGGCGCGCTCGCGCGACCCCCGAACGGCTTTGACCTGCCCGCCCGCCCGCGCCATAACGCTCCTCGCCACCCGTCACCCGAGCTGCCTCATGTCACCCAGCACCAAGGCCCGCCTGCTGCGCATCTTCACGTGGTGGTCGTCCCAGACGGTCGGAACCAAGCTCTACACGAGCCGTTTCGGCCAGCTCGTCGGCACCGACGAGTTCGGCAACAGCTACTACCGCAAGCCCGGCATCGACCCGGTCCTCCACTTCGAACGCCGCTGGGTGATCTACGCGCGCGAAAGCGAGGGTTCGCTGACGCCGCCCGGCTGGTACGGCTGGCTGCACCACACGGTCGATACGCCGCCCACCGAGGAGGCCTACACGCCGCGCGAATGGCAGCGGCCCTACATTCCCAACATGACCGGCACGCCCGACGCCTACCGGCCCCAGGGCTCGACCCTGAAGTCGGGCGTCCGCACGCCGTCGGGCGGCGATTACGGCGCTTGGACCCCGAACTGAGCATCGAGGTCCGGCGCCGCGGCCCCGCGGATCAGGATCGTGGGCCGGCCCGGGCGGCGCCGGCCACCTTCGGCTCGATCAGGTCCCACAGGTTGCCGAATCCATCCGTGAAAACCGCGACGCGGCCGTAGTCCTCGTCGCGCGGCTCTTCCCTGAACGCGACCCCGCGGGTTCGGAACGCCGCGTGGTCGCGCGCAAAATCGTCCGTTTGGAGGAACAGGAACACCCGTTCGCCGGCTTGGCGTCCCACGGCGGCGCGCTGGGCCGCATCGGCGGCCCGGGCCAGCAGCAGGCCTGCGCCGCCGGGACCGCGCGGCTCCACCACGACCCACCGCTTGCCGTCCGGCATCGCCCTGTCCTCGGCCAGCCGGAACCCGAGCGCGCCGACGTAGAAGGCGAGGGCCGCGTCGTAGTCGGGCACCAGCACCGTGACGAGGCTCAATCGCTGCATCCCGACCCTCCGCGGGACGTCGCGCCCCGATTTTTGACACAAGCGCCGCCCAAAGCCATCCGCCAACCCCGCCCGCCGCGGCATGCATTCCAAAGGCGACATTTGCGACCCTTCTCCGCTTCCGCCTCGACCCGGGCTTCCGAACGCCGTCGCAGGCTACCGCTCGCCGCGGCGCTGACCGCTACCCTGATGCTCGGCCTCGCGGGGGCGGCCCGGGCCGACAAGATCAAGAACCCCACCGCGGTGTTCTCCGGCCTGGACAAGATCACGGGGCGGATCATCTCGTTCGAGGTCGCGACCGACGAGACGGTGCAGTTCGGCTCCCTGCAGGTGACGCCGCGCGTCTGCTACACCCGCCCGCCCACGGAAGCGCCCCAGACCGACACCTTCGTTGAGGTCGACGAGGTCACGTCCGACAAGGACTACAAGCGCATCTTCTCGGGCTGGATGTATGCGGCGAGCCCGGGCCTGCACGGGATCGAGCACCCGATCTACGACATCTGGCTGACCGAGTGTAAGGGCGGCACGGAGGTGATCCACGAGGCCCCGGCGGTCACCGCCGACGCGGGCGCGCCGCCCGTCGACGCGCCGGCGCCCGACAACGCGCGCCCGCCGCCCGACCCCGGCGCCGTGCCGCCCAAGCCCAGGCGCGTGGTGCGGACTAAGCCGGCCGACGACGCCTTCGCGGAGCGCCGCCAGCCGAGCCAAAGCTTCTTCCCCACCACCGACTATTCGTCTGAAACCGTGGTGGGCCGCGACCCCGCAGGCAACCGCGGCGGCCGGTAGAGCCGGTCCGGCCCGGCCGGGACGCGAGCGCCCTAACGCTGCAGCGCCGCCAGGGCAGTCCGGCCATCGACCTGCCCGAGACCGCCCCAGGCGTGAAAAGCCGCCTCGCGGCCGATCGCGTCGGCGAGCCGGGTCTTGTAGGCGGCTCTCGGCAGCTCGACCGCGCCCAGGCTCGCGAGGTGCGGCGTGATGAACTGCGTGTCGAGCAGCCGGAAGCCGCCCGCCCTCAGCCGGGCCGCGAGATGGACGAGGCAGACCTTCGAAGCGTCGGTGGTCCGATGGAACATGCTTTCCCCGAAGAACGCGGCCCCGATCGCCAGACCGTAGAGCCCGCCCACCAACGCGCCGTCCCGGTAGGCCTCGACCGTGTGGGCCTGCCCGGACCGGAACAGGTCGCCGAACAGGTCGCGGATCCGGGCGTTGATCCAGGTCGCGGGCCGGCCCGGGGTCGGGGCCGCGCAGGCCGCGATCACGGCGTCGAAGTCGCGGTCGGCCACGACATCGAAGCGGTCCGACCTCACCGCCTTGGCGAGGCTCGCCGAGACCCGGATCCCGTCGAGGGGAAACACGCCGCGCTGCTCGGGATCGACCCAGAACAGGGCCGGGTCGTCGGCCGAGTCGGCCATGGGGAACAGCCCGACCGAATAGGCCTTGAGCAGGATGTCAGGCGTGATCGCGAGGGGACGGGTCCGGACCATTGGGCCGAAGCTTGCGGGCCGAAGGGCGGGCCGGTCAAGGTGACGCCTCACCAGCCCGCCGCGCTCCCGCGGTTCTGCCGCTCGGCTTCGCGGGCAAGGCGGAGTTTCAGCCTGTCGCCCCACCCCCTCGCACCGCGCGGTTCTCGCTCCCGGTCCGGTTTGGCGGGCGGCGGGCGGGCGACGCGCAAGGGTTCCGTGTCGCGGGCGAAGTGCGACGGCAGGCGTTCTAGGGATCGCAACCAGCTGTCCATCCCGTGCCTCCCTGCCGCTCGGGGATCGTAAGCCCCGGGTCTTTGCCCGGCCCTCAACCGGGTCGGTCGCATGCGGGTATAAAATCGTTCACCACCGGGGGGTCGGCCAACCGCGGCGGCCCGGCGATTGCACCGCCGGGGCGAACTGATCTATGCGGGGCCCGACACGAGGATGCGGACCATGACAGCGCGCGCCACCGACCAGCAGGCGATCCCGGCCGCCAGCCCGGGCGAAGCGCCGGGGCAGCACGACAAAGTGCTGATCATCGATTTCGGCTCGCAGGTCACGCAGCTGATCGCGCGCCGGGTGCGGGAAGCGGGCGTCTACTGCGAGATCGCGCCGTTCCAGTCGGCCGCGGCAGCCTTCGAGCGCCTGACCCCCAGGGCCGTGATCCTGTCGGGCGGACCCGGCTCGGTGCCGGAGCCCGGTAGCCCCCGCGCTCCCCAGGCCGTGTTCGACTCGGGCGTTCCGGTGCTGGGCATCTGCTACGGCCAGATGCTGCTGGCCGAGCAGCTGGGCGGGGCGGTGGCGAGCGGCGGGCACGGCGAGTTCGGCCGCGCCGACCTGTCGGTCGAGGCCGCGAGCCCGCTCTACGACGGGATGTGGGAGGTGGGCGCCCGCCCGTCCGTCTGGATGAGCCACGGCGACCGCATCACCCGCATGCCGGACGGGTTCCGGGTCGTGGCCTCCTCGGCCAACGCCCCCTACGCGGTGATCGCCGACGAGACCCGCGGCCGCTACGGCCTGATGTTCCACCCCGAGGTGGTGCACACGCGCGACGGCGGCAAACTGATCGCCAACTTCCTTCACCGGGTCGCGAAACTCCGGTCCGACTGGACCATGGCGGCGTTTCGCGACGAGGCCGTGACCCGCATCCGTGCCCAGGTCGGGTCCGGACAGGTCATCTGCGGGCTGTCGGGCGGTGTCGATTCGTCGGTCGCGGCCGTGCTGATCCACGAGGCGGTCGGCGACCAGCTCACCTGCGTTTTCGTGGACCACGGCCTGCTGCGCAAGGACGAGGCGCGCGAGGTCGTGACCCTGTTCCGCGACCATTACAACATCCCGCTCGTCCGCGTGGACGCGGCCGACACCTTTCTGGGCGCGCTCGCGGGGGTGGCCGACCCGGAAGAGAAGCGCAAGACGATCGGCCGCCTGTTCGTGGACGTTTTCCAGGCCGAGGCCGAGAAGATCGGCGGCGCCGACTTCCTGGCCCAGGGCACGCTCTACCCCGACGTGATCGAAAGCGTGTCGTTCTCTGGCGGCCCTTCGGTGACGATCAAGTCGCACCACAACGTCGGCGGCCTACCCGAGCGCATGCGCATGCAGCTCGTCGAGCCCCTGCGGGCGCTGTTCAAGGACGAGGTGCGGGTGCTGGGCGCGGCGCTCGGCCTGCCGCCGCGCTTCGTGGGGCGCCACCCGTTCCCTGGGCCGGGCCTGGCGATCCGCATCCCCGGCACCGTCACGCCCGATAAGCTCGACATCCTGCGGCAGGCCGACGCGATTTTCCTCGACGAGATCCGCGCCGCGGGGCTCTACGACGTGATCTGGCAGGCCTTCGCGGTTCTGCTGCCGGTGCGCACCGTGGGGGTCATGGGCGACGGGCGCACCTACGACCAGGTCTGCGCCCTGCGGGCCGTGACCTCGACCGACGGCATGACGGCCGACTTCTTCCCGTTCGACATGGCGTTCCTGGGCCGAGCCGCCACCCGCATCATCAACGAGGTCCGGGGCATCAACCGCGTCGTCTACGACATCACTTCGAAGCCGCCCGGAACGATCGAGTGGGAATGATT
>CAXTEP010000158.1:3172-7152 GCA_964243125.1 uncultured Lichenihabitans sp. | reverse complement strand
GTGCGCTTCGCCCGCCGTCACACCCGCATCGGCATCAGCACGTAGAGCGCCGCGGCGCCTTCGCGGTCGAGAACCAGCGTCGGCGAGCCGGGATCGGCGAGCTTCAGCAGCGCCGTGTCGTTGTCGAGCTGGGCCGTGATGTCGAGCAGGTAGCGAGCGTTGAAGCCGATGTCGAGCGGAGCCGCGTGGTAGTCGACGTCGAGCTCCTCGGTGGCCGAGCCGGAATCGGGGTTGTTGACGCTGAGCGTCAGCTTGCCGTCCGCGAGCGCGAGCTTCACGGCCCGGCCCCGCTCCGACGAGATGGTCGACACGCGGTCGACCGCGGCCGCGAAGGGGCCCTTCTCGACCGTGAGGTACTTGTCGTTGCCGGCCGGGATGACGCGGCCGTAGTCCGGGAAGGTGCCGTCGATCAGCTTGGTGGTCAGCACCACGGACCCGAAGGTCAGCCGGATCTTGGTGGGCGACAGCTGGATCTCGACCTCGGCGGCCGGATCCTCGATCAGCTTCTGGATCTCGGACACGGCCTTGCGGGGCACGATCACGCCGGGCATGTCGGCCGAGCCGTCGGGCGCCGCGATCTCCACCCGCGCCAGCCGGTGGCCGTCGGTCGACACCACGCGCAGCACGGGCCGGCCTTCGACCTCCATGGCGTGCATGTAGATGCCGTTGAGGTAGTAGCGGGTTTCCTCCGTCGAGATGGCGAACTGGGTCTTCTCGATCAGCTGCTTCAGCTGCCCGGCCGGGAGCTTGAACGCGTGGGTCAGCTCGCCCGCCGACAGGTCGGGGAAGTCGCTCTCGGGCAGGCACTGCAGCTGGAAGCGCGAGCGGCCCGAGCGCAGCAGCAGCTGGGTGGCGTCGCCCGTCATCTCGAGCGTCACCTGCGAGCCGTCGGGCAGCTTGCGCACGATGTCATGCAGCACGTGGGCCGGCAGCGTGGTGGCGCCCGGCTGGCCGACGTCAGCCGGCAGCGTCTCGGTCACTTCCAGGTCGAGGTCGGTCGCCTTCAACTGCACGCCCTCGTGGTCCGCCCGGATCAGCACGTTGGACAGGATCGGGATGGTGGTCCGGCGCTCGACTACCCGGTACACGTGGCCGAGGGACTTGAGCAGGGCCGCGCGTTCAAGAGTGATTTTCATGGCGGCTCACCTGGCTGTCGGCGTGGACGGCCCCGGGCGGTCGTGCGAGGCCCGGGGGGTCGCGACTTTTGCCAGACTTGGCGGATTTCGCAAGCGCGAGGACCCGGCGCGCGGGGTTACGGGGCGAGCAGCTTGCGGAGGCGGGCCTCCCCTGTGGCGAAGCCGAGCGCCTCGGCGGTCATGCTGGCCGCATCCAACGCGGCGTCGGGCACTTCCCGGCAGAACGCCGGCCTGAGCGCCCGGGCGCCGGCCGCGACCTCGTACACGAAGATGTGGCCGTGGTCGGTGTTCCAGATCGCGATCTCGGTGTCGCTCGCCCGCACCAGCTGGAAGTTCACCCCGACGCCCTCCGGTTTCCTGCGCCCGCCACCCTGCCCGGCAAATGCAGCGGCCTTGTGGAACGAACCGGACGCGCGCTAGGCCGCCGCGGTGCGCTCCCGCACGTAGGCCAGCACCGCGGGGTCGGTGTAGTCGCGCGCCACGATCGACACGCCGACGCCGAGCAGGTCGGAGGCTTCCACGGAGGTGACCAGGCCCACGACGCCGAGCTCCGCCGCCACGGCCGCGACCGCGCCCGACGGCGAGTCCTCGAACGCGACCGAATGCGCGGCGTCGCCGCCCAGCACCTCCAGGGCCCTCCGGTAGGGCAGGGGGTCGGGCTTGGAGCGTTCGAGTTCGGCCCCGATGATCAGGGTCGCGAAGCGGTGTTCGAGCCGCAGGGCCTTGAGCAGGAGTTCGGCGTTGGCGCGCGGCGCGTTGGTGACCACGCCGCAGCGGATGCCTCGCGCCTCGGCCCAGTCCAGCAGGGCGCTGAGGCCGGACGCTTCCTCCACCGTGGTGACGAGGTCGCGGTAGGCCGCTTCCTTGCTGTCCATGATGGCGGCGTGCCGCTCGGCCGGGATGTGGGGCAGGAACGCTGCCGCGATGTCGGAATTGGCCCGGCCGATAAATCCCTGCCGGTAGAGGTCCCAGTCGATGGCGACCCCGAGCGGCGTGAAGATGGTCCGGAACGCCTTGAAATGCAGGTGGTCGGTTTCGACCAGCGTGCCGTCGAGGTCGAAGAGCAGGGTGGCGGTCATGAGGACCCTTGGTGGCGGTCCCGGAACGCGTTCGCGCCGCACGGGGCCGGGTTGGGAAGAAAGGTTCTCGTGGTTTAAAGCGGGCCGCCCGGCTTGCCTACCCGCGCGGCGCACCGATTTGGCCCGCGCCGACAATCCCGCTATGGCTGCGGCCCGCCCGAAATTCCGAAAGCGAGCCCCGGATTGCCAGACGCCCTCCCGACGCCCGAGCGCTTCGCCGGCCTGCTGGCCCGGATCGAGGACCGCTCGTGCACCATCGGCATCGTGGGCCTGGGCTACGTCGGCCTGCCGCTCGCGCTGGCGGCGGCCCGCGCCCGCTTCCGCGTGCTGGGCTTCGACGTCAACGGTTCTCGCGTGGCCGAGCTCAACCGGGGGGAGAGCTTCGTCCGGCACATCCCGACCGAGGCCATCCACGCCGCGGCGCGCGACGGCCGCTTCGCCGCGACGGACGATTTCACGCGGCTGGACGAGCCGGACGCGATCCTGATCGCGGTGCCGACGCCGCTGACCCGGCAGCGCGAGCCCGACATGTCCTTCATCGTGCAGACCGCGCGGTCGATCGCGGCCCGGCTGCGGCCGGGGCAGCTCGTGGTGCTGGAATCGACCACCTGGCCGGGCACCACGGTCGAGCTCGTCAGGCCGATCCTGGAAGGCTCCGGCCTTCGCTCGGGCCACGACTTCCTGCTCGCTTTCTCGCCCGAGCGGGAGGACCCCGGCAACGCCGACTACCAGACCTCCACCATTCCCAAGGTGGTGGGCGGGGACGGGCCGCACGCGCTCGCCTGCGCGGTCGCGCTGTACGACCGCCTGGTGGTCCGCACCGTGCCGGTCTCCTCGACCGCCACGGCCGAGGCCGTGAAGCTGACCGAGAACATCTTCCGGTCGGTCAACATCGCGCTGGTGAACGAGCTCAAGGTCGTGTTCGAGCCGATGGGGATCGACGTGTGGGAGGTGATCGAGGCCGCCAAGACCAAGCCGTTCGGCTTCATGCCCTTCTATCCCGGCCCGGGCCTGGGCGGCCATTGCGTGCCGATCGACCCCTTCTACCTCGCCTGGAAGGCGCGCGAGTTCGACACGCCGACCCGCTTCATCGAGCTCGCGGGCGAGATCAACACCGCCATGCCGCATTACGTGGTGGACCGGCTGGCGCGTGCGCTCGACGCCCGCTCGGGCCGGGGCCTGCGGGACGCGAGCGTCCTCGTGGTCGGGGTGGCGTACAAGAAGAACATCGAGGACACGCGCGAAAGCCCCTCGCTCCGCCTGATGGAGCTGATCGAAGGGCGCGGCGCCCGGGCCGCGTTCCACGACCCCCACGTGCCCGTGATCCCGCCCACCCGCGAGCACCCGGGACTGGCGGGCCGGCGCTCGGCGGCGCTCACCCCCGACACGGTCGCGGCCCACGACGCCGTGCTGATCGCCACCGACCACGACGGGGTCGACTATCGGGTGATCGCGGCGCACGGGCGCCTGGTGGTCGACACCCGCAACGTGCTGGCCAGGGAAGGACTTTTGCGGGGAAACGTGGTCAAGGCGTGAATCCATCGACCTCCCGGACAATGTCGGCGCAAGGGCAATTTCGACGTCTCCCGACGTGACGGGCAGAAGCGATCATCGCCGCGTCAACGAGACCGCGGAACATCCGTCCCGCTCGTGACGGTACTGTGGCTCGTGTTGATGCGACAAACACAGCAGGAACGTCGTGCAAACAGGGACCGTTCAGTATCGGCAACGACCCGGAGGACGACGTGATGAAATATACAGCGAT
>CAXTEP010000158.1:0-3072 GCA_964243125.1 uncultured Lichenihabitans sp. | reverse complement strand
GACCGTTCAGTATCGGCAACGACCCGGAGGACGACGTGATGAAATATACAGCGATTATGGCTGCGCTGCTCGGCTTTGTGGGCCAAGCTTCCGCACAGAGCGGGCAATTGAGCGGGTCCGATAAAAGCTATCTTACGAAGGACCGGCGCGGCGCGGCATACGAGCTTGAAGCGGCCAAGCTGGCGTCTTCGAAGTCCTCGCGCGAAGACGTGAAAACCTACGCCCGGAAGCTCGTCCAAGACCACGAGACATATAATGCGGCCCTGGAGAAGCTTGGCAAGCAGGAGGGTGTGACGTTGCCGACCGACCTCGAAGCGGCTGACAAGGCCCATATGGCGGACCTGGAGAAGTTGAGCGGCAAGGCCTTTGATGCCCTGTACATCCGCGAAGCGATACGGATCAACGCCGAGGACAAGAAGGACGCCGAGAAGGAGAAATCCGAGACCAAAAACGCCGACGTCAAGAACTTCATTGCCAAGTTCACCGACGTCGACGCCGAACATGAAAAGCTCGCCAAGGGACTTGAACGGTCGAACGATTAAACGACCGACCTGGCTCTGTGTTGAGGTTTGACGTCGACACGAAGGTCGGTGCCGCGGCTCGTCAGCGTCATGGCATCAGGGTTCCAAACGCCGCGGCAGCATTCGGTTGAGCACACCATCGTGCCAAAGATACCGATGAACGAGTGCCGCCGCGGCATGTAGGCCGGCCAGCGCCAGGATAGCCCAGCCGATAAGTCCATGAACGTGTTGCATGCGCTCGACGAGAGCGTGATTGCCTGGATCGTAGGCCGGAACGGAAAACAGGTTGAAGATGCTGTCGCCCCGCGTCCATTCCAGGACAAGACCGGCTGCAACCATGGCGACTAGCAGTGTGTACAGGGCCCAATGGGTCCCCTTGGCGATCACGTTCAACGCGCCGGCATCGGCCAGAGGCAAGCGGCGGCCTTTCGACGCCCGCCATACGATGCGCGCCGCCAGGATCGCCGCCAGTGCCACTCCGAAAGCGATATGGAACGATCGCGCGTCAACGCGTAACGGGCCTCTCGGGAACCAGTCGATCGTCTGGGCCCCCAGCCATTGCGTGATGACCAGAATGGCAGTCAACCAGTGGAAGGCGATCGTCATGCCGTCGTAACGACGGGCATTCGCGCTAACAGGCTGCATCACTCCACCATTCCTGAACGAGTTCGCTGTCGGGGTAACCAGTCGGCAGCTTACCTTCCTAACTCAGGCGCGAAAACCGTGCGCCGCAAGGTGCTCAGCGCCGCAGGATTTCCTGACCGGCTTCGATCCGACGCTTGATTTCTGTCGTGATGCCGATGGCGGATCACACGCGAGCATCGGATGACCCACCCTGGGCAGGGAGCCACGTTTACGCCGCCTCGCTCGCGGCCCCCATCATCCGGCGCGCCTCGGCGGCCGTGATGGGCTTGCCGAACGCGAAGCCTTGCGCGTATTCGCAGCCGAGCTGGCTCAGCTCGATCACGTCGCTTTCGGATTCCGCGCCCTCGGCCACCACCTCCATGCCGAGGTCGTGGGCGAGCATCACGATGGAGCGCAGGATCACGGGGCGGCTTCCCTTGCCGTTCTGCCGCACGAAGGACTGGTCGATCTTCACCGTGTCGAAGGGAAAGCGCTGCAGGTAGGAGAGCGACGAGTAGCCGGTCCCGAAATCGTCGAGCGACAGGCCGGCTCCCAGGTCCCGGATGCGGTGCAGCATCTGGGCCGCGTATTCCGGGTTCTCCATCATCAGGCTCTCGGTCAGCTCCAGCTTGAGCGAGTTGCGCAGCACTCCCGAGCGGGTGATCACGGCCTTGACGTCGCCCAGCAGGTCGTGGCGCAGCAGCTGCCGCGACGAGACGTTGACGCTGGCGTAGATGGGCGGCGTCACGTCGAGCGCCTGCTGCCAGGAGGCGAGCTCGCGCGCGGTCCGGTCGAGCGCGAACAGGCCGAGGTCGACGATCAGGCCGGTCTGCTCGGCCAGCGGGATGAACTCCGCCGGGCCGAGGAGGCCGAGCCGGGGGTGCTCCCACCGCATCAGGGCCTCGAAGCCCGCCACCGTCCGGTCCTGCAGTCGCACGATGGGCTGGAACAGAACCTTGATCTCGCCCCGCTCCACGGCCCGGCGCAGGTCCGACTCGAGCGCCAGCCGCTCGCCGCGCACGGCCCGCATGCCGGTCCGGTACAGTTCGACCGCGTCGCCGCCGGCCCGCTTGGCGTGCGTCATGGCGATCTCGGCGTCCTTGAGCATGTCGTCGCGCCGGACGTGGACCTGCGTGTCGAACCGCGCGACCCCGACCGAGACCGTGAGCGCGATCTCGTAGCGCGCGAAGGAGATGGCGGTGTTGAGCGTGCGGCGGATGCTTTCGGCGAGCCCCATCACCTGCTCGGGGTCCTGCTCGGACAGGATGATGAGGGCGAACTGGTCGCCGCCGATTCGCGCCAGCGTGTCCTGGGGCTGGATCAGGCGGTTGAGCCGCCGGGCCACCGTCAGCAGGATGGAATCGCCGACCGACAGCCCGACCTGCTCGTTGATGTGCTTGAAGCGGTCGATGTCGAGCGAGATCACGGCGGGGCGGGCACGGTCGTCGTCGCGCGCCAGCCTGGTGGCCGTGTCGAGCCGGTCGAAGAACAGCTCGCGGTTGGGCAGGCCCGTCAGGCTGTCGTGCACGGCGTCCTGCAGCAGGCGGTCCTCGGCGGCCCGGACGTCGGTGACGTCGGCCAGGGTGCCGATGACCCGGACCACGTCGCCGCCGGGACCCACCACGGGGCGGGCCTTCATCAGGTAGGAGAAGTACTGCCCGTCGGCGGCGCGGAGGCGGAAATCCTGGGCGATGCGGCCGCAGCGCTGTTCGAGCACCGTGTCGAGGCAGGCGCGGTAGCGGTCGCGGTCGAGCCCGTGCAGGCGCTCGAACCAGCCGGCCGCGGGCCCTTCCAGCGCGCCGCGCGGCAGGCCGAGCTGGGCTTCCACGTCGGGGCTCACGTAGATGCGGTCGGCGCCCACGTTCCAGTCGAAGATGATGTCGCCCGAGCCCGTCAGGGCCAGCGCCTTGCGCTCGGAATCCGACAC
>CAXTEP010000157.1:0-7179 GCA_964243125.1 uncultured Lichenihabitans sp. | reverse complement strand
CGGCCCGAATATCTCCGGCTCGCGGTGCTCGGGGATCGGTTCCCCGGCGTGCCGCGCGTGGCGCTGACCGCCACGGCGGATCCGCAAACGCGTGACGACCTGCGGGCCCGCCTGGGCCTGGAAGCGGCCCGCGTCTTCGCCACCAGCTTCGACCGGCCCAACATCCGCTATTCCATCGTCGAGAAGGACGCGGCGCGCCAGCAGCTCCTGGCCTTCCTCAAGGCCCATCGGGGCGAGAGCGGCATCGTCTACTGCCTCAGCCGGCGCAAGGTGGAGGAAACCGCCTCCTTCCTGACCGACCAGGGCATCCCGGCGCTGCCCTACCACGCGGGTCTCGACCGTGCGGTCCGCGACGCCAACCAGGACGCGTTCCTGACGCGGGACAAGCTGTGCCTCGTCGCCACCGTGGCGTTCGGCATGGGCGTCGACAAGCCCGACGTCCGCTACGTGGCCCACCTCGACATGCCGGGCTCGGTGGAGGCCTACTACCAGGAAACGGGCCGGGCGGGCCGCGACGGCCTGCCGTCGGAGGCTTGGATGGCCTACGGCCTGAGCGACCTCGTGCGGCGGCGGCAGATGATCGACGAGGGCGAGGCCGGCCCGGACATCAAGCGGGTCGAGCGCGCTAAGCTCGACGCCCTGGTGGGCATCTGCGAAACCGCCTCGTGCCGCCGCCAGGCCATCCTGGCTCATTTCGGCGAGGCCCATGCGGGCCGCTGCGGCCACTGCGACAACTGCCTCAACCCCGTCGAAACCATGGACGGCACCGAACTCGCCCAGAAGCTCATGTCGGCTGTCTACCGCACGGGCCAGCGCTACGGGGCCGGCCACGTGATCGACGTGCTGCGCGGGGTCGCCACCGACAAGGTCGCGCGGGCGCGCCACGACGCGCTGCCGACCTTCGGGGTCGGCAAGGACCGGAGCGAGAAGTCCTGGCTGTCCGTGGTCCGGCAGCTGGCCGCCGTCGGGCTGCTCGCCGTGGACCACGCGGCTCACGGGGCGCTGGTGCTCGGGGAGGGGGCGCGCGGCGTGCTGCGCGGCGAGCGCCGCCTGGACCTGCGGCGCGACCGGCCCGGCAAGCCCGCGGCGGGCTCGCGGGAGCCTGCGCGGACCCCCGCGCCGGGCGCCGAAGCCCTGTTCGAGGCGCTGCGCGCTGAGCGGGCGCGGCTGGCCCGGGCGCAAGGGGTGCCACCCTACGTGGTGTTCCACGACACCACGCTGCTGGAGCTCGCGGCGCGCCGCCCGACCGATCTGCGCGACCTGCGCACCGTCCCTGGAATGGGCGAGAAGAAGCTGGAACGCTACGGCGAAGCCTTTCTGGCCGTGATCCGCGGCGCCGCCGGGCCGTGACCGCCGTGGCTCCCGTCCCGACACGCCCGGCGGGTGCCTGAGCGTTCATGCCCGTGCGGCGCGGCGGCGCGGCGACGCGGAAGCCCGCCGGCCAGCTTTCGCTTGCATCGGCGGTCGCGCGAGCCGCCCATGGCGGCCTGATCGGCCACGGAACGGAGACGGCATGTCGGAAGGATATTTCGCGCGCAAGCCGATCGGCGGCGATGCGGACCAGGGGTTGCGCCGCACGCTCGGGGCCGGCGACCTCCTGTTTCTGGGTATCGGCGCGACCGTCGGGGCGGGGTTGTTCTCGCTGACCGGCATCGCGGCGGCCGATTATGCCGGGCCCGCGGTGGTGCTCAGCCTGGCGGTCGCGGCGCTCGGCTGCGCGTTCACGGGGCTGTGCTACAGCGAAATGGCCGGCATGGTCCCTTCCGCGGGCTCCGCCTACGCCTATGCCTACGCGGCCCTGGGCGAGTTCGCCGCCTGGATCATCGGCTGGGACCTGCTGATGGAATATGCGATCGGGGCCGGAACGGTCGCGTCCTCCTGGTCGAGCTACGTCCGGTCTCTCCTGCAGGGCTGGGGCGTGGCGCTGCCGGGCCTTATCGCGAACGTGCCCTCGTCGGGCGGGCTCGTGGACCTGCCGGCGGCCGGCATCATTGTCGTGCTTTCCGTGCTGCTCATCGGGGGCATCAGCGAGTCCGCGCGGGTGAACGCCGCCTTCGTGGTGCTGAAGGTGGCGGTAGTCCTCGTGGTGACCGGCCTCGGTGCCTTCTACGTCGACACCGCGAACTACCACCCCTTCCTGCCCGCCAACACGGGGGCGTTCGGGAGCTTCGGCTGGTCGGGCGTGCTGCGGGGAGCCGGCGTGGTGTTCTTCGCCTACCTCGGCTTCGACGCCGTGAGCACCACCGCGGCCGAGGCCCACGAGCCGCAGCGGACGGTGCCGATCGGCATCCTCGGCTCGCTCGCGATCTGCACCCTGCTTTACGTGGCGTTCGCGTTCGTGCTGACGGGGCTGGTCAACTACAAGCAGATGCACGGCGACGCGGCCCCGGTCGCGACCGCGATCGAGCGCACGCCCTACGTTTGGCTGCAGGTGACCGTGAAGCTCGGCGTCATCCTCGGGTTCACTTCCGTGCTCCTGGTCGGGCTCCTGGGCCAGGGCCGGGTGATGTTCGCCATGGCGCAGGACGGCATGCTGCCCGCGGTGCTCGGGCGCCTCCACCCAACGCGCAAAACCCCCCTGGTCGCGCACGCCACCATGATGGTTCTCGACGTCTGTCTCGCCGGCTTCGTGCCGGTCGAGACCCTGAGCCGCCTGACTTCGGTCGGCACCCTGCTGGCCTTCGCGATCGTGTGCGCCGGGGTTCTGGTGCTGCGGGTTCGGGAGCCCGACCGGCCCCGCCCGTTCCGCGTGCCCTTGCACCCGCTCGTGCCGGTGCTCGGCATCGCGACGTGCCTGGGCATGATGGCGTTCCTGCCCTGGCAGACGTGGACGCGGCTGGGCGGCTGGCTCGCGCTCGGCCTCCTGATCTACGTGCTTTACAGCCATCGCGGCGCCGCGGCGGCTCGCGCGGTTGCGGAAAGGAGCGCCGGGGCTTGATGCGCGAAGCCAGAGGCCGAGGCCGGCGCTGTAGCGACCAGAAGAGGCGCCGAGCCTTTACGCGCTTGGATCGGGATACGGCCGATATAGCTACACCATGGAAGCAGGCATCCAGTCCTTGATCGCATCGACGTTGACTTTGCAGCGCACAACGCGCATGTTGCACACGGGTCAGATGACGTGCGTTCACGCACGAAGCTGCGTGAACGAGGTTCAAGCCTCGCGCTCAATGACCGAAGCACCCTGACGACGGCCCGGTCACGCGACGGGCAAGTGCAAGGCGCGCCGTACCCGACACGGGCGGGCGCGCGTTCGGCGTCACCATCGTGCACCCGCTTCCCAGGAAAGTTCCTACACTTTGACGACATTCACCGAACTCGGCCTTATCGCGCCGATCACGAAGGCGCTTGCGGCCGAGGGCTACGACACGCCCACCCCCATCCAGGACCGCGCCATCCCGCACGTGCTGGCCGGCAAGGACCTGCTCGGCGTCGCCCAGACCGGCACCGGCAAGACCGCAGCCTTCGCGCTGCCCATGCTGCAGCACCTCGACAAGATCAACCGCCAAGCCGGCCCGCGCGCCTGCCGCGCGCTGATCCTGTCGCCCACCCGCGAACTCGCGAGCCAGATCCAGGCGAGCTTCGCGACCTACGGGCGCTTCCTGCGCCTGAACTCCACGGTCATCTTTGGCGGCGTGCCGATCAACCGCCAGATCCGTGCGGTCGCAAATGGGATCGACATCGTGGTGGCGACGCCGGGCCGCCTGCTCGACCTGCTCGACCAGCGCGCCATCGTGCTGAGCGAGGTCGAGCTCTTCGTGCTCGACGAGGCCGACCGCATGCTCGACATGGGCTTCGTGCGCGACATCAAGCGCATTCAGGCCAAGCTGCCGGCCCGCCGGCAGAGCCTGTTCTTCTCAGCCACCATGCCCAAGGAGATCGCCGATCTCGCGGGATCCATGCTGACCAACCCGGTCCAGGTCGCGGTGACGCCCGTGGCCTCGACGGTGGAGCGCATCGCCCAGACGATCATCTTCTGCCCGACCCGGCAGAAGCAGGCCGTGCTGCACAAGCTTCTCGAGAACAAGGCCATCGAGCGGGCCGTGGTGTTCTCGCGCACCAAGCACGGCGCCGACCGTATCGTGAAGCACCTTGGCGCCGCCAACATCCCGGCCGACGCCATCCACGGCAACAAGTCGCAAGGGCAGCGCGAGCGGGCCATGGGAGCCTTCCGGTCGGGCAAGTCGCGCCTGCTGGTCGCCACCGACATCGCGGCGCGGGGCATCGACGTCGACGGCATCACGCACGTGATCAACTTCGACCTGCCCAACATCGCCGAAAGCTACGTGCACCGGATCGGCCGCACCGCGCGCGCCGGGGCCGACGGCTCCGCCGTGTCGCTGGTGGCCGAGGACGAGCGCGCCTACCTGCGCGACATCGAGCGGCTGATCCGCCGGCGGATCGACGTGGCGGCGCTGCCCGAGGGTCTCGCGACCCTTCCCGCGCTCGCGGAAGCGGAACGCCCGCGGGACGCGCCGCGCGGCCAGCACCATCCCCGCCGCAACGGCTCGGTCGGGGCCGGCGGCGGTGATCGGTCGGGCTCCGGGCGTCCCGGACAGCCACCCCGGGCGGCCCAGGGTGGCCGCGACCGGAGGCCCGACGACCGCAGGGCCGGGCCGGGCGAGCCGCGGCCCATCGCCGATACGGTGCCCCTGCGTTCCGCCCGTCCGGCGGGCCCGGCCAACCACCGCGCCGAGGCCGGGCGACGGCCGAACGGCGCCTCGCAGACCCAACCGCGCCCTCGCTGAGGGCAGGCCACGGCCTGGGGAAAAAAGCGCGGGCGGGGCTTGCCTCGCGCGCGAGGCCCGACCTAACATCGTTCCATGGTCGAGACCGTTGTTACCATCAGGGGTGCGCGGGTCGGCGATGCCAACAGCATTGCCGACGTGCACGACGCGGCGTGGCGGGACGCCTACCGCGGCATCATTCCGGGACGCGAGCTTGAGAAGATGGTGGCCCGCCGCGGCCCGACCTGGTGGCGGACCGCCATCACGCGCGGCACGCGGTTGACCGTCATCGACTTCGACGACGCGATCGCGGGCTACGCCAGCTACGGCCGTAACCGCGTACCGTCGCTGCCGCACGGCGGCGAAATCTTCGAACTTTACCTCGCGCCCGAGTTCCAGGGGCTGGGTTTCGGCCGGCGCCTGTTCGACGCCGCCCGGCGCGACCTCGCCAACCACGGCTTCTCGTCGACCCTGGTGTGGGCGCTGGCCGACAACGACCGCGCGCTCGGCTTCTACGAGCACCTCGGCGGTCGCATCGTCCGCCGCGCCGAGGAGCGGTTCGGGGACCAGACGCGCGGGCGCGTGGCCTTCGCGTTCGACTGACCGTCGCGGAACCGACCTGACGATCGTTGCCGCCGTTAACCCGAGTTCCGGACCGGCGTCGCGCCGGCTGGATCTTCGGCCCGTTTCCGATTAGCCTTTCGCGATGGAGTGGGCCGGGCAGGCCCGCTCCGGGACCGTCGGAGGCCGTTCCGGTCCGCCCTGGTGCCCTGTCGCGTTGCGGAGCTTGCGATGAAACTTGAAGCGGTGTCGATCGGCAAGCACCCGCCCGGCGAGGTGAACGTCATCATCGAGGTGCCGATCGGCGGCGAGCCCATCAAGTACGAGATGGACAAGGAGGCGGGCCTGCTGGTGGTCGACCGTTTCCTGCATACCGCGATGCGCTACCCGGGCAACTACGGCTTCATCCCGCACACGCTGTCGGACGACGGCGATCCCTGCGACGTGATCGTGGCCAACACGCGCGCCATCATCCCGGGCGCCGTCATGTCCTGCCGCATCGTCGGCGCCCTCCTGATGGAGGATGAATCCGGCGGCGACGAGAAACTCGTCGCGGTGCCGTCCACCAAGCTGACGCGGCGCTACGAGAAGATCGAGAACTACACCGACCTGCCCGCCATCACGCTCGAGCAGATCCAGCATTTCTTCGAGCACTACAAGGACCTCGAACCCAACAAATGGGTCAAGGTGAAGGGCTGGGTGGACGCCGGAGCCGCGAGGGAGCTGGTCCGGCAGGGGATCGAGCGCTACAAGGCCGAGGGCTAATCTCCGGATGTCTGGCTCAGTTCTCGATGAGTTGGCGGATCTTGGCGGCCAGGACATCCACCGCGAACGGCTTGGTGATCAGGGCTGTGGCTTTGTCGGTCCCGTCCTGCCCGAACGCCGCGTTCTCGGCGTAGCCGGTGATGAACAGGATCTTCAGCCCAGGACGGCTCGCGCGCGCTAGCTCGGCGAGTTGGCGTCCGTTCAGGCCGGGCAGGCCAACATCGGTCACCAGCAGGTCGATGACGCCTTGGCCCTGGACGATCGCGAGGCCCGCCGTGCCGTCGCGCGCTTGCAGAGTGCGATAGCCGAGGTCGGACAGGACCTCCAGCACCAGGCCCCGGACAACGGTATCGTCCTCGACCACCAGCACGGTTTCGCCGTCCGCCCGCCCGGGCGGGACCTCGGCGTCGCGCTGGATCTGGCCGGCCTGCCGCCCGGCGAAGCGCGGCAGCAGCAGGGTGATGCCGGTTCCCTGGCCCACATCCGACTGCAGGTCGACGTGGCCGTTCGACTGCCGCGCGAACCCGTAGATCATGGAGAGCCCGAGCCCCGTTCCCTGGCCGAGGGGCTTGGTGGTGAAGAACGGCTCGAACGCGCGCGCCATCACGTCGGCGCCCATCCCGACGCCCGTGTCGGCGACCCGCAGCGCCACGTAGGGGCCGGGCCGGCGGTCCGGCTCGGCCCGAAGGTCGGTCTCCGCCAAGTGCCGGTTCTCGGTTTCGATAGTGAGGGTTCCGCCGTCCGGCATGGCGTCGCGAGCGTTGATCACAAGATTGAGCAGCGCGTTTTCGAGCTGGTGGGGGTCGCACAGCGTGGTCCACAGGTCGATGGCCAGCCGCAGCCTGATCTCGATGGCCTCGCCCAGCGTGCGGCGGAACAGATCCTCCATCGAGGCCACCAGCGCGTTGGCGTCCACCGGCCGGGCGTCCAGCGGCTGGCGTCGCGCGAAGGCCAGCAGCCGGTGGGTCAAGGCAGCGGCGCGGTTCGCCGAGGTGGAGGCGGCCGTGATGTAGCGCTCGATCTCGCCGGCCCGACCCTGCGCGATGCGCTTGCGCATCAGGTCGAGGC
The DNA here is from genome assembly GCA_964243125.1 of uncultured Lichenihabitans sp. Lineage (GTDB taxonomy): Bacteria > Pseudomonadota > Alphaproteobacteria > Rhizobiales > Beijerinckiaceae > Lichenihabitans. The sequence goes on along the minus strand of CAXTEP010000157.1, from coordinate 61 downwards.
TGCCGGTGATGCCGGTCAGCAGGTTGTTGAAGTCGTGCGCGATGCCGCCGGTGAGCTGGCC
>CAXTEP010000156.1:0-7321 GCA_964243125.1 uncultured Lichenihabitans sp. | reverse complement strand
AAGGGAGCTGACATGACCACGAAACTGAGCTGGCACAAGGTTGGGCAGAAGGTCACGATGAAAAACAGCCGTGACTGGAGTGTCTTGTTGGGCGCGGTACGAGGGGATGAACCGAGATATGGGTCGTGTACTCGATTGACGTCATTTGTTGCGTGAACAACCTGATATACTTGAGGCTTAGAGAGGTTGTGAATCTCTCATTGTTCGATGTCACTTCGTTTACTCCGGTTTATCCCGCCATCGTCGATACGCGCGTCCGATGGGCGTCAAACAACCCGTTGATCAGGTGCAGGTCGCCCGGGCCGCAGGACCCCGCGCAATACAGTCCTGATCCTCTGTACATATACATTCGAAAGACAAACCGAAATCGAAGAGGAAACATTCTTGCTACAAACTAGCTTTCCGGGCTTCAGGCCATCTCCCCAACGCCTTAGTGTTGGACTCTAGCCGGTTCCGTTGATGTGAAATCGATAGGTTTGGTCCCTTTCGGTTCTACGATCGACAAAGTGAAGAGTTCATGCGCGTCGACGGTTCAGCATGGGCCAAAGCAGTTGGCGGTCGCCGTGTGTCGCCGCCAGGCGGCGCGAAGATCGGCTTTGTCGGATGAGACCGATCGGCCGCGTCACCCAGCACATACATCCGTCAGTGGAGCTTGCAGATGCCGATTGACAACGAGAAGCCCGGGCCCCTGGAGTACCTGCCGACTCGGCGAGATTTGCTGGAGTCGTCCGGGGTCCTCGGCCTGGGCCTGGTGCTAGGCCTCGCGGGTCCCGCGTCTGCGCAGCAGACGGGGGCGGTGACGTCCAAGCCGTTGTCAACCACTGCCGCGCAGTTGCCGGGGAGGATCTTCTTCGACGATCGCGAGGCGAGGCTGATCGAGGCCCTCGTCGCGCGGGTCATCCCGGCGGACGGGGAGGGCCCTGGCGCGATCGAGGCGGGCGTGCCCAACTACATTGACAAGGCGCTGGGGGGCGCCTGGGGCGCGGGGCAGAACCTCTACGCACGCGGACCGTTCCGTCCCGACGCCATCCCGCAACTCGGGTACCAACTTCCCTACACGCCCGCTCAGCTCTTCCGGCGCGCCCTGGGCGCCCTGGGCGACCACTTCGAGGCCTCGGGTCGGAGCTTCGACACGCTCGGTGAGGAGGTTCAGGACGCCTTCATCAGAGAGCAACTTGAGGGAGGCGCGCTCGGCGACCTCGGCGGCATACCCGCGAGGGAGTTCTTCGACCACCTCCTCCGATACACCATCGAGGGATACTTCTGCGATCCGGCCTACGGCGGCAACAGGAACATGGTGACCTGGAAGGCGATCGGGTTCCCGGGCGCCTACGACGCCTACGCCAACACCATCGGACGCCACGGCGAGACCTTCGCGCTCGGTCCCTTCAGCCTGCTCGACCACGATGTGATCCCGATGGCCGCCATGGAATCCATGGAGCAGCAACGATGACGCCGCTTGCCGCGAACGAGAAGCTGAAGTCGGTCGACGCCGTCACGATCGGGGTTGGCTGGACCGGTGCCATGATGGCCGAGGGCCTGACCTCGGCCGGCCTGCACGTGGTGGGACTCGAGCGCGGTCGCGCCCGTTACACCGTGCCCGACTTCCAGGCGCCGCTGATCCACGACGAACTCCGCTTCGGTGTGCGTAAGGGCATGATGCAGGATGTGGCCAGGGAACCGGTTACGGAGCGCCACGACCCGGGCGAGGGTGCGCTGCCGATCCGGCGCTGGAACGCCTTCCTGCCGGGGACGGGTCTCGGCGGCGCCGGCGTGCACTGGAACGGCGTGACGTGGCGTTACAACCGCGAGGAGTTTCGTCTCCGCTCGGTCACCGAAGAGCGCTACGGCAAGGGCTTTATGGATCCCTCGCTCTGCGTGGCGGACTGGGGGATCTCGTGGGAGGAGATCGAGCCCTACTACACTCGGTTCGAGGCGCTGTGCGGCACCGGCGGCAAAGCCGGGAACCTGGGTGGCAGGATCGTTGCGGGTGGCAACCCCTTCGAAGGCCCGCGGTCGGGCGAGTACCCCAACCCTCCGATGCAGCAAGGCTACATGGACGCGCTTTTCGGGAATGCCGCGGCGGGCCTCGGCTACCATCCCTTCGTCCAACCCTCCTCCAACATGACGCGTCCCTACGTCAACCCGCACGGCATCCGCATGAACGCCTGCATGTACTGCGGGTTCTGCGAGAAGTTCGCCTGCGAGCACTTCGCCAAGGCCAGCGCGCAAACCACGATCCTGCCCGTCCTCCTCAAGCGGCCCAATTACGAGCTGCGCACGGGGTGCCAGGTCCTGCGCATCAACCTCGATGGCGCCGGGAAGAGGGCTACGGGCGTCATGTACGCGGACCAGACGGGGCGCGTGTTTGAGCAGCCCGCCGACCTGGTCGTCCTCTCGGGCTTCTCCTTCAACAACCCTCGCATGCTACTCCTCTCCGGTATCGGCACGCCCTACGACCCGAAGACCCGGACGGGGACGGTGGGTCGCAACTACGCCTACCAGACCATGTCCTCCGCGGCGGTCTTCTGGGACGAGGGCGTGGTGACCAACCCCTTCATGGGCGCGGGCGCCAGCGGCACAGCCATCGCCGACCTCTCGCCGACGGTGCTCGACACCGGCTCACTCGGCTTCGTGGGAGGCTCCTACATCTTCGGCGGTACCAGCAACGGTCGCCCGATTGAGTATCACCCGACGCCTCCGGGGACGCCGAAGTGGGGCCGCGAATGGAAGGAGGCCGTGATCCGCCACTACAATCACACGGGCAACGTCCTCATCAACGGCTCCTCGATGCCGTCCTGGGCCAACTACCTCGACCTCGATCCGACCTACGCCGACGCCTGGGGTCAACCCGTGCTGCGCATGACCTTCGACTTCCCGGAGAACGACATGAGAATGAGCCGGTACTGCCACGCCAAGGGGGTGGAGATCGCCCGGGCGATGGGGGGCACCGCCGTCGGCGAGTCGCGCTTCGAGCGCCCCTTCGACGTCACGAAGTACCAGACGACGCACAACACGGGCGGGGCGATCATGGGCTCCGACCCCACGAGCAGCGTGGTCAACAAGTACCTGCAGTGCTGGGACGTCCCGAACGTCTTCGTGCCCGGGGCGTCGGCCTTCCCGCATAATTCCTCCTACAACCCGACGGGGACGATCGGCGCCCTTACGCTGCACGCGTTGGACAAGATCAAGTCCGACTACATCAAGTCTCCCGGCCCGTTGGTGCGGGCTTGAGGCGGGCCGGCGCGGCGATCCCGCTGTTGGCGGCCGGGTTGGTGGCCTCGGGGACCGTACTCGTGGCTAGCGGCGTGCGCGGGGACGAGGGCCAGGTGGCAAGGGGGGCGCGTATCGCGGCGCTCGGCAACGGCCGCGGCGCTCCGGCCTGCGCGTCCTGCCACGCCTTCGACGGATCGGGCGACCCGAGCGGTGCCTTCCCCAGGCTGTCGGGCCAGCCCGCGCACTACATGGGTTACGCACTGGCCACCTTCGCGGAGGGCACGCGCCGGAACTCCGTCATGACCCCGATCGCCAAGTCGCTGAGCGCCGAAGAGCGCGGCGACGTGTCGGCCTACTACGCGTCGGTCGCGGCGCCGGTGCCGCCCCACGTCGCCCGTGACCCGGCGATGGTGGATCGCGGGAGGGTGATCGCCAACGTCGGCATCGAGGATCAGCAGGTCCCGGCCTGTGTGGCCTGCCACGGCCCCGCCGGCCGGAGCGTGAACCCTACGGTGCCAACCCTCGCGGGGCAGTACGCGCGCTATCTCGCGTTCGAGCTCAGGATGTTCAGCGAAAGGTATCGCGAAAGCGACCAGATGGACGACCTGGCGCACACTCTGACGGAGGACCAGAGGCAGGAGATCGCGGCTTACTTCCAGCAGGTGGACCCGACCCTGACGAAGCCGGCGGCGCTGGCCGACGCCGGCAACGAGTCGAGCCAGCGGGGCACCGGCCAGTGACGGACGCCATCGATGACGAAGAGACCTCCTCCTCCGCCTCGGCGCCGCACCACGTCGCCGCGCCGGCCTCGCTCCAGGCCACGCGCGAGGCACTGAGGAACGGTCCGCAGGGCGCGTTGGCGATCGCCTCGATCACGCTCACCCTGCTCCTGCTCGGGTGGCTGGCCTTCTACTTCCTCCTGTTCATGCCGCGCGGGGACGTCGGCTGATGTCGGCGACCGGTCACGAAGCAGGCGGGAAGCTCGCCGAACCGCTGCCGGACGGGATCGTCCCGGAGACCATGGTGGTCAGCACGGAGCGGCGTTGGCTGTTCGTGGTGACCGCCGTGATGGCCGTCATGGTCGGCGTGATCGTCGTGTCCGGGCTGACGAACGGGCTTCACCCCCCCTCGAATGTCGAGACGATAGATCCGACCCAGGTCTACCAGTCGTCCGAGTTCTCCGAATCCAACCTCGGCACGGCGCTCAACGCCAACGGCAGCGCCACCGTTCGCATGATCGGACAGCAGTACTCCTTCGTGCCGCAGTGCGTGACGATCCCCCGCGGCGCCCTGGTGACGTTCCGGCTGACTAGCGCCGACGTGATCCACGGCTTCCTGATCGCGTCGACCAACGTCAACACCATGGTGGTGCCCGGCTACGTCTCGCAGGTCAGCGCCCACTTCGAGCGCGTTGGCAGCTATCACATGCCCTGCGACGAGTACTGCGGGACGGGTCACGCCGGGATGGCGGCCGAGGTCCGCGTCGTCGAGTGGGACGCCTTCCCCGCCCTGACCCCGACCGAAAGGATGAGCTGTGCGACGAAATAGGCTGCTCTGCCTCGTCCACCTTTGGACCGCCTTCGCCCTTTTCGCGCCAGCCATCGTCCTAGGAGCGTGGCAGATGCTCGAGCGGAGCCCCCTGCCGGCGCCGTTCGCGAACCCGTCGACCTACTATGCTTCGGTCACGGCCCACGGCACGACGATGGCGTACGTTATGACGACGTTCTTCGCGATGGGCATGGGCTACGCCATCGCTGAGACCACGTTGGGTTTCACCTTGCGCGGGGCGGCCCTCGCGTGGGTGGGCTACGGCGTGTGCGTGGCCGGGTCCGCGACGGCCATCATCGTGGTGCTCCTCGGCCGAGCGTCCGTCCTCTATACCTTCTATCCCCCGCTCAAAGGCGATCCCTTGTACTACATCGGGATCCTGACGGTCGTGCTGGGGTCGTGGGTCTGGTGTGGCCTGATGGTATCGAACACCATGGCCTACAAGCGGAAGCACGGGTCGCGGCACCCCGTCCCGCTCGCCATGTTCGCCATCGCGGCCACGGCGCTCCTTTGGTTCTGGGCCTCGCTCGGCGTCGTGTCGGAACTCGTCCTGACCGTGCTCCCCATGGCGTTCGGCTGGGATCCGCTGGTCAACGCGGCGCTGGGTCGAACGCTGTTCGCGATAACGCTGCACGGGATCGTCTACTTCTGGCTGATGCCGGCCTACATCGCCTTCTACACGATGGTCCCCCAGGCTGCGGGCGGGCGCCTCTACTCGGACACCATGGGGAGGCTCACCTTCATCCTGTTCCTGGTCTTCTCGCTGCCGGTCGGACTGCATCACCTGCTCGCCGACCCCGAGCACGGCACGTCCTGGAAGTTCCTACAGTCTATCTTCACCGGCATGGTGGTCCTGCCGACGCTCCTTACGATCTACACGGTCAGCGCCTCACTGGAGATAGGGGGGAGACTCCGGGGCGGACGCAACCTGCTCGGTTGGGTCGCGAAGCTGCCGTGGGGCGACCCGCTCATCCCGGCCGTCGCGCTCTCGCTCGTCATGCTGGGGCTCGGCGGGTTTGGCGGCCTCGTTAACATGAGCTACGCTATGAACTCCATGATCCACAACACGCAGTGGGTCACGGCGCACTTCCACCTTATCTTTGGCGGCGCCGTCGTCATCATGTACATGGCGATCGCATACGACTTCTGGCCTAAGCTGGTCGGCCGCCGCCTCTTCAGCCTGCGACTGGCGCGGCTGCAGCTGGCCTCGTGGTTCGTGGGCATGATGGTGCTTACGATCCCCTGGCACGTCACCGGCCTCATGGGCATGCCGCGCCGATATGCGAACTACGACTACTCCGACCCGTTCTACGGACGCATGTCGTGGTTTGTCGTGATGTCCGTCGTCGGCGGCGGCATCCTGCTGGTGTCGACCGCGCTGCTGATCGGCAACCTCGTCGCCACCCACTTCGCACCCGAGAGCGAAGCGGCGAGGTTCCAGTGGGCGCTCTCCGTCAGCCCGCCGAAGACCGTCCCCCGCGTCTTGAACGGGTTCGCGCTGTGGAATGCGTTGGTCGCCATAATGATGCTTGTCGGGTACGGGTATCCCCTGGCCGACCTAGTGGCCAACCCGGCACCCCGAGCCGTGGGTGTCCCCGTAGCAGCGGACGGGGAATAGCTCATGGGACGGAGAACGGGTCCCTTCGCGACGCATAACCCGTGGCGCCGCATCTCGATCATCGTCTGTCTGCTGCTCACCGTGGTCACCGCGTTCTTCGGCTTCGTCGTGCTGCCGATCGGCGAGAGGGCGAACGCCGAGCCGATCTGGACGGCCATCTGCTCGGCCTTCGGCCTCCGCTCGTTCGACGCCGGGCGGTCGGCACAGCCGGCCGCGCGATACGCATCGCGGGTGAGGTGGACCCCTGGGCAGATCGAGGCCGCCCGCAGCGGTGACGCACACAGGGGCGAGTTCGTCGCGCTCAATTGCGCGGCGTGCCACGGGGATCGGGGCGTCAACCGGTCCGGCTGGATCCCGAACCTCGCGGGCATGCGGGCCGAGACCATGGTCAAGCAACTCCTCGACTACGGCTCGGACCATCGCGTCTGGCCCGTCATGAACGGCATTGGGAAGGCGCTGTCGATGGAGGACGTCCAGGACGTCGCCGCCTACTACAGCCGTCTACCCTCCCGGGACGCTGCCCCGGCCCGCGACCCCGCGGCGGGCGGCGTCCCGTCCCCGGCAGCCGACGCGACGGTACGCCTCGTTCTCGTCGGCGATCCGGGGCGCGGCATCGCGCCCTGTGGCTCCTGCCACGGCCTTAGCGGCTTAAAGCGAGCGGCCCCTATACTGGCGGGGCAGCAGGAGGCCTACATCGAGCGCCAGCTCCAGGCCTTCCAGCAGCGCACGCGTGCGAACGACGAGGGCGAGCAGATGCGGGTGGTGGTGGCGAAAATGACTGCCGAGGAGATGAGGGGCGTGGCGACCTATCTCTCAGCCCACGGGCCTTGAACCGGCCCCCGGCGCCGCCGTGGCGCGGGGTCGGTCGCGAGCGAGCAGGTCTCCGTTGAGCGCTCGGACGGCATGCCCACTCGATCGAAACCTCGGCGACCCGGGGTT
>CAXTEP010000155.1:4395-7370 GCA_964243125.1 uncultured Lichenihabitans sp. | reverse complement strand
CTGCTCGTCGCCCTGCTGGCCTGGCGTGCGAACCGGCAGCGCGCCGACAAGCGCTGGCCCAAATTCGCGGCCGCGGCCCTGTGCCTGGCCCCGCTCGCGGTCGGGCTGCTGCCCGTCGCCGCCCCTGCCCGACCCGGGAACGCGGCCGGGTGGGCGGCCTTCGCGCCCGACGCGGTGCCGGGGCTCGTGGCCCAGGGCCAGACCGTGCTGGTGGACGTCACGGCGACCTGGTGCCTGACCTGCAAGGTCAACGACCTCGGCGCGCTCGGGACCGACAAGGTGAAGGCGCGGCTCGCGCGTCCCGGCACGGTGCGGATGCGCGCCGACTGGAGCCGGCCCGACCCCGCCGTGGCCAGCTACCTGCAGCGTTTCGGCCGCTACGGCATCCCGCTCGACGTGGTTTACGGCCCGGCGCGACCCGACGGCGAGCCGCTGCCCGAACTGCTGACCGCCGGCATGGTCCTGGACGCGCTCGACCGCGCGTCGTCGACCGCCGTCCCGGCACCCTGACCACCGACCCTCAACCGCGGTCCGACAGGTCGGGCATCCATTCCCACCGCGACCGGTCGCCGTCCATGATCTCGACCCCCGCGGCTGCGAGCTGCCGCCGGATGGCGTCGGCGGCCGCGTAGTCCTTGCCGGCCCGCGCGCGGTCGCGGTCGGCCAGCAGGGCCGCCACCTCCCCGTCGCGCAGCGCGGCCCCGACGGGGCGGAGGCTGAGGGCGCGGCGGTCCGCCGTGGCGAGGCCCAGGCCGAGCACCAGGTCCATGCTGGCCACCAGGCGCAGCTTCTCGTCGGCGCCGAGCGTCGCGTGGCTCGCGACCTGCTCGACGATCGGCAGGGCCTGCGGCACCATCAGGTCGTTCGACACGGCCCGGTCAAACCTCGCCAGCAGGTCGCGCGCGGGCTCGGTCAGTTCCTCCTCGGCGAGCGCGCGCTGGTAGCCGAAGGAAGCGCCGCGCGAGGCGCCCAGTTCCGCGAAGGCCCGCAGCCAGGCGGGGGGGCCGGCCTGCTCCTGCAGGGCCGCGAGCGCCTGGGTGAGCCGTTTCAGCCGCCGCAGCGCCGCATGCAGGGTGTCGAGCCCGTACTCGAGCTCGGACCTGTAGTGGCCGGACAGGCAGAACAGCCGGAACGCCAGCGGGGAGAACCCGCGGTCGACCAGCGACGGCAGGGTGGTGAAATCCTGCTTGGACTTCGACATCTTCCCGCTGCGGTCGATCAGGAAGTTGTTGTGCATCCACCAGTTCGCGCCGGTGCGGTCGGTGTCCCCGTAGGCCTGGTTCTGGGCGATCTCGTTGCAATGGTGGATCTGGCGGTGGTCGATGCCGCCCGTGTGGATGTCGAACTGCGAGCCCAGGTACTTCATGCTCATGACCGAGCATTCGAGGTGCCAGCCCGGCACCCCCGGCCCCCAGGGCGAGGCCCATTCCATCTGCTGGCTGCCTTCCCGGGGCGAGCGCCGCCACACCGCGAAGTCGCTTCCGTGCCGCTTGTCCTGCACGGCCTCGACGCGGGCCCCCTCCTCCTGTCCTGCCAAGTCGACGCGGGCCAGGTAGCCGTAGTCGGGCACGCGCGCCGTATCGAGGTAAAGGCCGGACGGCAGTTCGTAGGTGACGCCGCGCTCCTCGAGCCGCCGCGCGAACGCGATCATGTCCTGCACGTGGTCGGTGGCGGTGCTCCACAGGCTCGGCGGCAGTACGTTGAGGCGCGACAGGTCGTCCTTGAAGGCCTTGGTGTAGAGGGTCGCGATCTCCCAGATGGTGGTCTGCTGGCGGGCCGCCGCCACCTCCATCTTGTCCTCGCCCTCGTCCTGGTCCGAAGTGAGGTGGCCGACGTCCGTGATGTTGATCACGTGGTTGACGGGCCAGCCCTTCCAGTTCAGCACGCGGCGCAGCGTGTCGGTGAACACGTAGGCGCGCAGGTTGCCGATGTGGGCGAAGTTGTAGACGGTGGGGCCGCAACTGTAGAGACGCACCATGGCGGGATCGATGGGCGCGAAGACTTCGAGGCTGCGGCTCAGGCTGTTGTACAGCGTGAGCGGCGCGCCGAAGGGCGGGAGCGTCGGCATGGCGTTGGTCCGGAGGGAAACGGCGTGGATGCGGCGAACCGCGGTTGCGTTTACTGCACCCCCGGCCGGGGCGCCAGCCGTGAACCGGCGGCGATGACCGCGGGGCCCGGCTAGACCAGCCAGCGCCACGGGCCCGCCACGGGGCCGCCCATCCAGCTGTGGGCCGCGGTGGCCAGGAGCCAGAGCGCCGCGCCGCCGGCCAGCACCGGGGACGACGGCACGGCGGCCCGCCAGGGTGCCCGGCCCGTGACCTGGGCGCCGAACGGCCAGAACGACGTGCGGGCTTCCCACGCCTGCCAGGCGCCGCCCAGCAGAACTTCCTTCTTGGCATCCTGGGCGCGCGCGCCGAAGAACGCCAGGGCACCGATGCCGGCCGCCACCACGAGGTTGGCGGCCGACCCCCACAGGATCGCGTGTACGGCCGCCCACAGCGTGAACGACCACATCATGGGGTGGCGCGTGATCGCCAGCACGCCGCGGGGCCGGTCGGGCACGCGGGGCCGCAGGGTCGGATCGACGGCGGCGGGATTACCAACGAAGGAGCCGGCCAGCAGCACGGCGGCGCCGAGCATCACGAGCGTCGCGACGTCCCACAGGCCGGGACCCGCCACCCACCACACGGGCCCGGCCGGCGCCGACACCGCCGCCGCGATGAACCACGCGAAGCTCGCGACCGCCACCGCGACATAGATCGGCAGGAAGCCCCTCTCGCCGAACCTGGCCGTCAAAGGCCGACGCAGCGGGTGCGACAACAGGAAATGGCTGCCAACGAAAGCCGCCGTGGCGGCCACGAGATTGCCCAAGGCGGACGCTCCTCACCCAACGCCGCCGCGGGCGGCCGAAGTTCCAAGGGTAGGCCGTCGCGGGCAGCCGCCGCAATGGGCGGAGCCGCCGCCGCAATGGGCGG
>CAXTEP010000155.1:1436-4295 GCA_964243125.1 uncultured Lichenihabitans sp. | reverse complement strand
GTAGGCCGTCGCGGGCAGCCGCCGCAATGGGCGGAGCCGCCGCCGCAATGGGCGGGGCAGCCGCCAGAATGGGCGATTTCGGGCGGATCGACGGCCGCCGGCTCCTAGGCCGCGAAGGCCCGGAGGGCGTGCACCAGCTTCCGGTCGTCGTAGGGCTTGGGAAAGAAGCGCACCCGCGCCGGCATATCGTCGACCCTGGGCGACACGAGGCCCGAGGTGATGATGATGTCGATGGGCGGCCATCGCTCCCGCACCGCCGCGGCGAGCCTGAGCCCGTTCATCGAGCCGGGCATGTCGATGTCGGTGAACACGATGCGGATGTCGGTGCGGACCATGAGGAGGTCGATCGCCTCGTCGGCGCTGCGCGCTTCCACGGTCGCGAAGCCCGCGTCCTCGATCAGGTCGACCGCGTGCATCCGGAGCAGGGGCTCGTCCTCGACCACGAGGACGACCTGGGGAGACGGTTGAGTTGCAGGAGCCATGATCTCGGACGCAAACCAGGTTGGCCTTCGGCCACGACGGCGAGGGCGGCAATGATGACGGCCACGGGACCCGACGGTCCGTAACGCATCTCGATGTTCCGGGTTCCGCCCGTGCCGGCGGACCCGCGGCGCGCCGCCGCTCGGCCTGGGGGGCCGGTGCGGGGGCCGGACGCCACCGCGCCGATGATTGTGTCGCCGACCATCGGGTCGTCGATGCAGCGCCCGCGGTCGCGGAGGTGATACGGTCCGGCGATGCCGGCGATCCCCGGCGCGCGCCGGTCCGGCTCGACGCGGACCATTTCGCGCGGCATCGACGCTGCCAAAGCCCGCCCGAGGTCGCGCCGAACGCCTGCGCCACGACGGACGCGGCCGTCCAGCACGCCAACTCTGCCGATCACCTGGCCGGCCGCGATCCACGGCGGCGATAGCCGAGAAGCGCAGGTGCGGAGCGCCGTCACCATGGCATTGTCAGCGGTGCGGGCGTCGCGGGTCAGGTTCGGGACGACCAGCAGAACCGTCGCGGGTGGCGCCCGGGTGCAAATCGCCTGGCCGACCGGGGTCCGGCACGGCTCGAAACCCGATCGCGCCTTGAACCATCGCCGGTCGGCCGCGACCAGGCTGACGAAGCCTGCGGACGCGCCGCGGAGCGCGCGGGCGACCGCCGCCACGTCGTCGAACCCGGGCTCGGATGCCGTATCGGGAATGCGATGGGCCACCGAGGCGTCGAGACGGTCGGCGCCTTTGGCGACGGAACGGGACGGGTCGGTCACCTACGGGGGACTTGATGAGGGGATCGGTCGCGTTCGCTTGCCGACCGGGGACCAGCCTTGCCCAGATGCGGTCGGGCAGCCGTCGCGCCGGCCGCGCGGGACCTATTTGACACGCCCCCGCCCCTCACCCATGGTCCGGCCCGCCCGGACCCTGGCCCTTTCAGCCTCGCCCGCAATACCTATCTCCACCGCGGGCCGATCCGGCCCCGCGAAAGGACCGGTTTCCGCATGAAGGTCGTCATCGTCGAATCACCGGCGAAAGCGAAAACCATCAACCAGTACCTCGGCCGCGATTACGAGGTGCTGGCCTCGTTCGGCCACGTGCGGGACCTGCCCGCCAAGGACGGCTCCGTGGATCCGGAGCAGGACTTCGCCATGCAGTGGGAGGTCGACGGCAAGGCCTCCAAGCGCCTCGCCGACATCGCCCGCGCCGTCAAGGCGTCCGACAAGGTGATCCTCGCCACCGACCCCGACCGCGAGGGCGAGGCGATCTCCTGGCACGTGCTGGAAGTGCTCGGGCAGAAGCGCCTGCTCAAGGACAAGGCGATCGAGCGCGTCACCTTCAACGCCATCACCAAGGCGGCCGTGCGGGACGCCATGAGCCATCCGCGCGCCATCGACCAGGCGCTGGTGGAAGCCTATCTGGCACGGCGGGCGCTCGACTACCTGGTCGGTTTCAACCTGTCGCCCGTGCTGTGGCGCAAGCTGCCCGGCGCGCGGTCGGCCGGCCGGGTGCAGTCGGTGGCGCTGCGGCTCGTGTGCGACCGCGAGCGCGAGATCGAAGCCTTCGTGACGCGCGAATACTGGTCACTCGCGGCCCACCTCCGGACGCCGCGCGGCGCGGCGTTCGAAGCGCGACTGGTGGGGGCCGACGGCGTCAAGATCGGCCGGCTGGACGTCGGCACGAACGCCGACGCCCAGGCGTTCAAGGCGGCGCTGGAGTCCGCCGCCTTTACGGTGGCGTCGGTCGAGGCCAAGCCCGCCAAGCGCCACCCCTTCCCACCGTTCCGCACCGCCACGCTGCAGCAGGACGGGTCCCGCAAGCTCGGCCTGTCGCCCGCCCGCACCATGCAGGTGGCCCAGAAGCTTTACGAGGGCGTCGAGGTCAACGGCGAGACCGCCGGCCTGATCACCTACATGCGGACCGACGGCGTCGACATGGCGCCCGAGGCGATCGCGGCGGCCCGCAAGGTGATCGGCGACCTGCACGGCCCCCGCTACGTGCCCGCGGTGCCGCGCAAATACACCGTCAAGGCCAAGAACGCCCAGGAAGCCCACGAGGCGATCCGCCCGACCGATATGGGGCGCCTGCCGCGCGACATGGCGCGCGTGCTCGACGCCGACCAGGCGCGGCTCTACGAGCTGATCTGGATCCGCACGGTGGCGAGCCAGATGGAATCGGCCGAGCTCGAACGCACCACGGCCGACATCAGGGCCACGGCGGGCCGCCAGGTGCTCGACCTGCGCGCCACGGGCCAAGTGGTCAAGTTCGACGGCTTTCTGGTGCTTTACGGCGACAAGGACGAGGAGGACGGCGAGGACAGCGGCCGCTTGCCCGCCATGGCGGCCGGCGAAGCGCTCGACCGCGACCGGATCGCGGCGGACCA
>CAXTEP010000155.1:0-1336 GCA_964243125.1 uncultured Lichenihabitans sp. | reverse complement strand
TGCCCGCCATGGCGGCCGGCGAAGCGCTCGACCGCGACCGGATCGCGGCGGACCAGCATTTCACCGAGCCGCCGCCCCGCTACAGCGAGGATGGGCTGATCAAGCGCATGGAGGAACTCGGCATCGGCCGGCCCTCGACCTATGCGGCGACGCTGGCGGTGCTGAGGGACCGCGAATACGTCCGGCTCGACAAAAAGCGGCTCATCCCCGAGGACAAGGGCCGGCTCGTCACGGCGTTCCTGGAATCCTTCTTCAACCGCTGGGTCGACTACGACTTCACGGCCAACCTGGAGGAACAGCTCGACCGGGTGTCCAACTCGGACATCGACTGGAAGGACGTGCTGCGCGATTTCTGGCGCGACTTCAGCGCCGCCATCGGCGGCACCAAGGACCTGCGCACCACCGAGGTGCTCGACAACCTCAACGGGATCCTCGGCCCCTATATCTTCCCCGCCCGGGGCGAAGGCCTCGACCCGCGCGCCTGCCCGGCCTGCGGCGAAGGCCAGCTGTCGCTCAAGCTCGGCAAGTTCGGCGCCTTCATCGGCTGCTCCAACTACCCCGAATGCAAGTTCACCCGCACGCTGACCGCCACGGGCGGCGACGGCGCGGCGGCGGCCGGGGTGGGCGACAAGCCCGGGCAGCGCATGCTGGGCGTCGACCCCGACTCGGGTTTCGAGGTCACGGTACGGGACGGCCGGTTCGGCCCCTACATCCAGCTCGGCGAGGGCGACAAGCCCAAGCGCTCGTCGCTGCCCAAGGGACTGGCGCCGGCCGACCTCGATCTTGCCAAAGCGCTGATGCTGCTGTCGCTGCCGCGCGAGGTGGCCCGCCACCCGACCAGCGGCGAACCCGTGCTGGCCGGCATCGGCAAGTTCGGGCCGTACGTGCAGCACGGCCGCACCTACGCCAATCTCGGCAACGACGATGACGTGCTGGAGATCGGCGGCAACCGCGCCATCGACCTGATCGTCGCCAAGGAGTCGGGAGCCGGCGGCAGCCGGTTCGGGCGCGCGGCGCCGGCCGGCCGGCCGCTCGGCGACCATCCGGCGGGCGGCGCCGTAACGGTGCGGGCCGGCCGCTACGGGCCTTACGTCAACTGGGGCAAGGTCAACGCCACCCTGCCCAAGGACATGGCGGCCGAGAGCGTCACCTTCGAGGACGCGCTCCGGATGATCGCCGACAAGGGCGGCACGGTTCGGGCTGCCCCGACCCGGAAGGCGGGCCCGGCCAAGAAGGTCGCGGCCGCGAAGGCACCGGCCGCCAAGGTTTCGGCCAAGGTCGCCAAGACCCCGGCCCGCGCCGGAACCGCCAAGCCTCGCCGCAAGACGGCATGAAA
>CAXTEP010000154.1:0-7379 GCA_964243125.1 uncultured Lichenihabitans sp. | reverse complement strand
GACGCAGTTCCTGCAAAGCAACAGCGACCCGTCCGGCACGCCGTATTTCATCTCCGTGCCGGGCGACACGCCGCTGAACGGCAACAAGGTCGTGTTCTTCTTCAACCGGCACGCCTCCTACGAGGGTTTCGAGATCCACGGCGGCGGCCGCGACAACGCCATCTACGGCGGCGCGAACGGCGGCAACATCCTCGCGGGCAATGGTAACGACATCGTCGAGGGCGGCGGCTACACCAAAAAGGTTGACGCGGGCGCCGGCGACGACGCCGTGCGGCTGATCGTGCCGGGGCTCGCGCTGGGGGGCGCCGGCGATGACTACTTGGTGGGCTCGGACGGCGACGACACGCTGAAGGGCGGCGACGGGGCCGACACCCTGATCGGTGGGGAGGGCGTCGACAAGCTGTTTGGCGGGGCCGGGGCCGACACCTTCGTGTTCAACCCCGGCGACCTCGTGGCCAACAAGTACGACGGCGTCCTCGACTTCCACGCGGGCGAGGACAAGATCGACCTGCGCGGCTTCGGGTCGGGCACCACCGTCTCAACCGCCGCGTTTGATCCCAAGATGCTGCTGATCGATCATTCCGGCGCCGGACACCCCGACCAGGGCATTCGGGTCTACGGCGATCACGTCACCGCGGCAGACCTCCTCACCGCCGCAGGCGCCACGCTGAAGCTGGCGTGATCCGGCCGGGCTTCAGCCGGCGTGCCACGAGGGTTGCATCACGATCGACCGGTCAGGCGGGCGTGCCTGACCGGGAAGCGCGCCGCGGCACGCCGATCTTGAACCGGCGTCGGGCCGTTCAGAAGCGCTCGCCCACCAACGCCTCGCTCCTGGCCCAGAGCGCCTTCGCGCGCTCGGGATCGACCGCGTAGGAGCGGACGCCGGTCCGCAGGTCCGGGGCGTTCTGGATCGCCGCGACCCCGCAATCCTCGCAGTAGCGGCCGCCGACCGCGTCGGCCTCGGCCACGACCGCCGCCCAGACCGATGTCGCGGCCCCTTGCGGAACGGTCTTGTACCTGAAGGGCGGCAGGCCCGCCGCGGCCTGCGTGGCGTCGATGCGGTCGACCAGCGCGGTGCGTTCCGCCTCGGTCATGTGCCGGCCGAGTTCGGTCCGGATGCCGCCGGGGTGGACCGCGGCCGCGCGGATGCCCCGGCCGCGGTGGCGCCGGTCGAATTCCACGGCGAACAGGATGTTGGCGGTCTTCGATCGGCCGTAGCCGACCCAGGGGTCGTAGGCAGTCCGCTCGAAATCGGGGTCGTCCAGGTCGACGTCCGAGAAGCGGTGGCCGGCCGACGACAGCACCACGACGCGGCCGCCCGGGGACAGCAGCGGGGCGACGCGGTTGACGAGCAGGAAATGCCCGAGGTGGTTGGTTCCGAACTGGGTTTCGAAGCCGTCGGCGGTGCGGCCGTAGGGAGGCACCATCACGCCGGCATTGGCGATCACGACGTCGAACCGCCGCCCCGCCGCGACGAGCCGGTCCGCGCAGGCACGCACGCCGGCGAGCGAGGCGAGATCGAGCTCGACCGTCTCGAAACGTCCCCGGCCGGCTTTCGCGGCCGCCCGGACCGCACCCGTGGCGGTCTCCGCCTTGGCGAGGTCGCGGGCCGCGCCGACGACCGCGGCCCCGTGGGCGACCAGGGCCCGCGCGGTTTCCACCCCGAGCCCGGCCGACACGCCGGTGACGAGCACGCGCTTGCCCGAAAGGTCCACGCCCTCGAGCACCTCGTCGGTGGTCGATTCCGCGTCGAACGTTCTTGTCATGGTTCCGCCCTCCTCGGACGAGTGCCGCGGGCCGACACCCGCACGACCCGCAGGTGGGGACGGGGGGACGGCGCGTCAAAGTGCGGCCGCCCTGGCGGCTTGCCCGAACCCGGCCCCGGCGCCTCCCGGGCAAGGCGGCCCATCGCTCGCTCCGCGACCGCGGGACACAGGGTTCTGGAACGCCCTTCGGACGTTGATCGTCTTGTAAATCTGAACCCTGCCCATCACCCGTCAGGATCACCGATGACCTACCTCCGCTACGCCCCCGAGATCGAACGGCCCGCCCCCGACGAGCAGGACGCCATCGACGGCATCATCCAGGGCATGACCCGGCAGAGCGAAACGGTCGAGAAGCGCGAGCAGCACGCGGTGCGCGCCTCGCACGCCAAGAGCTCGGGGCTCGCGGTCGGCACGATGACGATCGCGGCCGGCCTGCCGCCCGAACTGGCGCAGGGCCTGTTCGCGCGGGGCGGTGCGGCCCACCCCGTCGCGGTCCGCTTCGCCCAGGGGCCGGGCGAAACCCTGGGCGACCGCGTGTCGACCCACCGCGGCATGTCGCTCAAGGTGTTCGGGATAACGGGCGAGAAGCTGCCGGGCCACGACGCCGACACGCAGGATTTCGTGCTGGCCACGGGGACGACCTTTCCGTCCGGCACCGCCCAGGGTTTCCTGCGCGACGCCAAGCAGATCGGCGCCGCGACGCCGCTGCCCGAGGGGGTGAAGAGCGCGGTGTCGGCCGCGGCGCGCAACTTCAACCGCGTGCTCCACGCGTTCGGCACCGAGAGCCCTAAGGCGGACTTCTTCGGCCATCCGTTCAGCCACCCGCTGGCGGACCCGTATTTCAGCCAAGCGCCGCTGCGCTACGGCGACCACGTGGCCAAGCTCGCGGCCTACCCGGCCTCGGGCGCGCAAGGAGCCCTGAAGGACTGGCGGCTCGATCCGCACGCGGACGAGGACGGGTTCCGTCACGCCGTGGTGGCGTTCATGCGCGACCACGAGACCGTGTTCGACCTGCGCGTGCAGCTCTGGACCGATGCCGAAACGCAGCCGATCGAGGATTCCTCGGTGGACTGGCCGACGGAGGAGAGCCCCTACCGGACGGTCGCGACGGTCAAGCTGCCGCCTCAGCACGCCTACAGTGACGCGCGCCGGCGCTATTTCGACGACCTCATGACGTTCCGGCCCGGCCACGCGCTGGCGGCGCACCGCCCGCTCGGCTCCGTGATGCGCGCCCGCCTCCAGGTTTACCAGGCCCTGTCGGCGTTCCGCCACCAGCAGAACGGCCTGCGCGAGCAGAACCCGGGCGACGTCGCGGTCATCCCGGCTTGAACGATGCCCGGAGGGGGCGGTCGACACGGCAAGCCGGGCGCCTGGGACGACGAGCCTGCCATCCTCGCCCCACTCTCGAATCGGTTTGAACGGGCTCTGGAAGACTGTCACACCGGGGAATGACACCATCTTCCGCTCGCCCGCCTTCCGCGCTGCGGCGCTTCATCGACAGCGAGTCCAGCGGCGGCATCGTGCTGATGGCCGCGGCCGCGGCGGCGCTGGCCATGGCCAACGTGCCGGCGTCCGCGGGGGTCTACGCGGGCCTGCTGAGGATGCGGCTCGGCACGCTCGGCGTCGTGGAATGGGTGAACGACGCCCTGATGGCCGTGTTCTTCCTGCTGGTCGGGCTGGAGATCAAGCGGGAAGTCCTGCACGGGCAGCTTCGCACCTGGTCGGCCCGCGTTCTGCCGGGGCTCGCGGCGCTGGGCGGCATGCTGGTGCCGGCCCTGATCTACGCGGCGCTGAACTGGTCGGCCCCCGCGAGCCTCAGGGGCTGGGCCATCCCGTCCGCCACCGACATCGCCTTCGCGCTGGGGGTCGTGTCGCTGCTGGGCGACCGGGTGCCGGCGTCCCTCAAAGTGTTCCTGACCGCGCTGGCGGTGCTGGACGATCTCGGGGCCGTGCTGATCATCGCGTTGTTCTACACGGGCGGCATCTCGCTGCCGCTGCTGGGTGCAGCGGGGGTCGTGTTCGCGGGCCTTGTGACGATGAACCGGCTGGGGGTCGTGCGTCTGCTTCCCTACCTGCTGGGCGGGGCGGCGCTGTGGTGGCTCGTGTGGGAGTCTGGCGTGCATTCCACGGTGGCGGGCGTGCTGCTGGCCGTCACGGTGCCGGCCGACGCCGTGGGGTCGCGCCGCGAGGATGCCCGCGCGCCCCTCAACCGGCTCGAGGCCGCGTTGAACCCCTGGGTTGCCTTCGCGATCCTGCCGGTCTTCGCCTTCGTCAACGCCGGCGTGGCGGTGGGCGCGCAGGGGATGGCCGGCATCGGCAATCCCGTCACGCTCGGGGTGGCGGCGGGGCTGCTGTTCGGCAAGCAGGGCGGCGTGCTGGCCAGCATGTGGCTCGCGGCCCGGTTCCGCCTCGCAAGCCGGCCCGCGGCCGCGACCTGGCGGCAGAACTACGGCGTGGCGCTGCTATGCGGCATCGGCTTCACCATGAGCCTGTTCATCGGTCACCTGGCGTTCGGGTCGCGTCCCGACTTCCAGGCCGACACCAAGGTGGGGGTGCTGATGGGCTCGGTCCTGTCGGCGCTCGCGGGCTGGCTGCTGCTGCGCTTCGCGCCGCGCCGGGCGGTTCCTTGAGCCTCGAAGGTCAGGGGTCGCCCGCGGTCCACAGCACCTCGGCGGCGCCGTCCGCCCGCATGGCCGAAACCCGCCGCACGAAGGGCACCACGTCGGGCACGCCGCGGTCCACGCAGAGCTCCACCACCCGCTCGCCCCGGGGCCGGCGGGCCCGCCAGTGCGCGTAAGGGTAGTCCGCGACCGGCAGGAAGGTGTCGAGCCCGCGGGGCGCCGCGGCCCGCACCGTGGTGCCCGAATTGATCGGGCTCAGGGTGATGCGGTCGCGACAGGCCGCCACCAGCGCGGCCGCGTCGAGCTCCAGCACGTCGTGGGCCGAGGCCCGGTAAAGCCCCGCGTTCAGCAGGCGCAGCAGGCGGGCGCGGTTCGGCCAGAAGAACACGCGGGCGTTGAGCAGGCGGTACCAGTCGGCGGGCGCGAGCCCGTCCCGCAGGCAGCGCCGCAGCCCGGCGTCGCTCATGGGGGTCTGGTCGCGCACCAGCACCCGGCCGAGGTCCGGCCGTTCCAGCAGGACGCCCGCGGGCCGCCGCGCCGCCTCGACCGCGGCCCTGCGGTCGGGCGGAACCGCGAAAAGGTCCAGCAGGGCCGACGTGCTCAGGAGGCCGTGGCGGCGGATGGACGGCCAGCTGCCGCGCGCCGCCATGTGGTAGAGCACGGGGCCGTCGCGTAAAAACTCCTCCAGCTCGCCTTCGGTCACCGGACCGTCACGGCGCCGGTGCGCCTGCCGGCGCGCCCGTCACCGCGAACTCGACCCGCAGCGGTCCGGCCCGCTCGAACACCAGGGTGCCGGGCAGGCGGTCGCCGGCCCTCAGGGGCAGGGCGAGGCCGGTGAGCGCGATGCGGATCCCGTCGGCCTTCATGGTCGCGACCGCGCCGGCCGGCAGGTCGAGGGCCGCCAGGGCTGCCCCGTCGGCCGACACGAGGGCCGCGGCGCCGACCGACGGCACCGCGACGGCGAGCAGCCGGTCCGGCCCCGGTCCCCGGTTGTCGATCGTGACCAAGGCCCGCCCTGTCCCTGCGTCGGTCGCCTCCGCGACCGCCCCGTCGACCAACAGCGTGCCGGCCAGGTAGCGGGTGGTCGCCCCGGCCGCGGGCGTCTGGCCCGCCGCCGGGACGCCCGTCAGCAGCCCCGCCGCGAGAACCAGGATCAGTCCGGCGCTTGCCGGCGTCGACGCCGCCATGATGGTTCTCCCGATCGGGCGCGTGGCGCCGCTTGGACATCGATCGAGACGACATCGATCGAGACGGCTTCGCGGTTCCAGGCCGGCCGCGCAAGCCCGCGCTTGCCCCGCCCGGGCCGTTGCAGCAAAGGGAGGCTGTGCCGCGGCGTCGTGCGGCGGGACGGGACCCCACGGATGGCGGGCGATCCGAAGGCGGCCGGGCGGGGCAGGATCGCGGCGCTGGTCGGCGTGGCGGTGCTGGTTCTCGCCCTGTTCTGGGCCATGCAGGCGATCGTTCGCCGCAACGCGTTGCAGAATTGCATCGATTCGGGCCGCCACGACTGCGAAACGCCCGATCCACCAAGACCTTGAAGGCGGGGCGGCGCGGTCCGCCGAACCAGGCCAAGCCCCGCGAAGCGGCGCCGGACCGGCGGCGGGGTCCTAATTCGGCCCAACCGCGCGCCCAAGACACGCGGCCCGCGCTGCCCCGGTCCCTGATGCCGGGTGCGCTTCCGGCGAGTGGATGGTGCATTGAGGGTTCAACGAGGCACCGCGCTTGGGCGGCGGATCCGGGCGCTGGCGGTGCTGTGCGGCGTGGCAGGGGGCCTGCAGGCCTGCGTGTCGAGCGGCGTCACGGCGGTGGCGGACGGGTTCGGAACCGTGGGCAGCCTCGTGACGGGCCGGCCCGACGGCCTGCCCCAGCCCGTGCAGATGTTCGTGGCCTCGACCCGCAAGGGCGAGCGCGGGGCCGCGGCCGAAACCCCCGCGGACGGCAAGGTCAGCTATTCGCTCGTCACGGTCAGCGTGCCGCCCGTGCACCAGCCCGGCTCGATCGAGCGCCCCAACCTCGGCTCGCAGAACGTGACCTACCATTTCGCCGTGACGGGCCGGCGCGCGCTCGACGAGGACGGCTTTGGCAACGAGGTCGCGACCCACCTGTCGGGCCGCATCGGTTCCAACCGCGACGTGTTGCTGTTCGTGCACGGGTTCAACACGGGCTTCGACGAGGCGCGGTTCCGGCTCGCCCAGGTGGCCTACGACGCGCGGTTCGGGGGCGTGCCGGTGCTGTTCACCTGGGCGTCGCGCGGCAGCCTGTGGGCCTACGGGTCGGACCGCGAAACCGCCACCGCGTCGCGCGACGCGCTGGAAAAGCTCATGCTGGCCCTGGCCCACGAGCCCGACGTCGGCAAGGTCCACATCCTGGCCCATTCGATGGGGGCCTGGCTCGCCATGGAGGCCCTGCGCGAGAACGCCATCGCGGGCCATCCCGACCTCGACGGCCACCTCGGCGAGGTGACGCTGGCGGCGCCCGACATCGACGCTTCCGTGTTCCGCCAGCAGATGGCGCGGCTCGGGCCCGCGGCGCACGTGTCGATCCTGGTGGCCAGCAACGACCGGGCCCTCACCGTGTCGAGCCTGCTGGCCAACGACCGGCCGCGGGTGGGCGCGCTCGACCCCACCGACCCGGCCGACCGCGCTACCATCCAGGCGCTCGGGGTCACGGTCCGGGACCTGAGCCGGGAGCAGGTCGGCTGGATCGGCCACGGCACCTACGCGGCGGCCCCCGACGTGATCGCGGCCATCGGGGCCCAGGTCGGGGCCGCGCGGGCCGAGGACGAGAACGTGCAGGCCATCGTTCGCATGACGCAAATGGGCTACACGGGACTGGCCGAAAAAGGTATCAGCGTTGTGGACGCGCACGGCAATCTGCTGTTCGACGGAACCCATGCGGGCGGGGCCGAAGGCGGAACGCGCCTGAAACAGCAGCGCGAGATCGCGCAGGCCAGACGCAGCGAACTCCAGGCCCTGATTGACCAGTCCATTGG
>CAXTEP010000153.1:1842-7431 GCA_964243125.1 uncultured Lichenihabitans sp. | reverse complement strand
CCAGCAGGTCCTTGCGCAGGGTGTCGGTGGCCTCGGTGCCCTGCATCAGGGTCACGTAGGCGTAGATCCCCTGCCCTTTGATGTCGTGCGGGAAGCCCACCACGGCGGCCTCCGACACCGCGTCGTGGGCCACCAGCGCGCTTTCCACCTCGGCGGTGCCCATGCGGTGGCCCGACACGTTGATGACGTCGTCGACCCGGCCGGTGATCCAGTAGTAGCCGTCGGCGTCGCGCCGGCAGCCGTCGCCCGTGAAGTATTTGCCCGGATAGGCCGAAAAATAGGTGTCCTCGAACCGCTGGTGGTCGCCGAACACGGTGCGCATCTGGCCCGGCCAGCTGTCGGCGATCACGAGGTTGCCCTCGCAGGCGCCCTCCTGCACCAGGCCCTGTCCGTCCACCACCTCGGGCCGCACCCCGAAGAAAGGTTTCGTGGCCGAGCCAGGCTTCAGCGCCATGGCGCCCGGCAGCGGCGTGATCAGGATTCCGCCGGTCTCGGTCTGCCACCACGTATCCACGATGGGCCGGCGGCTTTCCCCTACCACCCGAAAATACCATTCCCAGGCTTCGGGGTTGATGGGCTCGCCCACCGTGCCGAGCAGGCGCAGCGACGCGCGGCTGGTCGCCTTCACGGGTCCCTCGCCCGCACCCATCAGGGCCCGGATCGCGGTGGGCGCCGTGTAGAAGACCGTGATCCCGTGCTTGTCCACCACCTCCCAGCAGCGCGCCACGGTGGGGAAGGTGGGGATACCCTCGAACATCACCGTGGTGCCGCCGTTGGCGAGCGGGCCGTAGACCACGTAGGAATGGCCCGTCACCCAGCCCACGTCCGCGGTGCACCAGAACACGTCGTCCTCCTTGAGGTCGAACACGTGCTGGTGGGTCATGGAGGCGTAGACGAGGTAGCCGCCGGTCGTGTGCAACACGCCCTTTGGCTTGCCGGTCGAGCCCGACGTGTAGAGCATGAACAGCGGGTCCTCGGCGTTCATCTCCTCGCACGGGCAGTCGGCCGGGACATCGGCCGCGAGCTCGTGGTACCAGAGGTCGCGCCCGGCCTGCATGGCGACCGGGTTGCCGGTACGCCGCACCACGACCATCGTGTTCACCAGGCCGCAGCGTCGCGCGGCCTCGTCGGCATTGGCCTTGAGCGGCACGGTCCGTGCCCCGCGCAGGCCCTCGTCGGCGGTGATCAGCACCGCCGAGCCGCAGCCCTCGATGCGGCCCGCCAGCGCCTCGGGCGAGAAGCCGCCGAACACCACCGAATGCACGGCGCCGATGCGGGCGCAGGCCAGCATCGCGAAGGCGGTTTCGGGGATCATCGGCATGTAGATCGTCACGGCGTCGCCCCTGCGGACGCCCCGGCCCTTGAGCACGTTGGCGAAGCGGCAGACCTCGGCGTGCAGCTCGCGGTAGGTGATGCGACGCGACTGGCCGGGGTCGTCGCCTTCCCAGACGATCGCGACCTTGTCGCCGCGGGTCGCGAGGTGGCGGTCGATGCAGTTCATGGCCACGTTGGTGAAACCGTCGCCGAACCACTCGATCGACACGTTGCCGAGCGCAAAGGACGTGTTCTTCACCCGCGAATAGGGCCGGATCCAGTCGATGCGCCGGCCGTGCTCGCCCCAGAACCCCTCCGGGTCGTGGATCGAGCGCTCGTAAAGGGCCGCGTAGTCGTCGGCCTTGATCGAGGCGGTCCGCTCGAAATCGGGGAAGATCGGGTGAACCTGGTCCTGCATCGAAGCCTCCCCCGGCGCCCCGGGCCGGACATGGCGGCGCGGGATTGTTCGGTCGTTAGCGGCCCATTATGGGCAACCCGCGGGAGGCGGCAAGCCGTCGGGCCAGGCCGACGGGACGAGGTGCCGTCAGCTCTGGCAGTCCTTGACAACGCGGTCGAGTGCCTGGCCGAGGCCCGACAGCGAGTAGCTGTCGGTGGCGGTCCCGCCCTTCACGAGCGTGCCCTTGACGATCAGCTTGGAGCCCTTCTTCATGGCATCGATGAAGCGCGTCTCGTCGGCGGCGTTCTTGATCCAGGCGTTCTGCCCCTTGGCCACGAGGTCGAAGCTGGCGGTGCCGACCTCGGCCCTCGCCTGGGCCGCGCCCTCCTTCAGCGGCACGCCCATCATCACCGAGATCTCGTTGTGCACCCCCTCGGCCGGGCGGTTGGAGATGAAGATATAGGCCTGGTCCTTCTTGAGGGCCGAGGGCGCGCGGTCCTTGGGCTGGGCCAGGGCGTAGCAGATCTTGGACTTGCCGCCCTGCGCCGAATAAGCGCCCCAGTCGCCGAAACTGCCGACGAGCGTCGGCTTGGCGGGCGTGGCCGAGGCGGCGGCCGGGGCCGCCTCATGCCGATGGTGGCGAACACGCGCCTGGGCGCCGCCGGCCGCCAGCCCGACCAGGGCCAAGCCCGAGGCCAGCGCGAAACACAGGTCCGTGATCTTGGGGATGGTCATGGAACGAGCGGGACCCCGCGGTGATGAAGCGACACGCCGTCGTGGTTAGCACGCGGTGAATGAAGAAAGCGCGAACCAAGCCGAACGATGGCGGCGAAATCGAGACGGTCCGGCACCGGCACCGGAGCCGCGACCTTACGGCCGCTCGCGCACGACGGTTGAGAACTTTCCCCGCCGGACGCGCGCCATTATGGTCGGCGTCGATGACCAGGACCGAGCCGATGACCCATGAGCCCTGATCCCGACGTCCAGTGGCAGGACCGGCCGGCTCGCGAGGATGTCCGACGCGAAGCCGAAAGGATCATGGCCGGGATCTCCGGCACGGACGGGGGCACCAACCCGTTCACGGCCGCGGTGCGGGCGACGCGCATGCCCATGATCATCACCAACCCGCGCCAGCCCGACAATCCCGTGGTGTTCGCCAACAACGCGTTCTGCCGCCTCACGGGCTACGAGCGGGGAGAAATCCTCGGGCGCAACTGCCGGTTCCTGCAGGGACCCGACACAGACCCCGCCACGGTGGCGCTCATCCGCCGGGCCGTGCACGCGGCCGAGTCGATCGAGATCGACATCCGCAACCACCGCAAGACCGGCGAACCGTTCTGGAACAGGCTGCTGCTCGCGCCCGTGCGGGACGCGGCGGGCGACCTCGCCTATTTCTTCGCGAGCCAGGTCGACGTCACGCTGGAGCGGGAGCGCCTGTCGGGGCTGGAAACCCACAATGCCGCCCTGATGGCCGAGGTGGCGGGCCGCCTGCACGCGCTGCGGGAAAGCGAGACCCGCCTCCGGTTCGCGACCGAAGCGGGGCGGTTCGGCGTGTGGGAACTCGACCTGCGCACCGGGGAGCTCACGACATCGTCGGTGTGCCGGGAAAACTACGGCTACGACGCCACCGCGCCGTTCACCTACGCCGACCTGCGCGCGAGCTTCCATCCGCGCGACCGGGACAGGGTGGTGGCCGCGATCGACCGCGCCGTGACGACGGGAGCCGACTACAACGAGGACTACCGCATCGTGCGGCCGGACGGATCGACCGGCTGGGTACACGTGCGCGGGCAGGCGGTCCGCGCGCCCGACGGCGCGGCGCTCCGCATGGCCGGCATCTCGGTCGACATCACGGCCCGGCAGGCGGCCGAAACCCACCGCCTCGCGCTTGTCGACCTCGGCGACCGCTTCCGTGACCTCGACAGGCCGACCGACCTCGGCTTCGTGGCCGCCGCGATCCTCGGCCGGGCCCTGGACATCAGCCGGGCCGGCTACGGCACCATCGACCTCGCGGCCGAAACCGTGACGATCGACCGCGACTGGAACGCGCCGGGGATCGAGAGCCTCGCGGGCGTGCTCCGCTTCCGGGACTACGGGTCCTACATCGACGACCTGCGGCGCGGCGAGACGGTGGTGTTCGCCGATGCCGAACAGGACCCCCGCACGGCTGCCAACGCCGAGGCCCTGAAGGCCATCGGCGCGCAATCGGTGGTCAACATCCCGGTCGCCGAGCAGGGCGGCCCCGTGGCGCTGCTCTACCTCAACAACGCGACCCCGCGCGCCTGGTCGAGCGACGAACTCGCCCTGATCCGCGAGGTGGCGGAGCGCACGCGGGTCGCGGTCGCCCGCGCCCGCGCCGAGGCGGCGCTGCAGGACATGAACGCCACGCTCGAAGCGCGGGTCGCCGAGCGCACGCGGGAACGCGACCGCGCGTGGCGCCTGTCGCAGGACCTGCTCGCGGTTCTGGAGCCCGACACGCGTCTGGCCGCCGTCAACGCGGCCTGGACGGTCCTGCTCGGCTGGGAGCAGCGCGAGCTCGTGGGCGCGCGCCTGTCGAGCCTCACCCACCCCGAGGACCTGCAGGCCACCATGGCGAGCCTGTCGGGCATCGTCGAGGCCCCGCTGTCGCGGCCCCACGTGAACCGGCTCCGCCACAGGGACGGCTCTTACCGCTGGTTCTCCTGGACCGGCACCTTCGACGCGGGCAGCATCTACGCGAGCGGGCGCGACACCACCTTCGAGCACGAGCAGGCCGCGGCGCTGGCCACCGCCCAGGACGCGCTGCGCCAGTCGCAGAAGCTCGAAGCCGTGGGGCAGCTGACCGGGGGCGTGGCGCACGACTTCAACAACCTGCTGACGATCATCAAGTCGTCCACCGACCTGCTGCGCCGCCCCGACCTCGCCGACGGGCGCCGCAAGCGCTACGTCGATGCTATTTCGGACACGGTGGACCGCGCCGCCAAGCTGACCGGGCAGCTGCTCGCCTTCGCGCGCCGGCAGGCCCTCAAGCCGGAAGTCTTCGACGTGAGCCAGCGCGTGCAGGCCGTGACCGACATGCTGAGCAGCATCGTCGGGTCGCGCATCCGCGTCGACACGCGGATCGCCGGCGAGGCCTGCTATGTCGAGGCCGACCTCAGCCAGTTCGAGACCGCGGTGGTCAACATGGCCGTGAACGCGCGCGACGCCATGGACGGTGAGGGCACGCTCACGGTCAGCGTGACCGAGATGGCGCAGATCCCGGCCATCCGGGGACACGGCGGCGGACAGGGCCAGTTCGTCGCGGTGCTGATCGGGGACACGGGCTGCGGCATTCCGGCCGACAAGCTGGGGCAGATCTTCGAACCCTTCTTCACCACCAAGGAGGTCGGCCGGGGCACCGGGCTCGGCTTGTCGCAGGTTTACGGCTTCGCCAAGCAGTCCGGCGGCGACGTGGGCGTCGAGAGCCACCTGGGCCGCGGCACCGTATTCACCCTGTATCTTCCGCGGGTGCAGCCCGAGCAGGCCGCCGACGGCGCGGCGGTGCGCGACGGCGGATCGGTCCAGAACGGACGGGGCCGCCGCGTGCTCGTGGTCGAGGACAACGTTGAGGTCGGCCGGTTCTCGACCCAGCTCCTGCAGGACATCGGCTACGAGACCATCTGGGCCGCCAACGCCCAGGAGGCCCTGCACCTGCTCGAGGCGGGCGAGCGCTTCGACGTCGTCTTCTCGGACGTCGTCATGCCGGGCATGAGCGGGGTCGAGCTCGGCCGGATGCTGCGGCGCTCGCACCCGACCCTGCCGGTGGTGCTGACCTCGGGCTACAGCCACGTGCTGGCCGAGGAAGGACGGCACGGTTTCGAACTGCTGCAGAAACCCTACGCGGTGGAGGAACTGTCGCG
>CAXTEP010000153.1:0-1742 GCA_964243125.1 uncultured Lichenihabitans sp. | reverse complement strand
CCGCCCGTCAGCTGGTCGCGGCCCACGCCGCCCACCAGCCTGTCGTCGCCCCGGCCGCCGTCCAGAACGTCGCTGCCGGCGCCGCCCAGCAGCGTGTCGTTGCCGTTGCCGCCCGCCATCGTGTCGGACCCATCGCCGCCGGTCAGCGTGTCGTTGCCGCCGCCGCCGCTCAGCAGGTCGCTGCCGCCAGCGCCGCTGATCTGGTCCGACCCCGCCCCGCCGTTCAACGTGTCGCGGCCCCCTGCCCCCAACAGCCGGTCGTTGCCGGTGCCGGTCGTGATGCCGTTGCCGGCCGCCGACGCGGTGACGTCGGCGGGCCGCGCTTCCGGACCGAGCGCCCCCGACAGGTCGACCGTGCCGGCCCCGCTCAGCGTCAGGGTCACGCGCTGTGTGGCGTGCGCCGTGTCGTCGAAGGTGACGATGCGATCGAACCCGCCGAAATACCCAACTGTACCCGTGATGTCGGACCCGTGCGTCGCGAGAACGTTGTCGGCGAAGCCGAACACCTGTGCCTCGACGACGTCCTGGTTGGAGTCAGCGTTCAGCGCATCGTCATAGGCAATCGCAAAACCGCCGCCGGGCAGCGGCGTCACGCTGCCGTCGCCGTTGTACTTGTCGTTCCCCACGTCGAACACGGAGCCGATCGCCTTGCCGTCGGCCCCGAACACCTGCGCTTCCTGGGTCTGGGGCGAGTTCTGGTTCGCGTTCGTGTCGCCGTAGGGAAGGAACTCGGTCCAGGTCACCACGAAATCGCCGTTGCTCAGGCCGGCGATCGACGGGAAATCGGACGCATTGTCCCCGGCCATGAACTCGGCGCCGACCTTGCTGCCGTCGGCCGCGAAAACCTGACCCTCGATGTCCGAGGAGGAGCCGGACGACCCCGCCCAGGTGACCGCGAAGCCCCCATCCGCCAGCTGCGTCACATCCGCCCCGGTCGGGTTGTAGCCGCTCGGGTCGGTGTTCGCCTGAATGGCGGAGCCGACCTGCGTGCCGTCCGCCCGGTACACGCGAGCCAGCACGACACCATCGCCGCTGCTCGAACCGCTGGGCGTGGCCGACGTCACCACGAAGCCGCCACCGCTCAGAGCCGCAATATTGTAAGGCCCCTCCTGGTTGACGCTCGCGAGCGTGATGGTGGCGCCGATCTTCGTGCCGTCCGGGCTGAACAGCTGGCCGAGCAGCTTGTCATTGCCGGAAACCCCGTTGTCCCAGGTCACGATGAGGTTGCCGTTCGACAGCGTCGCGACCGTGGGCTCGTAGCCCACGCCGCCCGACGCCTTCGAGGTCACCACGATGGGAGAACCCGACTTGTTCCCACCCGCCGCGAACAGCTGGATTTCGACCGTGCCGCTCGGATCGGCGAAAGCCGCCGCGAAGCCGCCGCCCTGCAAGGCCGAGAGGGAGGCTTGTTCCGTGTTCCTGTACCCAAAACTCTCGACCGTCTGCGGCGATCCGATGAGGGTGCCGTCCGCCGCGACCTCCTGGGTCACGATGCTTCGAATCCCCATGTAATCGGCAGGACCATCGTACTGGTCCCACGCGACCACGAAGGACCCGTCGGCCAGCGTCGTCGTTGCAAGGTTCGAGTGGGCGCCGAGCGAGCTCACCTGAACCTGAGAGCCGGTTTTCTGGACCTGATCCGCCATGACATTCCTCCCGCCGGCGCCGCCTTTGATGGCGGCATCTCAAGATTTCGGTGACGCTACCAAGTCGGCCCGATCCAGCAAAGGTTGCGAGTACCG
>CAXTEP010000152.1:6412-7473 GCA_964243125.1 uncultured Lichenihabitans sp. | reverse complement strand
GCCTCCGACCTCCTGGACGAGGCCTCCTCGGGCATCGACCTCGGCCTCGACGACGACAGCGCCGCGCCCGCCTCGGTGCGCCAGGGCGCGGCCGTGATCCGCCGCTACTGGAGGACCCTGCCGCTCGGCCCCGGCGTGTACCGCATGCTCGGGCCCGACGGCGAGGTGCTCTACGTCGGCAAGGCCAAGAGCCTGCGCAAGCGCGTCGCGAGCTACACGCGCGCGGCCGGTCATTCCACCCGCATCGCCCGGATGATCGCCGGCACCGCCTCCATGGTGTTCGTGTCCACCGCGACCGAGACCGAGGCGCTGCTGCTGGAAGCCAACTACATCAAGCAGATGCGGCCGCGCTTCAACGTGCTGATGCGCGACGACAAGTCGTTCCCCTACATCCTGGTGACGGGCGACCACCGCGCTCCGCAGCTGACCCGGCACCGCGGCGCCCGCAACCGCCCGGGCGATTATTTCGGCCCCTTCGCGAGCTCCGCGGCCGTGAACCGGACGCTGGCGGCCCTGCAGCGCGCCTTCCTGCTGCGCTCCTGCTCGGACAGCTACTTCGCCAACCGCACCCGGCCCTGCCTGCTGCACCAGATCAAGCGCTGCGCCGGCCCCTGCACCGACGAGGTGAGCCCAGGCGAATACGCGGAGCTCGTGGCCGAGACGCGCGGCTTCCTGTCGGGGCGCAGCGGGCTCGTGCGCAACCGCTTGGCCGACGACATGGTGCAGGCGGCCGACCGCATGGAGTTCGAGCGCGCCGCGCGGCTGCGCGACCGCATCTCGGCGCTGTCGGCCATCCAGGGCTCGCAGGGCATCAACCCCCAGCGCGTCGAGGAGGCGGACGTCTTCGCGGTGGTCGAGGAGGCGGGGCAGTACGCCGTTGAGGTGTTCTTCTTCCGCACGTTCCAGAACTGGGGCAACCGCACCTATTATCCGCGCGCCGACCGCAGCCTGGAGCCCGGCGAAGTGCTGGGCGCCTTCCTGGCCCAGTTCTACATCGACAAGCCGCCCGCCCGCCTGCTGCTGCTGTCGCACGCGGTCGAGGACCAGGCCGTGCTCGAGGA
>CAXTEP010000152.1:0-6312 GCA_964243125.1 uncultured Lichenihabitans sp. | reverse complement strand
AATGCGGTGGGGGCCATGATCGTGGCGGGGCCGTCGGGCTTCATGAAGCCGCACTACCGGACCTTCAACATGAAGGACAAGGTGTTCACGCCCGGCGACGACTTTGGCATGATGCGCGACATGCTGCGCCGCCGCTTCGCCCGGCTGATGCGCGAAGCGCCGCCCCCCGCCGACCTGCCTCCCGAGGCTGTTGCGACCCTCGACGTCGACCCCGCGGCACCCGACGGGGCGGACGAGCAGGAGGAGGTCGCGCTCGGGGCTGAAGCGCCGCAATGGCCCGACCTGATCCTGATCGACGGCGGCAAGGGTCAGGTCGAGGCCGTGCGGACCACGCTGGCCGAACTCGGCGTGCCCGTGATGTTCGGCGGGGGCGGCACACCGGCCGGCGTCGCCGTGGTGGGCATCGCCAAGGGACCGGATCGCAACGCCGGCCGCGAAACCTTCCTGGTGCCCGGCCGCGACCCGTTCAAGCTGGCCGACCGCGACCCGGCGCTCTACTTCGTGCAGCGCCTCCGCGACGAGGCGCACCGGTTCGCGATCGGCACCCACCGGGCCCGCCGCCGCAAGGAGTTCACCAAGAACCCGCTGGACGAGATCGGCGGCATCGGACCGGCCCGCAAGCGGGCCCTGCTGCACGCTTTCGGGACCGCCAAGGCCATCGGCCGCGCCACCCTGTCGGACCTGGAGCGCGTGCCGGGCGTCAACGCCGCGACGGCCCGGCGCATCTACGACCATTTTCACGAGCGGGGCGGGGCGTAGGGTTCGTCCGCGGCTCGGGCCTTCCGCCCCCGACGGGCCTCGGCGATGGTCCCGGTCGAGCGGCACGCAGCGCCACCTGCCCCGCCCGAAAGCCCGGAACCCGGCGCATCCGACCACGCTTGTCCCGACGCCCAAGCCATCCAGGACGGTTTCCCCGGCGAGGAAACAATCGGTCGTTCTGCCTCAAAAATGCCCGTTCGGTCACATTGATGATCATGAAGCACGCTGCATGCGCGCCGCAGTGGCTCCGTTGCCCCGCCCGACATGCTTTTCTCAGGAACGGGCACGGTCCTGGTCGGGCCACCTCGGAGGGCTCGTTGCGGCTTCGCCGCACCGCTCGCCGGCGTGCGCCGTGCAGGAGTTCGAGCGAAAGGCTGTCGGATGCGTCCCAGCGATCGGCGAGCCGCGATCCTCGATTTCGCGCGTCACACCGGCGAGTTGCGGGTCGACGAGATCGCCGAGCGGTTCGGCGTGTCGCGCGAAACCATCCGCCGCGACCTGGCCGACCTCGACGCGCGACACTTGCTGAAACGGGTCCACGGCGGGGCCGCCAAGCCCGGGGCCGCCCGGGAAGCGGCCTTCGATCAGCGCGAGAGCGAGAACGCCGAGGCCAAGCGCCGGATCGCGCGGGCGGCGGCGGCGCTGTTCGACGACGGCGACACGCTGATGCTGGACGCCGGCTCGACCACGGAGGCCTTTGCCGAACAGCTCGCGTCCCGGCGGAGTGTCACGGTGATCACGAACTCGACGGGGGTGGCCAGGCGCCTCGGCGGGCAGGCCGCCAGATTGTACTTGGTGGGCGGCGAGTACCGTGGCGGGAGCGGCCGGACCGTGGGGTCCGTGGCGATCGACCAGATCGCCCGGTTCAGGGCCGACCACGCGGTGCTGACCGTGGGCGGCGTCGACGCGGCCGGCGGCTTCATGGACGTCGACGTGGAGGAGGCCATGGTGGCCCGCGCCATGATCGCGCAGGTCCGGACCGTGACGGTCGTGGCCGACCACTCGAAGTTCGGCCGGATCGCGATGTTCAAGGTTTGCGACCTCCAGGCCGTGGCGCGGCTCGTCACCGACCGCGAACCGCCCTCGCCCTTAGCGGACGCGCTCCGGGTCGGCGGGGTCGAGGTGGTGGTCGGCGGCCGCGACGCGGCCCCAACCGAGGATTGACCGGATGGTGACGCCTATTGACTGAGCGGTCATCGACCAACTAACCCTTGACAATGTGCAGGGCCGACCGGGGCACATCCGTGCCCGACGCCGCACCGGTGAAGGGGAACCGCATGGCCGAGGTCCACGACGACGACGTTCGCACCCTGCACTCCATGGGCTACGCCCAGGAACTGTCGCGCCGGATGAGCGGGTTCTCCAATTTCGCCATCTCGTTCTCGATCATCTGCATCCTGGCGGGCGGCATCACGTCCTTTCCCCTGGCGATGACCACGGGAAGCGGCTTCGAGGCGGCGGTCGGCTGGCTGATCGGCGGCGTGTTCGCGCTGGTGGTGGCGGCCTCGCTGGGCCAGATCGGCTCGGCCTACCCGACGGCCGGCGGCCTTTATCACTGGTCCTCCATCCTGGGCGGACGGGGATGGGGCTGGGCCACGGCCTGGATCAACCTGCTCGGGCTCGTCTTCGTGGTCGCCTCGGTGAACGTGGGCGTCTACACCCTGTTCCAGGGCCTGGTGGCCGGGCCCATCCTGCACATCGACGCGGCGGCCGGTTGGGGTTTTCGCGAGCAAACGATCGCGGTGGTGCTGATCACCGTGACCCAGGCGCTGTTCAACCATTTCGGCATCAAGCTCACCACGACCCTGACCGACTTCTCGGGGTACCTGATCCTGGTCGTGGCGGTGGTGCTGACCCTCACGTTCCTGGCCTGGGGCGCGAGCTTCGACCTGTCGCGCCTGACCACCTTCGTCAACACCACGGGCGAGGCCGGCGGGGGCTACGTGCCCGACCACCGCACCGCCACGGTGGCGTTCCTGGTGGGGCTGCTCTACCCCCTGTACACCATCACGGGCTTCGACGCTTCGGCCCACACGGCCGAGGAAACCGTGAACGCCCGCGTGGCGGTGCCGCGCGGCATGCTGCACGCGGTGCTGTGGTCGCTGGTGTTCGGCTTCGTCATGGCGCTGTCGTTCGTGCTGGCGAGCCCGGACCTGGCCGCCACCGCCAAGGACGGCGCCAACGGCTGGTTCAACCTGTTCAACAACCTGCCGGCGCCCGTTCCGCTGAAGGATCTGCTGGCGATCTGCATCGTGCTGGCCAACTACCTGTGCGCCCTGGCCGGCCTCACCTCGACGTCGCGCATGATCTTCGCGTTCTCGCGGGACGGCGGCCTGCCGGCCTCGGGCCTGTGGCGGACCGTCAGCCCCGCCTGGCGCACCCCCGTGGCGGCGATCTGGCTCGGCGCCGCCCTGGCGGTCGCCGCGACCCTGTACTCGCCCGCCTTCGCGGCCCTGGCGGCCGGTTGCGCGCTGTTCCTTTATGTGTCCTACGCCATGCCGGTCGCGGCCGGGCTGCTGGCCGAGGGCAGGAGCTGGACCACGTTCGGACCGTTCCGCCTGGGCGCGCTGTCGAAACCCTTCGCGGGGCTCACGGTGCTGGGCGTGCTGGTGCTGATGTACGCGGGCATCCAGCCTCCCTTCGACATCCTGATCAACTACGCGGTCGGCCTGATCGTGCTGCTGGTGGTGCTCTGGTTCGGGCTGGAGCGCCGACGGTTCCAGGGACCGCCGGTCGGCGGCGCCATCTCGGCCCGCCAGGCCGAGATCGCCCAGGCCGAACGCGCGGTGGGCCAATCGGCTTGAACGGCAGTCCGCTTCCGTGAACGGGGGCGCCGGGTCGCCTTTGTGCCGGCCCGCCGTCGGACCGTAAGCACGCCGGCCCGCGACCGCAACGCGGCTCGCGCCCGATGCGAGCCGGAACGATCCGACACGGAGGCGGCGTGGAGCGTCGGGGTGACCCTACGCGGCCGACGTCTTCAACGCCCTGACCCATTCGCCGTGCATCGACAGGGTCGCGCGATAAAGAACCGTCCCCACGTCGTCCTTCACGACCGCCACGATGGCGAGCTGGTCGCCGTCGAAGATCTTGTCTCGGGCCATGTCGGCCATGGCGTCGAGCGCGATCTGGCGGGCGGCCTCCGGTCCGGGCAGGTCATACCCGTCCTCGTCGGCCATGTACTGGTCACCATCGTCCGTATCGACGAAGTAGAGCGGCATTGTTCAGGCCCCTACAGTTCCTTCTAGGTCGTGGACAGGCCGTATCAACCGTGCTCTGCCCGCAACCGGCATGCGCGCAAGGGTCGAACACTGGACAACGTCGACGTGCGATCGATCCGTGCCGAGTTTGCGCCTGCGTTCCGCACCCGCCCGTGCGAAGCAGACAAGGATGTTAGCAGGTCAGGGGTATGCAGCACCTTGCCTTTTCGTCGCGCCGAGCTTTTGCTTGACATTTGTTATACCCATGACGCCCGAAGCTCGGCGGCTGCAAGCAATTCTTCTCCGGACCCGACCCGTTGCTGCAGCGCAGCACGGGATCAAACCCGGCGAGCCTGCCCGAGGTCAAAAGCCACGCGATCCTCCAAGGGCTCGCGCGTCGGCACAGGCTGCCCGTCCCGGTACCCTGCTCGGCGCGGCGAGGTGGACGGGCTTGCGCACGGGCGTGCTCACGCGCCGCAACGCGGTCGCGACGGGCCGGCGCGCCGCGAAAACGATGTCCGGCCAGGGTTTCGCCCGTTTCCCCGGCGCCTGCCCGGAGCGGTCAACCTTCGGAAAGGTCGAGGGGGGCTCTTTGGTCACCGGGGATGCCGGCAGAAACGGCTCGAGCTCGTCCACCAGCGTTGCGACCTGCTCGTCACTCCCGGCGAGGGCCCGCATGCGCTGGATCAGGTCGACGCCGAGCGGGTTGGCCGGCACGGGGAGGGCAGGCACGAGGGCCGATGGCGGGGTTTGCGAGCCGAGAACATTGCGCGTGCCCTTCGCCGCGGCCGACGAGCCTGGAACGCGCTCCGCGCCGGCATCCGGTGAACGGGACGGCGATGCGGCACCATGGCGGTGTCACGGAAACCGGTCATTGACATAGATCAAGACGGCCCGACCCCGTGGGACGGGGCCCCATGACGATAGGTCGACCAGCGTCGGCATCGACAGATCGCCCAGCGACCTGCCTGCCCCTGACGGCTTGCCGGCGGCGCGATGCGGATCCGGCGCCCCCCTGATCCCGAAACGCGGCGCCGCATCGGGCTCCGCTGCGCGGAAAACCGGCCCACCGCGACGAAGGGTCCCGCCGCGCCGTCCCGCTTCAGCTCTCGATCAGGCCCCGCAGCTTGGCCGCGAGGTCGTCCATGGAGAACGGCTTGGTCATCACCGCCATGCCGGGATCGAGGTGGCCGTTGCCGACCACCGCGTTCTCGGCGTAGCCCGTGATGAACAGCACACGGAGGCCGGGCCGCAGCACGCGGGCCGCGTCGGCCACCTGCCGCCCGTTCATGCCGCCGGGCAGGCCGACATCCGTGACCAGGAGGTCGACCCGGGCATCGGATCGCAGCAGGGCGATCGCGGCGGCCCCGTCCCCGGCTTCCAGGGCCGCGTAGCCGAGATCCCCCAGCACGTCGGTCACCAGCATGCGCACGGCGGGTTCGTCGTCCACCACCAGCACGGTTTCTCCGACATCCGCCCGAGGAGCCTCGGCCTGCGCGGCCGGGTCTTCGCGCGCGTCCTCCGCTCCGTCGTGGCGGGGCAGGTCGATGCACACGGTTGTGCCCCGGCCGACCTCGCTGGTGATGTGGGCCTGCCCGCCGGACTGCCGCGCGAACCCGTAGATCATGGACAGGCCGAGCCCCGTGCCCTGGCCCATGGGCTTGGTGGTGAAGAAGGGATCGAAGGCCTTGGCGATCACGCCGGCCGGCATGCCGGTTCCGGTGTCGGACACGCTGAGCGACAGGTACTGGCCCGGCGGGAGGTCCCGCGCGCGCGCGGCGCGCTCGTCCATCCACCGGTTGGCGGTCTCGATCACCAGGCGTCCGCCGTCCGGCATGGCGTCGCGGGCGTTGATGGCGAGGTTGAGAAGGGCGTTCTCGAGCTGGCTCGGGTCGACCAGGGTCGTCCAGAGCCCGGCCATGTCGACGGTTTCGACCGCGATGGCGGGTCCGACGGTGCGGCGGATCAGGTCGACCATCCCGGCCACGAGCCGCCCCACGTCGGTGGGCCTGGGGTCGAGCGTTTGCCGGCGCGAGAAGGCGAGCAGGCGATGCGTCAGGGCGGCGGCGCGCTTAGACGCACCCTGGGCGGCCACGAGGTAGCGGTCGAGCTCGCTGATCCGCCCCTGGGCGACCCGTTTCTGCAGGAGCTCGAGGCTTCCCGAGATGCCCGTCAGCAGGTTGTTGAAATCGTGCGCGAGACCGCCGGTCAGCTGTCCGACCGCCTCCATCTTCTGCGACTGCCGGAGCTGCTGTTCCAGCTCGCGCTGCCTGGTGGTTTCCACCCCGATGCCGGTGCGGCGGACCGGCTTGCCGTCCTCGTCGAAGTAGGTGTGGCCCCGCGACAGCACCCAGTG
>CAXTEP010000151.1:0-7557 GCA_964243125.1 uncultured Lichenihabitans sp. | reverse complement strand
ACGGAACCGGGAGCCCGCCCTGCAATTGAGGCAGGGCACCATCTGCGTGCGAGGAGGAGACCGATGCGCCCACTTGCGGACATGCCGGACCGGGACGCGGCCGACATCCGCCTGGTGCTCACCGACATCGACGACACGCTGACCGCCGAGGGACGGCTGCCGGCCGACGCCTACCGCGCGCTCGAGGATCTCACGGCGGCCGGCTTCGTTGTGGCGCCGATCACCGGCCGCCCGGCCGGCTGGTGCGACATGATCGCCCGTTTCTGGCCCGTGGCGGGCGTCGTCGGCGAGAACGGCGCCCTTTACTTCGCCTATGACGCGGCAGCGCGGACGATGCGGCGCGTTTACGCGGCCTCCGCATCCGAGCGCGCCGCCAACCGGTCGCGCCTCGAGGCAATCAGGACACGCGTCCTCGCGGAGGTGCCGGGCAGCGCGGTGTCGGCCGACCAGGCCTACCGCGAGGCGGATCTCGCCATCGACTTCTGCGAGGACGTGCCGCGGCTCGACATGGCCGCGGTGGGCCGCATCAAGGCCATCTTCGAGGAAGCGGGCGCGGTCGCCAAGATCTCGTCCATCCACGTCAACGGCTGGTTCGGCCAGTATGATAAGCTGTCGATGACGCGCCGGTTCGCGCACGAGGTCGCCGGGCTCGACATCGCGCAGGAGAACGACCGGGTGGTGTTCGTGGGCGACAGCCCGAACGACGCGCCCTTATTCGGCTTCTTCCGCCACGCGTGCGGCGTGGCCGGGGTGCGGGCCTTCGCGGGGCACCTCGACGCCGAGCCCGCCTATGTCACGCAAGGGGGCGGAGGTCGCGGCTTCGTGGAAGTGGCAGAACGCCTGCTGGGCGCCAAGCGGACGCAGGCGGCGCGCGAGGCCTGAACCGCACCGACCCCGTGTCGCGGGCTGACGGCCGCCTCCGAGCGCATCCAGCTGTCCCCGTCGCAGGGCAGGTCGAACACGTCCATGGTGGCCCTCGCGGCGCCGCGAGGGCCGTTCTCCCGCGAACCCTGCGCGGGCAGCAGTGTCGCCGGGCCGCGTTCAGCCCGGCTGGGGTACGATCCTGAGGTAGGACACCAACGAATTCCAGCCTGCAGGATAGAGCTGCCTGGCCTGGTCGTCGGTGACCGAGCCGGCGATGATCACGTCCTCGCCCGGCTTCCAATCCGCCGGGGTCGCCACCTTGTGGGCCGCGGTCAGCTGAAGCGAGTCGAGCGCGCGCAGGATCTCGTCGAAGTTGCGGCCGGTCGTCATCGGATAGGCGAGCGCCAGCTTCACCTGCTTGTCGGGTCCGATGATGAAGACGGTCCGCACCGTCGCGTTGGCGGCGGCCGTCCGGCCTTCCGACGTGCCGGGCGCTTCGGCCGGGAGCATGCCGTAGAGCTTGGAGACATGCAGGTCGGCGTCGCCGATCAGCGGATAGGTGACCGCATGGCCCTGCGTCTTCTCGATGTCGACGGCCCATCGCGCGTGGGCGTCGACCGGGTCGACCGATAGGCCGATGACCTTGGTTTTTCGTGCCTCGAACGCCGGCAGGAGGCGCGCCACCGCGCCGAGCTCGGTGGTGCAGACCGGCGTGAACGTCTTCGGATGCGAAAACAGGACGGCCCAGTTCTCGCCGATCCATTCGTGAAAACGGATCGGGCCTTCCGTCGTGTCGGCCGAGAAATCCGGCGCGGCGCTTCCAATAGGCAGCATGTCATCACTCCTCGTCATTCGCGCTCGGGCGACGTCGCGATCTTCGACACGTCCATGGTCGATCCCGGGCGGCAGCGGCCCGCAGGGCCCGTGCTCCAGATAGAAGGGCGCAAGCCCCACCACCAGTGGCCCGTCGCGGTGCACCGCAGCCGTCACCGACGCGCCCGGGGTGGACCACCTCCGACCAGGGTAGCGGCCACGTCGGCAACCGGAAGAGCGCCATCCGCTCGGCGCGGGTCCGCAACGCCCAACATTCGTGCATCGGGCGCGCGAGGTCGCCGGTCCGCTCGATCGGCCCCGTCCGGAGCCACAGGTCCGTCGGCGCGATCGAAGCCATGCTGCGCTCCTGCGGCTCGGGATCAGCGGTGATCGACGCCGCGGGCCAGCCGGTCGCCAGCGGCCTGGATCAGCGCCACCAGGGCGATCAGCACGACGATCACGGCCGCCATCACGGGCGTGTTGAAGCGCTGGTAGCCGTAGCGGATCGCGAGGTCGCCGAGGCCTCCCGCCCCGACCGCGCCCGCCATGGCCGAGGCGCCGATCAGCAGCACCAGCGTGACCGTGAAGCCCGACACCAGGCTCGGCAGCGCTTCCGGGATCAGCACCTCGCGCATCACCGTGAGCTGGCTGCCCCCCATGGCCCGCACGGCCTCGACCAGACCCTTGTCGACCTCGCGCAGCGACACTTCCGCGACCCGCGCGTAGTAAGGGATCGCGGCAATCGACAAGGGTACGATGGCGGCCGCCGTGCCGATCGAGGTGCCGACGATCATCCGGGTGAGCGGGATCAGCGCCACCAGCAGGATGATGAAGGGCAGCGACCGGAAGGCGTTGACGACCGCGCCGAGCGCCCGGTTCAGCGGCGCGTGGGCCCAAAGGCCGCCGGGCGCCGTGTTGACCAGCACGAGCCCGAGCGGCAGGCCGAGCACGAAGCTGATCGCCCCCGAAACGGCCGTCATGACCAGGGTTTCCCCCAGCGCCTGAACGAGATGGTCATACGGGATCGCGGGCATAGCCGATGACCTCCAGGTTGGAGATAGCCGGCGACGCCCGCAGGGCCGCGAGGCGGTCCGGGTGGCCGTCGCGCAGCGCCAGCACCAGCGTCGCGACGGGCTCGGCGCCGACGCGGTCGATCTCGGCGCGGAGCACCAGGGGTTCGGTGCCGGGCGCTTGGGCGATCAGGCCCACGAGCGGCCGGGTCGCGTTCCGGCCATGCGCCACGACCCGCAAGACGGCATGCAGGCCGGGTCGATAGGCCGGTTCCAGCCGCTCGGCCGGCACGGCATCGGGCGCGTGGTGGGCGGAAGCGATCAGCCGCCGCGTGAGCTCGGCGTGCGGACGGGCGAAAACGTCGGCGGTGCGGCCTTCCTCGATCACCTGCCCGCGGTCCAGGACGACGACGCGGTCCGCGATGGCGCGCACCACGCTCATCTCGTGGGTGATCATCACCACGGTCAGTCCGAACCGCCGGTTGATGTCGCGCAACAGCGCCAGGATGGAGGCGGTGGTTTCGGGATCAAGGGCCGAGGTGGCCTCGTCCGACAGGAGCAGCGCGGGGTCGGCCGCGAGCGCGCGGGCGATGCCGACGCGCTGCTTCTGGCCCCCCGAAAGCTGCGCCGGATAGCTCGACGCCCTGCCATCGAGCCCGACGAGGTGCAGCAGCTCGGCCACGCGCGCGTGGCGCTTTGATGCGGCGACACCGGCGATCTTGAGCGGCAGCGCCACATTGGCCGCGACGGTCTTGGCCGACAGCAGGTTAAAATGCTGGAAGATCATGCCGATGCGGCCGCGCAGCCGCCGCAGCTCCCTTTCGCGCAGGCCGGCCAGATCCTGCCCCAGCACTTCGACCGTGCCGCCGTCGGGTCGTTCGAGGCCGTTGAGGCAGCGGATCAGGGTCGACTTGCCGGCGCCGCTGCGGCCGATGATGCCGAGCACCTCGCCCGGCGCGACGGCGAGCGAGACCCCGTCGAGCGCCGGCAAGGCGCCGAACCGCTTGTGCACCGCGGACAGCTGCACCAGCGGGGAGGGCGCAGGCCCGCCACGTGTTGCGGCCGGTCCTGCCGGCGCGCGATGGACCAGGCCCGGCGGCGATCCGCCGGTGTCGCTGAAAGCCAGCGTCATCGGCGGGTGCGCCCCCGCTTCGCCGCGCCGCTTGCGGGCCTCACCATGCGGCCAGCGCCGTGCCCTTGTAGACCGTCTTCAGGCTGTCGCGGATCGTGTCGTTCTGGTAGGCGGCGACCAGTGTCTTCACCCAAGGGTCGTGCTCGTGACCGGCCTTGACGGCGATGAAGTTGCGGTAGGGATTGTCGGCCACGGGCTCCGTCGCGATCCGGTCGGCTTGCGTGAGGTTGGACTTCAGGGCCCAGTCGGTGTTGACCACCGCCGCGTCGAGATCGTCGATCGACCGCCCGACGATGCCGGCATCGAGTTCCTTGACCTGCACGTTCTTCGGGTTGTCGGTGATGTCGGACGTGGTGGCCAGGATGCCCGACTCGGGCTTCAGCTTGATCACACCCTGGCTTTCAAGGAGGCGGAGCGCGCGGCCCTCGTTGCTCGGATCGTTGGGCACGCCGATCACCGCGCCCTTGGGCAGGTCGGCGACGCTCTTCGCCTTGCGCGAGTAGAGCCCGATCGGCCACACCGCCGTGTAGCCGACCGGCACGATGTGGTAGCCGCGCGTCTTGATCTGGTTGTCGAGGTAGGGCTTGTGCTGGAACGCGTTGGCGTCGAGCTCGCCATTCTCCAGCGCCTCGTTGGGCTGCGTGTAATCGTTGAACACGACGAGCTTGAGGTCGAGCCCGTGGCCGGCCGCCTCCTTCTTCACGATTGCCCAGACGTCCTCGTCCTCGGCGCTCATGATGCCGACGCGGACCGTCTGGTTGGCGGCCTGGACCGCGAAGGGCAGCGCCGCCGCGAAGGCGAAGCCCGCCAGCAGGGCGAGGCGACGTGTGAGAACGGACATGCGAAGTCTCCTGTGGCAAGGGAAAGTTTGGGCCGCGGTCTGAGGGGAGGAGCTCAGCCGCGGCCCTTCCAGGGCACGAGCCAGCGTTCAAGCAGCCGCATGCCGAGAGAAAACAGGAACGCGAAGGCGGCGATGACGCCGATGCCGACGAACACCACGTCGGTGGCCAGGAATTGCGCGGCCGACATGATCATGAAGCCGATGCCGCGGGTGGCGGCGATGAGCTCGGCCGCGACCAGCGTCGACC
Source organism: uncultured Lichenihabitans sp. (assembly GCA_964243125.1). GTDB lineage: Bacteria > Pseudomonadota > Alphaproteobacteria > Rhizobiales > Beijerinckiaceae > Lichenihabitans. The sequence continues at coordinate 2,650 of CAXTEP010000151.1, read as the reverse complement.
AGCCGACCCCGATGGCGATGCGCAGACCCGTGAGGATCTCCGGCAATGCGCTGGGCAGCACCACCGTGCGAAAAATCTGCCACCGCGTCCCGCCGAGGGCGAGCGCGACGTTGACGCGCTCGGACGGCAGGCCGCGCACGCCCGCCTGGGCCGACAGGCAGATCGGCGCGAACATGGCGAGGGTGAGAAGCGTTATTTTCGATGTCTCGCCGATGCCGAGCCAGATGATCATGAGCGGCAGGTAGGCGAGGGGCGGCAGCGGCCAGTAGAACTCGATGATCGGATCGGCGAGGCCCTTGGCCCAGCGGTTGAGCCCCATGGCGAGCCCGATCGGGATGGCGGTGGCGGCGGCGATAAGGGCGGCACTGAAGATGCGGAACAGGCTCGCGGCGAGGTGCTCGCCGAGGGTCGCATTGGCGTAGCCGTCCGTCGACACGGCGATGAACTGCGTCCAGACATCCCGGGGCGAGGGCAGGAAGAGCGGCGTCACGAGCCCGAGCCGCGCCACCAGGGCCCAGGCGCCCAGCAGCACCGCCAGCCCGGCGAGGCTGATGGGCAGCGTCGAGCCCGTCAGGCCGTAGACCCGCGGGCGCACCACGCGCGAGGCCGGTCGCCGTGCGCTGGACGCCGCGGGATCAGACGAGGCGGCGACGCTCATTGCAGCCTCCCGACGCCGTCGCCGGCATGGAGCAGGCGGCGCAGCTCCTCGTGCAGGACCGTGAAGGCCGGCTCGGCCCGGATCGCATCCACGGTCTCGCCGGCCGCGAGCCGGCGGACGTAGTCGAGCTCGCGCCGCGCGACGACGCGGCCGGGCCGCGGCGACATCAGCAGCACCGTGGTGCCGAGCAGCAGCGCTTCCTCGATCGAGTGCGTGATGAAGAAGATCTGCTTGCCAGTCTTGGCCCAGACCTCGATGAGCAGCACCTGCATCTGCTCGCGCGTCAGGCTGTCGAGCGCCCCGAACGGCTCGTCCATCAGCAGCACCTTGGGATCGGTCGCCAGCGCGCGGGCCAGCCCGACCCGCTGGCGCATGCCGCCGGACAGCTCATGCGGCTGCGCGTCGGCGAACTCCTGCAGGTGCACGAGGCGCAGCAAGCCCAGGGCCCGCCGCCGCCGCTCGCTCCGCGGCACGCCGGCATATTCGAGCCCGAGCGCCACGTTGTCGACGACCGAGCGCCAGGGCAGCAGCGCGTCCTTCTGAAACACGACGCCCCGGTCGGCCCCGGGTCCGCCCACCGGTGCCCCGTCGAGCAGGATCGCGCCCTCGCTGAGCGGCATGAAGCCCGCGATGGCGTTGAGCAGGGTCGACTTCCCGCAGCCGCTCGCGCCCAAGGCGACCACGATGCTGTTGGGCGCGATGTCGACCGACACGCCCTCGAGGGCATGGACGAGGCGCCCGTCCTGGCCTTCGAAGGTGACGCCGGCCTGCTGGACCTGGAGCATGGAGGTTTTCGGCTCAGTTCGAGAGCGGCGTCACGAATTCGGCCGTGACGAAGCTCCCGTAGCCGTCCTTCACCGCCGTGATCTTCTTCTGCTCCTTGAGGAAGGCGGCCGTGTCCTTGAGGATCCGTGCGACGCCGCTCCTGTCGCCGCCGCCGAGCCAGGCGTCGGTGGCCTGGGCGGAGGCCGGCAGCAGGTTCACGTCCTTGAGGCCGGACGCCTGGTCCTGGGGCGTGCCGCCGAGCAGCTTGGCGATCGCCTTCACGTTGTCCGACTCGGCGGTCCAGGCCGCCTTGTCTTCCAGGAACGACCTGTTCTGCTTGGCGATCTCGCCGGCGAAGCTCGCCAGGAACGCGGGGTCCTCCTTGATGAAGGCGGCCGTCGCGACCCAGGCATTGAAGGTGGGCGCGCCGCGTTCCGCCACCTGCTTCGAGGTGAGCAGCACCTTGCCGGTCTTCTTCAGCGCGGACAGGGCCGGGTCCCACACGAAGGCGCCATCGAGGTCGCCGCGGTTCCAGGCCGCTACGATCTCGGGCTGCGGCAGGGCCAGAACGCTCGCGTCCTTCTCCGCGATGCCGTTCTGCTTCAGGGTGGCGAGAAGCTGGTAATGGTCGGTCGAGACGGGCGCGGCCGACAGGCGCTTGCCCTTGAGGTCGGCGGGGCCGTCGATGCCTGCGCCGTTGCGCACCACGAGCGCCTCGTCGGTGCCCGAGATCGACGACACGTAGAAGGCCTTCACGTCGAGGCCGCGGCTCGCGGCGGCCGCGAAAGGGCTCGAGCCGACATAGCCCACCTGCACGTCGCCCGACGCGATGGCCGCAAAGATGTCGGCGCCCGAGTTGAACCTGCGGAATTCCACGGTGCGATCCGTCGCCTTGGCGAGGGCGCCGCTGGCGATGGCGACTTCGATCGGGTCGGGTCCCGTCTGGTAGGCGACGACGATCTTGCCCGGCGCGGCCGCGAAGGCGGTGCCGGACAGGGAAAGAAGCGCGCCGACGAGCGCGAAGCGGCGAGAAATGGCAGTCATGAGGGAACGGCTCCAGGGCGCGCGTGAACCGCAGGGCTTCACGACGTGTTGCACGGGGTTGGGGAGATCGGATCAGGGCGTGACGGCGAAGAAGGGGCGCGCGCTCACTAGCTGCAGGCGCCCGACACGAGTGATCGCTGTTGTCCGCCGCTGCTCAGCGAACCTGTTCGGCGCGAACGAAGC
>CAXTEP010000150.1:0-7570 GCA_964243125.1 uncultured Lichenihabitans sp. | reverse complement strand
GCGTCGTCTACGACATCACTTCGAAGCCGCCCGGAACGATCGAGTGGGAATGATTATCCGGCCACAGCGCGCGTCCCGTCCGCGCCGCGGCGCGATGTAAGAGGTCGACACAAGCGGACTTCTGTTCGCTTGCTGTCGGCGGCCGTCGTCGGGCAAGGCTCGGGCTTCTCGCTGCGCACGTGACGGCCAGCGGCGCGTCAGACCCGGTCGACGATACCCTCGGCCAGCCAATCCGCTGTTCCGTTTCAAGAAAGATCGCGCACGGAACCAATGCGAAACCCGCCACAACCGTGGTCGCGACACGTTCCGCTCCAGCCCCATCTTTCGACCCGCCGCGATTTCGTCTACGACGGAGCCATGACGATCCACCGCCACAGGGGTGACCTGCCCGACGCGCGTCGCTACGGCGCGAGCGTCGCGATCGATACCGAAACGCTGGGCCTCAATCCCCATCGCGACCGGCTCTGCGTGGTGCAGCTGTCCGGCGGCGACGGCCACGCCGACGTGGTGCAGATCGCTCCCGGCCAGACCGCCGCGCCCAACCTGCAGCGGCTGCTGGCCGACCGGAGCGTCGCCAAGCTGTTCCACTTCGCGCGGTTCGACGTCGCGGTCCTGTTGCACGCCTTCGGCACCATGACCGAGACCATCTACTGCACCAAGATCGCCTCCAAGCTGGTGCGGACCTACACGGACCGGCACGGGCTTAAGGACCTGTGCCGCGAACTCCTGGGCATCGATCTTTCCAAGCAGCAGCAATCGTCCGACTGGGGCGCCGACGGCCTGTCGGACGCCCAGGTGGCCTATGCGGCCTCCGACGTGCTCCACCTGCACGCCTTGCGCGAGCGGCTGGACGTGCTGCTGCGGCGCGAAGGCCGGGGTGAGGTCGCGCAGGCCTGCTTCGACTTCCTGCCCACCCGCGCGCGCCTCGACCTCGGGGGCTGGCCCGACGTCGACATCTTCGCCCATGCGTGAACCCGCGGGTCCGGCCGCGCGGCCGCGCCCCGACTTGGCCACGGCGACACGCCATGACAGGATGGGCCATGCGGGATGGCTGGGTCGCGTGCCTGACCGTTTTCCTTCGTCCGGGTGCCCGTGACAAACAGCCTGCTCGCCCCTGCCCTGCCCTTCGCGGACCCGCGGTCCGACAAGGCCCGCGCGTTCCGCACGGCGGCTCGCCATTCGGCGCACGTGCGCGCGATGCGCAAAGTTATCGTGGCGAGCGCCGTGGCCCTGGTGGCGGGGATCGGCCTTTACGTCGCGTTCGACCCGTTCCGCGCCGTGCCGCGCGGCGTGTCGGTCGAGGGTATCGGCATCGAGGGCACCAAGGTGACCATGTCGCACCCCCGCCTCGCCGGCTTCCACACGGACGGGCGCCCCTATGAGATCCTGGCGAGCGCGGCCGTCCAGGACGTCAAGGTGCCGACCCGGTTCGAACTGCACGACATGGACGCGCACCTGACCATGGCGGACAAGACTGTGACGCACGTGACGGCCGCGCTCGGGGTCTACGACAGCCAGCACGACCTCATGGACCTGACGAGCGCGGTGCACATCACCAGTGACGCGGGCCTGGACGTGCGGACGCGCGACGCACACGTCGAGTTCAAGTCCGGCTCCGTGGTGACACGCAATCCCGTGACGGTCGCGATGCACGGCAGTTCGATCACGGCGGACGGCATGACCATGGTGAACGGCGGCCAGCAGGTCACGTTCCAGGGCCACGTCCACACGTTCCTGCTGCCCGACCGGGACAAGGCCGGGACGCAGGTCCCGCAGGCCGCGGCGCCGTGACCCCGGCGCGACCGCGCCCCCGCGCGGGGGCCCTGGCGGCGCTGGCCGCCGGCTTGCTGGCCGCAGCCGCTCCCGCCCGCGCCCAGGAGGACCGCAAGCCCTCCGCGGCCGCGTCCCTGCTGCCCGGAGCCAGTTCCAGGGACCCGGTCAGCGTTGACGCCGGGCGGCTCGACTATTTCGACAAGGAGCAGAAGCTCGTCTACACGGGCGACGTCGTGGCCAAGCAGGGACAGTCCATGCTGCGCGCCTCGGTGCTGACCATCTTCTTGAGCCGCGACGGCAAGGAAACCGCTGCCGCGCCCGCGCCGGGCGCTCCCGGCAGCTCGATCAGCCGCATGGAGGCCCGCGGCCCCGTGACGGTGGTCAACCAGGACCAGGTCGGGACCGGCGACAACGGCAGCTACGACAAGGTCCAGAACAGGATCATCCTGTCCGGCAACGTGACGCTCAGCCAGGCCACCAACGTGATCAAGGGCGACAAGCTCGTCTACGACATGGGAACCGGGCAGGCCCAGGTGTCGTCCGGGCAGACGCTCGGGCGCGTCCGCAGCGTGTTCACGCCGGGGTCGGCGGGCCCGGCCGGCGAGACCGCGGTCAAGAAGCCCAAGCGCGCCACCGCGCCGGCCGCCACCGGCAAGGCGGCATCCGGGGCGGCTCCGACGCCATGACGGGGCGCCGCCTCCAGGCCTCCATCCCAGCGCGGCTCGCGTGTCCGGCGCCGAGCGGGGCGGTCCGCGACCGTGGCTGACCAGGCCCACCCCGGCCCGGCCCGGGTCAGCGTGGCCCGGCGCCTGTCGCGGCTGTTCGGCCGGGAGCGCGGGCCAGCCGCGCGAGCGTCGGCCGCGGCACCCCAACGGGCCGCCACGCTGGATCAGCCGGGCCGGTACGGGGCCGAGGGTGAACTCGCGATCCACCATCTCGGCAAGGCCTACCGGGGCCGGCAGGTCGTCCAGGACGTCAGCTTGGCGGTGCGCCAGGGCGAGGCTGTGGGCCTGCTCGGGCCCAACGGGGCCGGCAAGACCACGGTCTTCTACATGATCACCGGGCTGGTGCGGCCCGACAAGGGCGTGATCGAGCTCGACGGCCACGACGTGACCGGCCTGCCCATGTACCGGCGCGCCCGGCTCGGCATCGGCTACCTGCCGCAGGAAGCCTCCATCTTCCGAGGTCTCAACGTCGAGGACAATATCAGGGCGGTGCTCGAGCTGACCGTGCCCGACAAGGCGCAGCGCGAGGCCGAGCTCGAGGCCCTGCTCGACGAGTTCGACATCGGCCGGCTGCGGCGGTCGCCCTCGGTGGCGCTGTCGGGAGGCGAGCGCCGGCGCTGCGAGATCGCCCGCGCGCTGGCGGGCCGACCCTCCTACATGCTGCTCGACGAGCCTTTCGCGGGCATCGACCCGATCGCCATCGGCGACATCCAGGACCTCGTCATGCACTTGAAGGGTCGCGGCATCGGGGTGCTGATCACCGACCATAACGTCCGCGAAACGCTGGGACTGATCGACCGGGCCTACATCATCCACTCGGGCCGCGTTCTGACCGAAGGGACGCCAGAGGAGATCGTGGCCGATCCGGACGTGCGGCGCTTCTATCTCGGGCAGGACTTCCGGCTTTAAACTGGCATTGTCCGCAATCGGCGGAGGGGTGGTTCACCACGGGCCGACATGTGTCCGTGCAAAATTCGTTCCGCAACCTGCAAAGCCGCTCAAGCTCATGCTATAAGGCTGGCGCGGCCTCGCTGCCGCGCCATCGTCCCGACGCGGGGTGCGTGGTCCGTTTTTGTTGGCGTTCGAGTGTTGTTCATGGCGCTTTCGGCCAGACTCGTGATGCGCCAGGGCCAAAGCCTGGTGATGACGCCGCAGCTGCTGCAGGCGATCAAGCTGCTGCAATTGTCGAACCTGGAACTCGCCTCCTTCATCGAGGAGGAGCTGGAGCGCAACCCGATGCTGGAGCGCGTCGAGGACCGGCCCGACCCCGGCGAGGCCCCGCACGAGCCGCAGGCGGCCGGCGGCGATCCGCAGGAGGGGGACTGGACCTCGCAGGAGTTCGAGACCGATCACCAGGCCCTCGAAGCCGGGCTCGGGACGGAGATCGGCAACGCGTTCGAGTCCGACCGGACCGCGCCGGCGGTCGAGACCGGCGCGCAGCACGAGATGAGCGGCCTGTCGGCCACGTCCTGGAACGGGACGCCGGGCGGAACGGGAGACGGCGAAGCCTCCAACCTGGAGCATTTCGTGGCGCGGGCCGCGACGCTTCGGGAACACCTCGAGGAGCAGCTCGCCCTGGCGGCGCCGCTGGCGGTCGACCGCATGATCGGCCACGCCTTGATCGACGGCATCGACGAGAACGGCTACCTGACCGAGAAGCTGGACGAACTCGCCGACCGGCTCGGCACGCCGCTCGCCCGAGCCGAGGCGGTTCTGGGCATCATCCAGGGATTCGATCCGGCGGGCGTAGGGGCGCGCACCCTGGCCGAGTGCCTGAGCCTGCAATTGCAGGGGCGCGACCGGTTCGATCCGGCCATGCAGGCCATGGTGTCGCATCTCGATCTGCTGGCCAAGCGCGACCTCGCGGGCCTGCACCGGGTCTGCGGCGTGGACGAGGACGACTTGGTTGAGATGATCGCGGAAATTCGCCGCCTCGACCCCAAGCCCGGCCGCGCCTTCGGGCACGCGCCCGTTCAGCCCGTTGTTCCGGACATCTACGTGTGGCCCTCGTCGGACGGCGGCTGGAACATCGAGCTCAATCACGACGTGCTGCCTCGCGTGCTGGTCAACCAGACCTACAGCGCCCACGTGACCCGTGCGAACGCGAGCGACACGGATCGTTCCTTCGTGGCCGGCTGCCTGCAGACCGCGAACTGGCTCACCAAGAGCCTGGAGCAGCGCGCCCGGACGATCCTGAAGGTGGCGAGCGAGATCGTGCGCCAGCAGGACGCTTTTTTCGCGCGCGGGGTCGAGCACCTGCGGCCTCTGAACCTGAAGACGATCGCGGACGCGATCGGCATGCACGAATCCACCGTGTCGCGCGTGACCTCGAACAAATACATGGCGAGCCCGCGCGGGGTCTACGAACTCAAGTACTTCTTCACCGCCTCGATCGCCTCCACGGCGGGGGGTGACGCGCATTCGGCCGAGGCGGTGCGATTCCGCATCAAGCAGATGATCGACGGCGAGGGACCGGGCGACGTGCTGTCGGACGATGCCATCGTGGTCCGCCTGAAGGCCGCCGACATCGACATCGCGCGCCGGACGGTCGCCAAATACCGCGAAAGCCTGCGCATCCCGTCTTCGGTGGAGCGGCGGCGGGAGAAGCAGGTCAGGCTGTTCGCCGGATAGCGGGGATCTCGGGCGGCGATGCGTCCGGACAACCCGATCCCCGTCCGCTTACCGGCGGCTCGCTCGACGTGGATGGGCGTGGGCGATAGCCACAGCTCACGGCGTCGCCCTGGCGATTGCGCCGACAGCCGTTTCGATGTTGAAAAACCGGAACGGGGCGCATCCGCAAGCCCGCAGCTAAAACGACGCCCCGAGGAGGAGGCCATCTTGCACACCCTCACGCAGGCCACCCTCGCCGACATCCCCGCCGCCATTGCGGTGCCGCGCTACGACCGCGCCGCGCTGCGGGTCGGGATCGTGCATTTCGGGCTCGGCAATTTTCATCGCGTCCACCAGGCCCTCTACGTCGACCGCTGCCTGCACGCGCCCGGCGCGACGCAATGGGGCATCTGCGGGGTCGAGCTCATCGACACGCCCGCCAACCGGGAGAAGGCGGAAGCCTACAGGGCGCAGGATTGCCTTTACTCGCTCACCGAACGGGCGCCCGGCGGCACCGACGAAACCCGCGTGATCGGATCGATCATCGACGTCCTGCACGCGCCGGCCGAGCCCGAGGCCGTGCTGGACCGGCTGAGCCATCCCGACACGAGGATCGTGTCGCTCACCATCACCGAGGGTGGCTACAACATCGACGAGGTCAGCGGCGCCTTCGACCTGACCGCGCCCGACGTGGCGTCCGACCTGCGCGGCGGTGCGCCGCGGACCGCCTTCGGCTTCATCGTCGAGGCGCTGCGGCGCCGGCAGGCCGCCGGCGTGCCGCCTTTCACGGTCATGTCCTGCGACAACCTCCGGCACAACGGCGAAACCGCGCGGCGCGCGGTCATGTCCTTCGCCCGGGCGCGCGACCCGAGCCTCGCGGCCTACATCGACGAGGCGGTCGCGTTTCCCAACAGCATGGTGGACCGGATCGCCCCGCAGGTGCCCGAGCCCGTCCGGCTGCAGCTCAACCAGCGCAGCGGCATCGACGACGCCGTGCCGGCGGTGGCGGAAAGCTTCATCCAATGGGTGGTCGAGGACCGCTTCACGGCCGGCCGGCCGGCCTTCGAGACCGTGGGGGTGGAGCTTCGCGGCGACGTCGCGACCTTCGAATTCATGAAGATGCGCATCCTGAACGCGTGCCACATGCTGCTGGCCTACCCGGGCCTGCTGTGCGGCTACGACCTGGTGCACGAGGCCCTGGGCGACCCGCGGCTGTTCCGGCTGCTCGACACCTTCGTGGACCGGGACGTGATCCCGAATCTCGAAGCCCCGGCCGGCATCTCGCTCCCGGCCTACAAGGCCGCGGTGCTGGAGCGGTTCTCCAACCCGGCCATCGGCGACCGCCTGCTGCGGATCGCCCACGACGGCGCGTCCAAGATCCCGGTTTTTCATGCCAGGACGATCGAGAGCCTGCTGGCCCGGGGCGGCGACGTCCGGCGGGAAGCGTTCTTCCTGGCCTGTTTCGGGCGCTACCTCGCAGCGAAGGACGACCGGGGCAACCCGGTCGAGGTGGCGGAACCGAAACTGACGCCGGACGACCGCGCGCTGCTGGACGGCTCCGATCCGGCGGCCCTGCTGCGAACCTCGCCATTCGCCAGGCTCGGCCTGCACGACCATCCGGGGTTCAAGGGTGCCTACCTCGACTATGCGGCCTCGATCGAGGTGAACGGCTGTTCGAGCACGCTCGACGGGTTGCTTGCAGCATGCGGCTGAGGCGCGGGGCAGCGTCCGGGCCGTGAGCGGGACCGACCCCACCGATGCGATCGCGGTCTGGCTGATCGAGGCCGGCCTCGCGGGCGCCGACGAGACGACACTGCTCAACGGGTTCTGCGAGCGGATGAGGGCGGGCGGCTTCACGCTGTCGCGCGCTCAGGCCCTCGTCGACACGCTGCACCCGGTTTACGAGGGACGCCTGTTCCGGTGGCGCGACAACAAGATCGACGAGCCGGCGGTTCTCGAATATGGCCGCACCACCGAGGGCGAGGCGGCCGATAGCTGGCGGCGCAACATGTTCTACCACATGCAGACCGTGGAAGCGTCCGAACTGCGGCTCCCGGTCAGCGAGGAGGTGGTGGAACGCTTCAGTCAGATGGGTTCCGTGAGCCAGGAAGGTCACACCGAACTCCTCGCTCTGATCCATCGCTTCGCGCGCGAGAGCATGATCGGAGAGATGGACTGCATCTATTCCTCCTGGTGCACACGATCGCCGGGGGGCTTCACGGAAGCCGAACTCGCGGCGCTCCGCCGCCTCGTCCCCATGCTGTCGCTGGCCATCAAATGCGCGTCGCTGGCCCGGGTCGCTGGCACGCTGGTGGAGGTCTACCTGGGCCGCGACGCGGGGCAGCGCGTGCTGAGCGGACGCATCCTGCGCGGGGTCGCGGAGCCGATCAGCGCGGTGCTGTGGTTTTCCGACCTCGAAGGCTACACGCGCATCAGCGACACGGCCGCGCCCCAGGAGATCA
>CAXTEP010000149.1:5178-7669 GCA_964243125.1 uncultured Lichenihabitans sp. | reverse complement strand
GTCGACGTCGAGCGGCAGAAGCCCAACGTGTTCCGCATGAAGATGCTGGGCGCCGAGGTCAGGGCCGTCGAGTCGGGCGCCAAGACCCTCAAGGACGCCATGAACGAGGCCCTGCGCGACTGGGTTGGCAACGTGCACGACACGTTCTACTGCATCGGCACCGCGGCCGGCCCCGCCCCCTACCCCGCCATGGTGCGCGACTTCCAGTCGGTAATCGGCACCGAGCTCAGGACTCAGATGGCCGAGGCGGAAGGCCGCCTGCCCGACTCGCTGTTCGCCTGCATCGGCGGCGGCTCCAACGCCATCGGCCTGTTTCACCCCTTCCTGGACGACCCCTCGGTCGAGATCTTCGGCACCGAGGCGGCGGGCCACGGGCTCGACACGCCGGCCCACGCGGCTTCCATGGCGGGCGGGCGGCCCGGCGTCCTGCACGGCAACCGCACCTACCTGCTGATGGACCCCGACGGCCAGATCGTGGAAGGTCACTCGATCTCGGCCGGCCTCGACTATCCCGGCGTGGGACCCGAGCATTCCTGGCTCAAGGACATCGGGCGCGTCACCTACCTGTCGGCCACCGACAAAGACGCCCTCGACGCGTTCCAGCTCTGCTCCAAGCTCGAAGGCATCATCCCGGCTCTGGAACCCGCCCACGCGCTCGCGTCCGTCCTCAGGATCGCGCCCGAGCGGCCGTCCGACCACCTCATGGTGCTCAACATGTCGGGCCGCGGCGACAAGGACATCTTCACCGTGGCCGACCACCTGGGCGGCATGTGATGGCCGCGACCCGCATCGACGCCCGCTTCGCGGCCCTCCGGGCCGAGGGTCGCGCCGCCCTGGTGACCTTCGTGACGGCGGGCGACCCCGATCCCGTCACCGCGGCCGCGATCCTGAAGGCGCTTCCCAGCGCCGGCGCCGACGTGATCGAGCTCGGCATGCCGTTCACGGACCCGATGGCCGACGGCCCGGCCATCCAGGCCGCGGGCCTCCGCGCCCTCAGGGCCGGGCAGACCCTGGACGCGACGCTTCGGACCGTGCGCGAATTCCGGACCGAAAACGCCGACACCCCGATCGTGCTAATGGGCTACTACAACCCGCTCTATGTTTACGGGGTCGAGCGCTTCCTGCGGACCGCCCGGGACGCGGGCGTGGACGGGCTGATCGTGGTGGACCTGCCCCCCGAGGAGGATGCCGAGCTCTGCCTGCCCGCCCTGGCGGCGGGCCTCAACTTCATCCGCCTCGCCACGCCCACCACGGACGCCAAACGCCTGCCGGCGGTTCTCGCCAACACGTCGGGTTTCCTCTACTACGTGTCGCTCGCCGGCGTCACCGGTGCCGCCGTGCCCGATTACGGGGCAGTGGCCCAGGCGGTCGCCCGCATCCGCCAGCAAACCGACCTGCCCATCGCGGTCGGGTTCGGGATCCGGACACCCGCCCAGGCCGCGGCGGTTGCGGTTCACGCCGACGGCGTCGTGGTCGGCACCGCGATCGTGTCGGCCATCGCGGCGACGCTGGACCCGGACGGCCGCGCCACGGCCGGCACCGTGGAGGCCGCGGCCTCCTTCGTGCGCGGCTTGGCCGAGGGCGTGCGCGGCGCCCGCCCGGCCCGCGCGGCCGCCTGATCCCCGGCCGAACGGAGAAACCCGCCATGCTCGACCGGCCGCTGCAATCGCCCGTGAACTGGATGCTGAACGTCGTCCCCCCGAAGATCAGGTCGTTCCTGAAGCGGGAAACGCCCGAGAACCTGTGGGTCAAATGCCCCGACAGCGGGCAGCTCGTGCATCACAAGGACCTCGAGGCCAACCTGTTCGTGGTGCCGGGCTCGGGCTACCACATGCGCATGACCGCCGACGCGCGGCTGCGGGCCACCTTCGACGACGGCGCCTGGACCGACGTGGCGGTGCCCGAGGTGCCCTCCGACCCCCTCCGGTTCCGGGACGAGAAGCGCTACGTCGACAAGCTCAAGGAGGCCCGCGCCAAGACGGGCCTCGTCGATGCCGTGAAGGTCGCGTCGGGCGCGATCCTTGGCGAGCCCGTCACCGTGGCGGTGCAGGATTTCGACTTCATCGGCGGCACGCTGGGCTTGGCGGCGGGCGAGGCCGTGGTGACCGGCATGGACCACGCGGTGCGCAGCCGCACGCCCTTCGTGCTGTTCGCGGCCTCGGGCGGCGCCCGCATGCACGAGGGCATGTTCTCGCTCATGCAGATGCCGCGCGCCACCGTGGCGGTGCGGCGGCTGAAGGCGGCCCGCCTGCCCTACATCGTGGTGCTGACCAATCCCACCACCGGCGGCGTCACGGCCTCCTACGCCATGCTGGGCGACGTCCACCTGGCCGAGCCCGGCGCGCTGATCGGCTTCGCGGGGCCGCGCGTCATCGAGCAGACCGTGCGGGAAAAGCTGCCCGAAGGGTTTCAGCGCTCCGAATACCTGCTCGAACACGGCATGGTCGACAAGGTGGTGCCGCGCCACGAGATGCGCGCCACGCTGGGGCGC
>CAXTEP010000149.1:0-5078 GCA_964243125.1 uncultured Lichenihabitans sp. | reverse complement strand
ATCCACGTGGCGGGCACCAACGGCAAGGGCTCCACGGTGGCGTTCATGCGCGCCATGCTGGAAGCCGCGGGTCGGCGGGTGCACGTCTACACCTCGCCCCACTTGGTCCGCTTCAACGAGCGGATCAGGCTCGGCCACGCCGGCGGAGGCCGCCTGATCGCCGACGAGGATCTGGCGCGCCTGCTCGGCGAATGCGAGCGCGTCAACGTCGGCCAGTCGATCAGCTTCTTCGAGATCACCACGGCCGCGGCCTTCCTGGCCTTTGCGCGGGCCCCGGCCGACGTCCTCCTGCTGGAGGTCGGCCTGGGCGGGCGGTTCGACGCCACCAACGTGGTGCCCCGGCCGGTCGCGACCGTGATCACGCCCGTGTCCATGGACCACCCGGAATTCCTGGGGACCAGCGTGGAGCGCATCGCCTTCGAGAAGGCCGGCATCCTGAAACGCGGGGTCCCGGCCGTGGTGGCGGCCCAGGGCGAGGCGTCGCTCGCGGTGCTCCGGCGCGAGGCCGACCGTGTCGGCGCCCCGGCGTCGATCGGCGGTCAGGACTTCCAGGCCCGCGAGGAGCGCGGCCGCTTCGTGTTCGAGGACGGCAGCGGGCTCATGGACCTGCCCCTGCCGCGGCTGCCCGGCCGCCACCAGCACGGCAACGCGGGAACCGCGATCGCGACCCTGCGGACCGTCGAGCCCGCCTTCCCGGCCGCCGCGATCGAGCAGGGCCTGGACACGGTCAGCTGGCCGGCCCGGCTGCAGCGCCTCGCGCGCGGCCGCGTGGCGGCTCTCGCCGGGCCGGACGCGGAAACCTGGCTGGACGGCGGCCACAACGCCGAGGGCGGACGCGTGCTGGCCGAGGCCGTGGCCGACATGGAGGAGCGGTCGCCCCGGCCGCTCGTGCTGGTCTGCGGCATGCTGTCGGCCAAGGACGCGACCGCGTTCCTTGCCCCGTTCAAGGGACTGGCCCAGGAGGTTTTGACCGTCCCCCTGTCGGGCGATCACGAGGGCCGGACGGCGGCGAATCTTGCGGCCGTGGCCGAGGCCGCGGGCCTGCGGGCCACGCCCACGGCCGGGATCGAGGCGGCCCTGCGGAGCTTGGCCGAACGCCGCGGGGGACGCCCGCCCCGGGTCCTGATCACGGGATCACTCTACCTGGCCGGCGAGGTTCTGGCCTTCAACGGGACGCCGCTGGACTGAAGCGGCCCGGTGCCGATCAGGACGCCAGCACCCCGAGGGCGCGCAGCGCGGCCAGGAGCCGCAGGAGCGGCAGGCCCATGACGGTCGACTGGTCGCCCTCTACGCGATCGAACAGGTGGATGCCCGCGCCTTCGAGCTGGTAGCCCCCGACGCTGCCGCTCACGCCCGGGCCCGCGGCCGCGAGATAAAGCTCCAGGAAGGCAGGCGAGAGCGCCCGCATGGTCAGCCGCGCGACCGCGACGGTTTCGAACAGGACCGCCCCGTCGCGCACCAGCACCGCGGCCGCGTTGAGCGCGTGGGTGCGGCCCGCGAGGGCGCCGATCTGCGCCGCCGCGGCCGCCCGGTCGGCCGGCTTGTGGAAAAGCCGGCCCCCGCACGACAGAGTCTGGTCGGCCCCGAGCACCAGGCGCCCCGGCCGTTCGGCGCTGACCGCCAGCGCCTTGGCGCGGCCGAGGTGGAGCGCCACCGCTTCCCCGTCGCAACCGCGCTCGATCAGCGGTTGCTCCATCGATCGCTCGTCGATCGCGGCCGGCCGCACCTCCACGGGGATGCCGGCCCCTTCGAGCAGGAGCCGGCGCGCGGCGCTGCCCGAGGCCAGCACGAGCGGGTCGGACGGGAGCCACAGGGGATGGCGGTCCGTCATGCCTGGGCGATGAACTTCATGCGGTGGACCTTGTAGAGGTCGATGATGGCGGCCGCGGTTTCCTCGATCGAGCGGCGCGTCACGTCGATGGTGGGCCAGCCGTTCTCGATGAACAGGCGGCGCGAGTGGGCCACCTCCTCGGCCACCGAGACCCGGTCGACGTAGGGGGTTTCGGTTCCGGCGTTGAGCGACAGCAGCCGGTTCTGCCGCATCTGCACGATGCGCTCCGGCGAGGCCAGCAGCCCCACCACCAGCGGGTTGCGCAGGCCGTCGATGCCCCTGGGCAGCGGGATCCCGGGCACGAGGGGGATGTTGGCGGTCTTGATGCCGCGGTTGGCGAGATAGATGCTGGTGGGCGTCTTGGAGGTCCGGCTGACGCCGAGCAGCAGCACGTCGGCCTGTTCCAGGCTGCCCGCCACCTGACCGTCGTCGTGCAGCATGGAGAAGTTCAGGGCGTCGATCCGCTTGAAATAGTCGGCGTTCAATACGTGCTGCGCGCCCGGCCGCGGCGTCGAGGCGGTGCGACCGAGGTAGGACTGGAACAGCTCCAGGATCGGCCGGAGCACCGACAGGCAGGGCGAGCCGATCTCGCGGCAGGCGTCCTCGAGCCGGGCTGCGAGCCCCGCATCCACCAGGGTGAACAGCACGATGCCGGGCGCGGCCTCGAGATCGATCACGGCGCGCTCGAGCTGCGCCCGGGTGCGGATCAGCGGGTAGATGTGCTCGATGGACGATACGTCCTGGTACTGCGCCGCGACCGCCCGGCTCGCCGCGATCAGGGTTTCGCCGGTGGAGTCGGACACGAGGTGCAGGTGGAAGTAGCTGCGGCCCAAGCGATTCCTCCCCACCCGCATCGACCGCGGCCGGCGTTGTCCACCGGGCAAGCGGGTCGCCTGGGGACAACAACCGGAACCGCGGTCCCGGGCCGCCGGCCGACCCTTCTTGTTCCCGCAGACGGCCTGTTCCGTCAACAGGCGCGGCCCTGGGGGCCCGCGGACCGCGGCTCGTTGCGGCAGCGGGGATTGAGGTTGGCCGTCCACAGCCTCGCGACCGCGCCAAGCCGCTCCGAACGCTAACGGATTGTTAACCTCTCCACAGGGACGGCGGCGGCAGTCCAAATCCGGCCGCAACCGTTGACGAAGTGTGAACGATCCGGGATGAGGGTTAAGCAGCCCCCTAGAAGAAGACTCAGAAAAAGAGTCTTTAAAGGATTCTTTTTTGGATCGTTCCGCTTTGCCTCCCGAACGGTCCGCTCAGGCGGAAGGGACCTTCCTTCGCGCGCTCGACGGGGCGGTGCAGCCGCGTCCGCCGGTCTGGCTGATGCGTCAGGCCGGGCGCTACCTGCCCGAGTACCGGGAGATCCGGGCGACCGTCCCGACGTTCCTGGACTTCTGCTACACGCCGCGGCTCGCCGCCGAAGCGACCTTGCAGCCCATCCGCCGCTTCGGCTTCGACGCCGCCATCCTGTTCAGCGACATCCTGGTCGTGCCCGACGCGCTCGGGCAGGCGGTGTCGTTCGAGGCCGGCCACGGGCCGCGTCTCGCCCCCGTCGCGGGCGAGGCCGAGGTGGCGGCCCTGCGCGAGACGGTCGATATGGCGCGCCTGGAACCCGTGCTGGAGACGGTCGGCCGCGTACGGGCGGCCCTGCCCGCCGCCACGGCGCTGATCGGCTTCTGCGGCGCTCCCTGGACCGTGGCGAGCTACATGGTGGCGGGGCGGGGCACGCCCGACCAGGCGCCGGCCCGCCTGTTCGCCTACCGGCAGCCCGCCCTGTTCGGCCGCCTGATCGACCGCCTGGTCGAGGCCTCGGTCACCTACCTGGCCGCGCAAGTCCGCGCCGGGGTGGATGCGGTCCAAATCTTCGACAGCTGGGCGGGCGTGCTGCCGAGCCTGGAATACGAGCGCTGGTGCCTGCGGCCCGTCCGGGCCGTGGTGGCGGGGCTCAGGGCGCAGTGTCCCGGCGCCCGGGTGATCGCCTTTCCGCGCGCCAACGGTCGGCACCTGGTGCAGGCCGCCGACGGCACCATCGCGGCGCTCGGGCTCGATACGAGCGTGGACGTCGAATGGGCCCAACGGGTCCTGCCGCGCGCCCTGCCGCTCCAGGGCAACCTCGATCCGCTCGCGCTGCTGGCCGGCGGCGACGAACTCGACCGGGCCGTGGACCGCATCCTGGCTGTGTTTCGCGACCGGCCGCACGTGTTCAACCTCGGGCACGGCATCCTGCCCGAAACTCCCGTGGCGCATGTCGAGCGGATGCTGGGCCGCGTCCGCGCCTCCTAAGCACCGGTCCGAACGCGGCCGGCACACCTTGACAGGCCGGGGCCGGAAGGCCGTTAGCTGCCCGCGCCGTTCCGGCCCTTCTCGCTTCCGCCGCGGAAATCGTCCTCGATGATCGCCTATCCCTGGATCAAGGCCCTCCACGTGATCAGCATGGTGGCCTGGATGGCCGGCATGCTCTACCTGCCCCGCCTGTTCGTTTATCACGCCGAAGCCGGGCCCGGGACGCCGCAATCCGAGACCTTCAAGCTCATGGAGCGGCGCCTGCTCCGCTTCATCATGAACCCGGCCATGATCGTGGTCTGGCTCACGGGGCCGTGGCTGGCCTACGTGTCGGGCTATTACATGGCGGGCTGGCTGCACGCCAAGATTGTCCTCGTGATCCTGATGAGCGGCTGCCACGGAGTCCTGGCCGCCTCGACCCGGCGCTTCGGCAACGACGCCAACCGCCGGTCGGCACGGTACTTCCGCGTGGTCAACGAGATCCCGACCGTGCTGCTGATCGGGATCGTGGTGCTTGTCATCGTGAAGCCGGATATGCCGGGCTAGGATGTCGGGCACGGCCCGTGGCGGCCGCGCGGACGAGGGTTGATTTGTCAGGGTTCGATCCGCAGCCGCCTCCCACCGGTCCGACCCCGTTCGTGACGTCGCGGTCCTTGCGGTTCCTGTGGCCCGTGGTCGGAACCGCGGCCGTCGTGCTGTCGCTCTGGTTCCTGGTGCGCGAACTGCGCGGCCTGTCGCTCGCCGAGTTGCAGGGGTCGCTTTCGGCCATCCCGGCCGGCCACTGGGGCTTCGCGGTTCTGTCGACGCTGTTGGCCTACGCGGCGCTCGCCTGGTACGACCGGATCGCCTTGTCGCACCTCGGCTTCGACCTGTCCTGGGCGTTCATCTCGGCCGTGTCGTTCACCACCTACGCGCTGTCGCACAACATCGGCATGTCGATGTTCTCGGGCGCCATGGTGCGCTACCG
>CAXTEP010000148.1:5484-7675 GCA_964243125.1 uncultured Lichenihabitans sp. | reverse complement strand
ACCGGCCCGTCTCCGGCCGGCGAGGCACCTGCGACCGAGGGCGGAGTGGCGGCGCAGGCCGCGCCAGCCGCGCCGGCGGCGGTTCCCGACGCGGCGGCAGCCGAGCCGGCCGCCCTGCCGGTGTCGCAGCGGGCCGCCCTCCTGGTGGACGCGCCCGACGACCCGCAGAAGGTGAAGACCTACATCGGCTCGGTGGTCTGGACGTCGGAAAGCGTCAGTCCCGGCCAGGGTCAGCCGCTCGCCACCGCGGTGCGGGCCGAGATCGACGTTCCGGACGCCAACATGCGGGTCAGCATGCTGCTGCAGAAGAATCTCGAAGCCCAGTTCCCGGCCAGCCACACGATCGAGGTCCGCTTCATGCCGGGCGGCAATCCCGGCCTGGGCAACGTCAAGCAGATCAACGTGCCGCTGATGCGCAAGGACGACGCCGCCACGGGCGACAGCTTCGCGGGCCTGCCCGTCACCATCACGGACAACTACTTCCTGGTCGGCCTGTCGCGAGGCGACGCCATGCAGCGCAACCTGCAACTCATGAAGGACCGCAACTGGTTCGACATCACCTTCCTGTTCACGTCGGGCAAGCTGGCCAAGGTGACGTTCGAGAAGGGAACCGCGGGCGAGCGGCTGATCAACGACGCCATCCAGTCCTGGCAACCCTGAAGACCCGCGCGCCCCGAGCGCGGACCCGGCCGCGACGGCGCCCTAGCGGGCCGCCGAACCCGTTTCCAGCAGCGGCCGGCTGGCCTCGATCCGCGCGATGCCCGAGCGGACCGCGGCCTGCACCTTCTCGAAGGCGCGCACCTCGATCTGCCGGACGCGCTCGCGCGAGATGCCGAACTCCTCCGAGAGCTGCTCCAGGGTGATCGGATCGTCGACGAGCCGCCGCGCCTCGAAGATGCGCCGTTCGCGCGGGTTGAGGATGGCCAGCGCGCCCGTGAGCGCATCATGCCGGTTGGCACTCTCCTCCACGTCGGCGAGCTGCGCTTCCTGGCTCGTCGAGTCGTCGACCAGCCAGTCCTGCCACTCGCCCTCGCCGTCCTCCCGCATGGGCGAGTTCAGCGACGAGTCGCCGCCGAGCCGGCGGTTCATGTCGATCACGTCCTGCTCGGTCACGCCGAGCTTGGTCGCGATCGTGGCCACGTGCTCGGGCCGCAGGTCGCCCTCTTCCAGCGCGGAAATCTGGCTCTTGGCCTTGCGCAGGTTGAAGAAGAGCTTCTTCTGGTTGGCGGTGGTGCCCATCTTCACGAGCGACCACGAGCGCAGGATGTATTCCTGGATCGAGGCCCGGATCCACCAGATCGCGTAGGTGGCGAGGCGGAAGCCCTTGTCGGGCTCGAACCGCTTGACGGCCTGCATGAGGCCGACGTTGCCTTCCGAGATCACCTCGCCGATCGGCAGCCCGTAGCCGCGATAGCCCATGGCGATCTTGGCCACGAGGCGAAGGTGGGAGGTCACGAGCTCGTGGGCGGCGTCGCGGTCGCCGTGCTCGCGCCAGCTTTTAGCCAGCATGAACTCCTGCTGCGGCTCCAGCATGGGAAAGCGACGGATCTCGTTCAGGTAGCGGGACAGCCCGCTTTCGCTGGAGATCATCGGGAGGGCATGCGCCATGAGTCGGTCCTTTAACGGCCCGCGATCGGGCCCGTCGGCATCGCGTATCCTCGATGTCGGCTGAAGTGGAGTGGACGGTGGTGGCCAATTGAAGGCCGGCTCACGCCGGCGGCGTGGCCTGCTCGATGAGGTCAAAATCGCCCGGCGCGCGGCCTGGTTCCGCGCGTTGACGCGACACGGGTGCGCCATGCCGACGCTCTTGCCGCGACGAACAGGTCCGGCATTGATGAGGCGGCGATGCCGGATCAAGGGTCAACGGGCGTGTCGAGCGACGCGATGCCCATCGCAAATGGGTGCGCCGTGACCCGACGACAACCGCCGGGGTCGCGGGCGACGGGGCCGGCCGTCGGGGTGACGGCCGGACCGTCCCCGGGGTTCAGTGGCGAAGCTTGGTGATCTCGTCTTTGATGAGGAGCTTGCGGCGCTTGAGCTCGGTGAGCCGGATCGCCTCGGTGCCGGGCGCGGAGCGCATGGCTTCGATCTCCTTGTCGATGGCGCGATGGCGGCGGGACAATTCCTCGATGTGGGTCTGCAACGACATCCTGAACTCCTGCAACGGGAGAGGGCCGAACGCGGTACGCAT
>CAXTEP010000148.1:0-5384 GCA_964243125.1 uncultured Lichenihabitans sp. | reverse complement strand
GGTCCGCGCTTGCGGGCGGCCCGGTGGCCCGCCATAATCCTGCCGCGAAACGGAGCGCCCAGGCCTGTGAACGAGTTGAGCCCGGAGGAGCGGCAGGCCGCCGTGATCGAGATGGAGCGGCTCCGCGAGGAGCACCGCGACCTCGATGCCGCCATCCTGGCCCTGCAGGCGGTGGGGTCGCGCGACCAGATCCAGATGCAGCGCCTGAAGAAGCGCAAGCTGGCCCTGCGCGACCGCATCGGCTTCCTGGAGGATCAGGTCACGCCCGACATCATCGCCTGAAGCCCGGCCCCCGGGCGGAACCTTTGCTGTTTGCCGTTCATTCCGCTGCCGAGCCTTTGTTTACAGGCGGATGGCGGAGCGGGAGCCGAACCCATGGATGGTACATCAATTCTCACCTGGCTCGTCGTGGGCGCGGTCGCGGGCTGGCTGGCCGGGCTCGTGGTCCAGGGCGGCGGGTTCGGCCTGCTCGGCGACATCGTGATCGGCATCGTGGGCGCGTTCGTGGCCGGCTACCTGTTCCCTGCCATCGGGGTGCACCTGGGTGTCGGCATCGTGGCGGCCATCATCGACGCCGCGATCGGCGCCATCATCCTGCTGCTGATCGTCAAGCTGGTCAGGCGAGCGTAGCACGTCGGCGGGACGGCGCCGTCCCGCGTGATCGAGGTTAAGCCATGCAGCTGACCGGCCTCCACCACGTCACGGCCGTCACGGCGGACGCGCCCGGCAACCACGCCTTCTACACGGGCGTGCTCGGCCTGCGGCTCGTCAAGAAGACCGTCAACCAGGACGACACCTCGGCCTACCACCTGTTCTACGCCGACAAGCTGGCGAGCCCGGGCACGGACCTCACCTTCTTCGACTGGCCGGTGGGGCGTGAGCGGCGCGGCACCAACGCGGTGGTCCGAACGGGGCTGCGGGTCGCGGGCGAGGCGAGCCTGGACTGGTGGGCGGAACGGCTGCGGTCGCGCGGGGTCGTGCACGACACGGTGACGCGCCGCGCCGGCAGAGCCGTGCTCGACTTCGAGGACCCGGAAGGGCAGCGGCTGACCCTGGTCGACGACGGTGGCGCGGGCGACAGCCACCCCTGGGAGCGCAGCCCCGTGCCGGGCGAGCACCAGATCCGCGGCCTGGGTCACGTGACGCTCAGCGTCGCCGACCTCGGTCCCACCGACGAGGTGCTGCGGTCCGTGCTGGAGATGCGGGCCGCCACTCCCTACGCGGACCCGGCGACCGGCCGCGACGTGCAGGTCTACGCGATGGGCGAGGGCGGCGGGCCGGACCACGAGGTCCACGTGATCGAGGAGCCGCATCTCAACCGGGGCCAGCAGGGCGCGGGCGCGGTCCATCACGTCGCGTTCCGCACCCCCGACGTCGAAACCTACAACGGCTGGGCCGAGCGGTTGCGGGCGCGGCGCATGCCGTCGAGCGGGCCGGTGGACCGCTATTATTTCCGCAGCCTCTACTTCCGCGAGCCCGGCGGCATCCTGATCGAGATCGCCACGGACGGGCCGGGCTTCGCGACCGACGAGCCGATGGAATCCCTGGGCGAGACGCTGGCGCTGCCGCCCTTCCTGGAGGGCCGGCGGGATGCCATCGAACGCGGGCTGAAGCCGCTGCGGACCGGGGATGCGTCCCCGTGACCAGCGAGGGCCTGTGTCACCCCCGGTGAACGGGATCGACCCAGGCGACGGTTTCGGGGGTCTCGGCTCCCGCAATGTCGAGGTTCACCACCGTGGCCTCGCCATCGCTGCGCACCAGCACGCATTCGAGCACCTGGTCGGGGCTCGCGTTGATTTCCTGATGGGGCACGTAGGGCGGCACAAAGATGAAGTCGCCGGGCCCCGCCTCGGCGCAGAACTCGAGCCGTTCGCCCCACCGCATGCGGGCCCGCCCGCGCAGCACGAAGATGACGCTTTCGAGCGCGCCGTGGTGGTGCGCGCCCGTCCGGGCGTCGGGATGGATCGTGACCGTGCCGGCCCAGAGCTTGCGGGCCCCGGCGCGGGCGAAATCGATCGCGCCGCGCCGGTCCATGCCGGCCGTCTGCGGTACGTTCGGATCGAGCCTGTCGCCCGGGACGACCCGGACCCCGTCGTGCTTCCAGCGCTCCATCGTGCGTCCCCGTCCCGCGGCCCCCGCCATTTCGGCCCAAAGCACGGCGGACGTCAAAGGGTGCGGTTCGGTTCCGGACCGGGCCCGTGACGCTCGTCGACATCCCGCAGAACCGGGTGCCGCCCGGCGCGACGGTACGCATGATCCGCACCGGCGCGGTGACGATCCGGACCGCCCACTGGCCGGCCCGCCCCGCCCCGGGCCGGACCGGGACCGTCCTGATCTGCACCGGACGCGGCGAGTTCATCGAGAAATACGCCGAGGTCGTGGGCGAGTTGCTGGAGCGGGGCTTCGCGGTGGCGGCCTTCGACTGGCGCGGACAGGGGGGATCGTCGCGCCTGCTCGCCAACCCCCGCAAGGGGCACGTGGCACGCTTCGACGACTACGAACGCGACCTCGCCGCGGTGCGGGCCGCCCTGCTCCAACCCTTCTGCCCAAAACCCTGGTTCGCGCTCGGTCATTCGATGGGGGGCGCGGTGCTGATCCACCACGCGCGCCACGGCAGTGCGTTCGAGCGCATCGTCCTGTCGGCCCCCATGGTGGACCTGCGCGGGCTCGGGCTGCCGCGAACCGTGCGGGCGCTCGCGGCGCTCGCGGCGACGTGCGGCGCGGGTCGCGCGTTTCTGCCGGGCGGGTCGCGGCGGTCGGCCATGACCCGGCCCTTCGCGGGCAACGTCCTCACCTCCGACCCGCACCGTTTCGCGATCCTGCGAAGCCTGGCCGAGGCCGCCCCGAGCCTCACGGTCGGCTCCCCGACCTGGGGCTGGCTGTGGGCCGCGTTCCGGGCCATGGCGCCCCTGGCCGACCTCGCCTACGCGCGGACCATCGCGACGCCGATCCTGACCGTCGGGTGCGGCGACGACCGCGTGGTGGACATGCGGGCGGTCGAGCGTTTCGCCACCCGGCTCAAGGTGGGACACCTCGTGGTCGTGCCCCATGCCCGGCACGAGATCCTGATGGAGCGGGACGTGCTCCGCGCCCAGTTCTGGGCCGCCTTCGACGCTTTCGTGCCCGGCACCGCCGACGCCGCGTAGCACCGTGACGGGCGCGCGGTCCGGCGACGACCGCGCGGAAACCGAGCCCGCGAGGGCGGAGCGTGGTACGATCGGCCAGCGGCGGGATGTCGTCGGGCCATCACCGATCGCCCGAGCCGCGACGAGTGCAAGGGACCGCGGATCTTGACCGACCACCACCATGATCACGCGCATGCGGCCCATCACGCCCACGGGCCGGGCCACGCGCACGCGCCCGCCTCCTTCGGCCGGGCCTTCGCGCTCGGGATCGGCTTGAACGCGGCCTTCGTGATCGCGGAAGCGGGAGCCGGCGTTTACGGTCATTCGGTGGCGCTGCTGGCCGACGCGGGCCACAACCTCAGCGACGTACTCGGCCTCGCGGTGGCCTGGGTGGCCCACGCGCTCGCCCGGCGCGCCCCGTCGCGCCGCTTCACCTACGGGCTCGGCGGGTCGTCGATCCTGGCGGCGCTGTTCAACGCCGTGACGCTGCTCTTGGTGGTGGGCGCGCTGACGCTGGAAGCCGTGCAGCGCTTGTTCGACCCCGGCCCGGTGGCGGGCGGCACCGTGATGGCGGTGGCGGCCGGCGCGGTGGCGGTCAACGGCGTCACGGCCTGGCTGTTCGCTTCGGGCCGCGGCGGCGATCTGAACCTCAGGGGCGCCTACCTGCACATGCTGGCCGACGCCCTCGTGTCGGCGGGGGTGATCGCGGCGGGCGGCCTCATCCTCCTCACCGGCTGGCTCTGGATCGACCCCGCCGTGAGCCTCGCGGTCAACCTCGCCATCGTGGCCGGCACCTGGGGCCTGCTGCGCGAGGGCGTCACCCTGTCGCTGCAGGCGGTCCCGCCCGGGATCGACGCCGCCGCGGTGCGGCGCATGCTGCTCGACCGCCCCGGCGTCGCGGCCCTGCACGACCTTCACATCTGGCCGATGAGCACCACCGAATCGGCCCTGACCGTGCACCTGCTCATGCCGGACGGCCGCCCGGGTGACGGATTCCTGACGGAAGCCGCCGATCTCCTGCACGACCGCTTCGGCATCGGCCACGCCACCCTGCAGATCGAGACCGACCCGGCGACGCCGTGCCGCCTGGCCCCGGAAGAAACGGTCTGAGCGGTCCTGGGGCGACGCCGCGTCAGGCCCGCGCGGCCGCCCGGGTGCCGAACCCCGCGACCGCCAGCAGGAGCAGCGACACGAACACGTTCCACCCCGCCAGCGACAGCCCCAGCACCCGCAGCCCCGGCTCGTCGCAGCGCACGACCTTGACGGTGCCGAGCTGCTTCATGAACGAGGCCACGTCGGGCACGGTCTGGACCGCGCCGCTGCATCCGGTCGGGCCCGCCCACACCTTCCATTCGACGCCCGCGTGGAACCCCGCGAGGCCGGCGCTGGCCAGGAACAGGCAGGCTAAGGCCACGAAGCCCGCCGTGGCCAGGCGGCCGTGCCCGGTCCGCGCCGCCAGGGCCACGGCCAGGGCGAGCGGCACGGCGGCGTAGAACGGGTTGCGTTCGAGCAGGCACAGTTCGCAGGGCGTGTAGCCGGCCCGCTGGAAACCCCAGACCGTCGCGATCGTCAGGGCCGCCACGAACGCCACCACCAGGGCCAGGGCGGCCGCGCCGCCCGCTGCCCGCCCGGGTCTCGTCAGAGCCACTTCACCGCGAGCCAGAAGCCGACCCCGACCAGCACCAAGAAGCTCGCCAGGATGGCCGCGAAATGCCGGTCGAGGGCGGCCTTGATGGGCTCGCCGAACCGCCCCACCAGCGCCGCGGCCGCGAAGAATCGCGCGCCTCGCGTGATGATGGACAGCAGCACGAACAGGGGAAAGCTGTAGCCCAGCAGGCCGCTCACGATGGTGACCAGCTTGAACGGGATCGGGGTCAGCCCCTTGACCAGGATGAACAGCGCGCCCCAGCGGGCGTAGAACTCGCGCAGGCCGTCCAGACGGTCGCCGTAGCCGTAGACCGCGATCAGCCAGTGCCCGACCGTGTCGTAAAGGAGCGCCCCGATGGCGTAGCCCAGCACCCCGCCCGCCACCGACGCCAGGGTCGCCAGGGTGGCGTAGCGCCAAGCGGCCGCGGGCCGGGCCAGCACCATCGGCACCAGCAGGATGTCGGGCGGGACAGGGAAGAACGAGCTTTCCGCGAACGCCACGAGGCCGAGCGCCAGGGGCGCGCGGGGGCTGTCCGCCAGGGCCAGCACCCATTGATACAGGCTCTTGAACATGCGCCCTGATAGGCGAGCGGGTCCCGGCTGTCCATCCGC
>CAXTEP010000147.1:5774-7707 GCA_964243125.1 uncultured Lichenihabitans sp. | reverse complement strand
GCGGCGTGGGAACCGAGACGACCCGGTCGTGCAGCGACACGCGGACCACATCGGGCGCGCCGTCGCGGTCGGCCGCGGCCTCGCGGGTCGCGGCAACCGGGGCCCTGTCGTGGACCCCGCCCCGCCGGTCCATGCCGGATGCCGGCCCCCAGGCCAGAACCACGCCGGCCGCGGCGATCACGCCGGTTCGCGTGAACGATCGTCCGCCGAGCGCGGTATTCCGAAGCAGCATCCCGACCTTCTCCTCCGTGACAGGTGCGGCCGCCTCATGCGGGGCGTCGGTGGCGAGATCATGGCCGGGGCGCGTTGACACGCCGGGGCGCCGCGATACACCGGGGCGGGGTGGACCGGTCCGCGGCGGGGCCGGGATGCAGCGAGGTGTCCGTGGATTTCCCGTTTCCTCTCGTGGTTTGCGATGTCGGCGGCACCAATTGCCGGGTCGCCCTGAAGGCCGGTCCCGAAGCTCCCGTCCAGCTGCTGGCCCGGCTCAGGACCGCGGATTTCGAGGGCCTGGGCGAAGCGGTCGCGTTTGCGGCCGTGGGAGCCGGGGTGGTCCCGCGGTCGGTGGTGGCCTGCGGGGCGGGACCCGTCGAGGGACGCCACCTCAAGCTCACCAACGCGCCCTGGGTGATCGACGGCCCGGCCGTCGCGGCGCGGCTGGGCCTCGCCCAGGGGCTGCTGCTCAACGACTTCGAGGCCCAGGCGCTGTCGCTGCCGGCCCTGCGGCCCTCGTGGGTGCTGCGGATCGGGCCCGATCTCGCGACCGACACGGGCGCGCGCGTGATCCTGGGGCCGGGGACCGGGCTCGGCGTTGGGGCCCTGGCGCAGGTCGGTGGCCGCTACGTGGCGCTCGCCAGCGAGGCCTGCCACATCGGGTTCGGGCCCGGCACCGCCGAGGAAGAAGAGTTCTGGCCGCATCTCGAGCGGGCGCACGGGCGCATCACGAGCGAGAGCGTGCTGGCGGGGGTCGGCATCGAACGGCTGCACCGGGCCCGTATGGCGGCTGCCGGGCAACCCGTCCCGCCCGGCAGCCCGGCCGCCGTCACGGCCCAGGCCCTGGTCGACCCTGGCTCGGCCGAGGCCGCCACGGTCGCGGCCTACTGGCGGCTGGTCGGCCGTTTCGCGGGCGACATGGCGCTCACGTTCAAGGCCACGGGCGGCGTGACGCTGTCGGGCGGCATCCTGCCGCGCATCACGGCGCTGGTCGACCATGACGGGTTCCGGGACGCCTTCGAAAGCAAGGCGCCCCTGGCGGCCCTGGCGGCCCGCATCCCCACCGAGCTCATCACCCACGACGATTCGGTGCTGGAAGGCATGGCGGCCGTGGCGACCGCGCCCGACCGCTACGCGCTAGACTACGACCGCCTCGCCTGGTGCTGAGCCGAGGCGGCCGAGGTCAGGCGGCGTGGCAGGTCGGGTTCTCGACCATGATGGAGAACAGGCTGTAGGGGTCGCGGACGGTGCGCAGCCGCGCCGTCACGGAGGCTTCCCGCAGCAGGCGGGCGATGCGGGCGAGCGCCTTGAGATGATCGGCGCCGGCGCCCTCGGGGGCGACGAGCAGGAAGGCAAGGTCGACCGGCTCGCCGTCGAGCGCGTCGAAGTCGATCGGCCGTTCCAGCCGGGCGAAGACGCCCAGGATCTTGCGGCACCCCAGGAGCTTGCCGTGCGGGATCGCGATCCCCTTGCCGACCCCGGTCGAGCCCAGCCGCTCGCGTTGCAGGACGGCGTCGAAGATGCTGCGCGCCTGCAGCCCCGACACCGTTCCGGCCCGGTCGCACATTTCCTGCAGGACCGCCTTCTTGGTGTTGGCCCGCAGCGCCGGAATGATCGCGTCGGCGGATATGATGTCATTCAGCGACATGGTCGAGATCATTCCAGTCCTGTTCCATGCGGCCGGCCTAGCAAGGACGATGCCTGCGGCCGGACGCGAGCC
>CAXTEP010000147.1:0-5674 GCA_964243125.1 uncultured Lichenihabitans sp. | reverse complement strand
GGAGAATGCGCGGCGGCCCGCTCCTGATCCCCGATCATGCACCGGAGATGGTGGACGAATCGATCCAGCCCACGTGCCCGTCGGACCGCCTGTAGACGAAGTTGACCTGCGCGTTGACGGCGTGCCGGAACACCAGGACCGGAACGCCCGACAGGTCGAGTTCCGCCACCGCGGCCGCCACCGTCAGGGTGCGGAACGGCGCCTTGGTTTCGGCCACCACGAGCGGGTGCGCCTCGGCCTCGGCGTGGTCCTCCTCGGGCGCCTCGATCGTGTAGGTCGAGATGGTCGCGTCGCCCGCGTCCGGCGGGGCCGGGTGACGGGTCTTCAAGCGCTTCTTGTGACGGCGGAGCCGCGTTTCGACGCGGTGGTTGGCCTGGTCGAAGCTCGCGTAAGGGTCGTGGGCCCGGCCCTCGGCATGCAGGGTGAGGCCGGAATCCAGGTGGAGCGTCATGTCGCAATGGTAGGCGGAGCCGTCCGGCTCGATGGTCACGTGGCCGTTGATGGCCCCGTCGTAGTACCGGCCCACCGCGGCCGAGGTACGCGACCGGGCATGGTCCTGGAGCGCCTCGCCGATCTGGAGGTTCTTGCCTGAGACACGCAAAGACATCCGTTTGCCTCGCCGCCCTGGGACCCGATCTCCCGTCCGATTCAAGGCCTATGAGCCTTGCCGGGCGAAGTCAACCAAGGCGCCGGGCCGCTTCCGGGGCTCCAACCGAAGCCTTGACAAGTGGTTTGCGTTCCGTGGCCGGCGCGCCTATATGGGCGTTATTCCCCATTTCAAATCAACGTTCGAGGCCGGGCCTCGGCTTGGGCCGGGAGCTCTTTTCCACTTGCGGCCAAGGCGGGGCATGCGCTTCACGATCGACCAGGACCCCAGACCATGAACACCGCACCCCTGATGCCCAAGGCCACCGCCGTCTGGCTGGTCGAGAACACGTCCCTGACGTTCGAGCAGATCGCGGACTTCTGCAAGCTGCACCCTCTCGAGGTGAAGGGCATCGCGGACGGCGAAGTCGCGGCCGGCATCAAGGGCCACGACCCGATCAGTTCGGGGCAGCTGGCGCGCGAGGAGATCGCGGCGGGCGAAGGCAACAAGGCCCACCAGCTCAAGCTGGCCGTGTCGAAGGTCCGGCTGCCCCCGGTCAAGAAGACCCGGGGCCCGCGCTACACGCCTCTGTCGCGCCGCCAGGACCGGCCCAACGCCATCCTGTGGCTGGTGCGCAACCATTCCGAGCTCAAGGACGCGCAGATCATGCGGCTCGTGGGCACCACTAAGACCACCCTGCAGGCCATTCGGGACCGCACGCACTGGAACTCGTCCGGTCTGTCGCCCCTGGATCCCGTCACGCTCGGCCTGTGCTCGCAGATCGACCTCGACTTCGAGGTGAACCGCGCCGCCAAGGATCGCCCGGCCACCGAGCCCGACCGCGGCCAGACCCTGGTGCCCGCCGACGTCACGACGGACCGCTCGTCCGCCGACTACGCCACCGAAGCCGACGTGTTCGGGTCGCGGACCGGCGCGGCCCACCGCGACGAGGAGGAAGAAACGGTCGACCTCGACGCCGTGTTCTCGGGCCGCGGCGCACACCACGCCGAGGCCGACGAGGAGGAGTGACCCGATCACGGGTCGACCGGCGCTGGCGCTCCCAAGACCTTTCCCGACAGGCTCAGGCTGAGGCGAAGGCGTCCTCGGCCGTCAGGGCGGCTTCCAGGCCGGCGAGGTCGGGCGGCAGCGGCGCCTCGAACCGCAGGGTCGCTCCGGTCACCGGATGGTCGAAGCCCAGCACCGCGGCGTGCAGGGCCTGCCGCCCCAGCGCAGCCACCAGGGCCCGGGGCGCCTCGGGCAGGCGCGACGCCCGGGTTCTGAATCCGGTTCCATAGACGGGGTCGCCGACCACGGGATGGCCGATCGCGGCCATGTGGACGCGGATCTGGTGGGTGCGGCCGGTTTCAAGGCGGCATTCCACGAGGCTGCACGCGTCGCCGCCGAACCGGGCCGCCACGCGCCAATGCGTGACGGCGTGCCGGCCGTGCCGGTCGGACACGACCGCCATCCTGTCGCGGCTGCGCGGATGGCGCCCGAGCCGCAGGTCGACGGTGCCGCGCGGCGTCGCGGGCGCGCCCCAGACGAAGGCCCGGTACAGGCGTTCCAGCGAGCCCGACCGGCCATGGTCCGCGAACAGGGCCGTGAGGCCCCGGTGGGCCGTGTCGGTCTTGGCCACGGCCATGAGGCCCGTGGTGTCCTTGTCGAGCCGGTGCACGATGCCGGGCCGCCGCACTCCGCCGATGCCGGACAGGCCATCGCCGCAATGGGCCAGCAGCGCGTTGACCAGCGTGCCGTCGTCGTGGCCGGGCGCCGGATGGACCACGAGCCTGGCCGGCTTGTCGAGCACGAGAAGATGCTCGTCCTCGAACACGATCGCGAGCGGCAACGCCTGCGGCTTCGGGTCGGCCGCGACGGGCGGCGGCACGTCCACGGACACGAGCGTGCCGGGCGCGAGTCGGGCGTTGGCGACCAGGGCCGGCCGGCCGTCGAGCCGGACAGCGCCCGCCAGGATCAAGGCCTGCAGCCGCGTCCGGGACAGGCCGGGCCGGGCCGCCAAACGCTCGGACAGGACTCGGTCGAGCCGCGCCCCAGCCTCGTCGGCACCGACGACGAAGCGATGAAAACCTGTGGCCGCGTGTCCGGGCGCGGCTTCCGAAAAAGCTTCGGCGGACCCGGTCGGGCCCGCCGCATCATGGTTCGATCTTCCCGGCCGCATGGGCCGACCTCGAAAAGCGCCCAGGCTCAGTGCAGGCTGACGGTTTCGAGCTTGTTCTCCCACGCGTTGGCCACGGCCGCGTCCTTGGAGTCGGTCAGCATCATGGGCAGGCCATCGGCGCCGAGCAGCATGAAGAGATCGAGGCCGGGCTGGATGCTGGGCGCCTGCGGGAACAGGCGGGGCACCTCGTCGGACTTGATCGGCTTCACGTAGGCCAGCAGGCCCTGGCCCAGGTGGGCGAACTCGTCGGGCGTCAAGGGAGCGCCGAATTTCACCTCGTTCATGATCACTCCTTCCGGCGATTCAGGCGAACTCGCCAGGGGCGGCCGCACCAGCGTCGCGGCCGCGGGTTGCGCGTCGACGCCGCGATGCCCATTGGCCCTCGCGAAGCTTGCCGAACGCTTGAGTATCATCTGGTTTTGGCTTCGGAATTCGTCAAGACCGCACGTCTGTGACATCGAGGTTGACCCTCGCGACCGACGACCGGTCGATTGCGCGGACCGGTCTTTAGATCGTGTTAAGCATGACCCGCCACCGTGGGCGCCGTGGCGGGCCAGACATGAAGGAACGACCGATGAACACGCGTGCCTCCGAGGCTCGGCGCGGCGGCCCGGCGTGGCCGATCGGGCGCCGCGCGCGCATCGGGGTGGCGGTCGCGTTCGCGGCCATCGCGGTTCTGGCGGGGCCGGGCTGGGCCCAGCAGGCCGGGGTGTCGACGGGACTGCCGCTGCCCCGCTACGTCAGCCTCAAGTCGGATCGGGTCAACCTGCGCGAGGGACCTTCCAAGGATCACAGGACCACCTGGGTGTATCAGCGGGCCGGGCTGCCGGTCGAGATCACGGCCGAGTTCGACACCTGGCGCAAGATCCGCGACGCCGAGGGCGCGGAAGGCTGGGTGCTGCATTCGCTCCTGTCGGGCCGGCGCACCGCCGTGGTGGCACCCTGGCGCAAGGACGCGAGCCTGCCGCTCCGCGCGAGCGCGACCGCCGCCGCTCCCGTGACCGCCAACCTGCAGCCCGGGGTGATCGGCGGCGTGAAGCGCTGCGACGGCACGTGGTGCCGCATCAGCGGCGACGGCTTCGACGGCTACATGGAGCAGGTCAACCTGTGGGGCGTTTACCCGGACGAGCACGTCGACTGACGGGCCGCGTCCGGTCCGTCAGGCCGCCGGAGCGCCGCCCTTGCGCTTCACGCGGATGATCACGTCCACGCGCTCGATCTCCATCCCGGCCGGGGCTTCGGGCAGGGCGCCCACGACGATGTGCGAGTCCGGGATGTCGACCAGGACGTTGCTGTCCTCGATCAGGAAATGATAATGATTGGACACGTTGGTGTCGAAGTAGATCTTCGATCCGTCGACCGCGATCTCGCGCAGCAGGCCGGCTTCGGTGAACTGGTGCAGCGTGTTGTAGACGGTGGCGAGCGAGATCGGCACGCGCGCGCCCGTCGCCTCCTCGTAGAGCTTCTCGGCCGTGACGTGGCGGTCACCCTTGGCAAACAGCAACCAGCCCAGGGCGACGCGCTGCCGGGTGGGCCGCAGGCCCGCTTCGCGCAGCTTGCCGCGCAGGTCGTGGACCGGGCAGCCCTGCAGCCCGTGCAAGGTCGCGGCGGCGCCGGTCGGGCCGACCTTGTCGATGAGGGTGCGGTTCGTGCTCTGCATCGGATGTCGAGGGTCTGGTCCTGCCGGTTGGACCGATAGCATAGGACGTGCGGTGCCGGGTCGCAACCCGACCGGCCCCGCAAGCGCCCCGGCATGACCGCGCCTGTGATTTTTGATCGTGATTAATGAAACGTTGGGAACCCTGCGACTCCGGCGCGGTTGACGGCAGTGAGTGCATGGTCCAGGGGCGCGCCAGGGTGCGGGCCTTCTCAACGCCGGTCCGTTTCATGTCGCTGCAGCGTTCCGCCCAATACAGCTCCGGTTTCGGCTCCGGCCTCGATCCATCCCTGGCCCGCCGCCAGTTGCGCGTGTCGCTCGGAGTCGTCCTGGCGCTCGCGATGGCGATTGTCGGCTCGGCGGCGGCGGCGCTGCGGCCGGCGTCCACCTTCGGGCAGCACGACCGGCCCGCCCAGGTCATCGACGCGGCGGTCGCCGCCGCCGGCCAGCACAGGGGCGTTTGATCGGCCGGCTGCGGGCCGCGAGGCGCCGGCATGGCGTTCCCACGCGGCCGCCGAGGTGCGGCCTTGAGCGCACCGCGCCTCGTGACCTTCGCGCTGTCGCTGGTCCTGATCCTGCTGCCGGTCGGCTCCCTGCTGACCCATTACCCGCACGCGCTCGCCTTCGTGGCGGCCCATCGGTTCGCGCTGGCGGTGGCGGGCTACGCGGTTCTGGCAATCGGCGTGCTGGTTCCGGGCGCGTGAACGACGCCTCGCGCCGCTAGGACCACCCTGGCGGCGGTGTCTGCGGGCTTGCCGGACGCCGGCCTTTGCGAGGCGGCCAAACCGTTCCATATTGGGCCCATGCCCAAGCCCCTTCGCCCGCGCTCCACCCGCGCGAAAGCCTCGCGTCCCGACGTGGCGCCGCTCGACGAGCATCTCGCGGCCCTGCTCAACCCAGCGCTCAACGACAAGCGCGGCCCGGGCTTCGCCGAAGCTCCGCAGGCCGGGTTCGACGGGGGCGAGCCGGTCCAGGTGATCGAGCGGCGGCCTGCGGCCCCGGACATGCGCGCCCCGAGCGGCTCGGCCGCCACCGCCGACGTGCTGAAGCAATTGCTCGAAACCGGCGACCCGCGCCTGGGCCAGAGCGCCTGGGTGCCGCACCGGCCGCCGCGCCCCGACAAGAGCGAGGGCGGCATCACGTTCCGCCTGCAGTCCGAATACGAGCCCAAGGGCGACCAGCCCACCGCGATCGGCGAGCTCGTGGCGGGCGTCCAGGGCTCCGAGCGCGACCAAGTGCTGCTGGGCGTCACGGG
>CAXTEP010000146.1:0-7794 GCA_964243125.1 uncultured Lichenihabitans sp. | reverse complement strand
CGCGACGATCTCGCGACCGCGACCGCGGTCGACGGCACGCCCTACACGTCGCTGCCGACGGCCTTCAAGTTCCAGAAAAGCTTCGAGGCCTCCTGCACCTGCAAGCCGCCGGGACAGAGCTGGGTGCAGGCTCTGGCGGGAGCCGAGAAGCTGCTACCCCCCGACGACGGTCGGGGAGACGTGACCGTGACGGCGCAGATGTCGGCCGACATGGCCAAGCCCGCCGCGGCAGCGCCCGCCGCGCCGTCGAAGGGCAAGGCGGGCAAGCGGGACAAGCGGCAGGCGGCCCGGCCGTCCCTGCCCGCGGCGGTCGACCCCGGCGCCGTGATGGCGCTCGACGGTGCGCGGGCCGCCCAGGCTCCGACGGCCTCGGGCGCCTCGGCCGACATCGGGCCGGCCCCGGCGCCCGGCCGACCGGTGCTCCGTCAGGGCGACGGCCCCACGGCCGTGGTTCAGGGCCCAGACGGTTTCAAACGGAAGATCCGCATCATCGTGCCATGATCGGGACCGTTCAGGTCATTTCCACGACGAGCCCGTCCTGGATGGTGACGCGCCGGTCCATGCGGGCCGCGAGGTCGAGGTTGTGGGTGGCGATCAGGGCCGCGAGGCCCGTGGCCTTCACGAGGTGGGTCAGGGTGGTGAAGACGTGCTCGGCCGTGCGCGGGTCGAGGTTGCCGGTCGGCTCGTCGGCCAGCAGGATGCCGGGCGCGTTGGCGACCGCCCGGGCGATGGCGACCCGCTGCTGCTCGCCCCCCGACAGTTCGGCCGGCCTGTGTGTGAGGCGTCCGCCCAGGCCCAGGTAGGCCAGCAACTCGCGGGAGCGCGCCTCGGCCTTGGGACGCGGCAGGCCGGCGATGAGCTGCGGCAGCATGACGTTCTCGAGCGCCGAGAACTCGGCCAGCAGGTGGTGGGCCTGGTACACGAAGCCGATCGCCATGCGCCGCATCGCGGTGCGGCCCGCTTCCGCCATGGCGGCGGTCGGCGCGTCGTGGACGAACACCTCGCCGCCGTCGGGCTTCTCGAGCAGGCCCGCGACGTGGAGCAGCGTCGACTTGCCGGCCCCCGAGGGCGCCACGAGCGCGACCGACTGGCCCGGCGCGATCGCGAGGTCGGCGCCGCGCAGGATGTCGAGCGTGGCCTGCCCCTGCACGTAGCGCCGGTGCACCTGGGACAACACGAGGGCTGGATTGGCCATCACTCGTACCGGAGCGCCTCGACCGGATCGAGCGTCGCGGCGCGCCAGGATGGATAGAGGGTCGCGAGCAGCGACAGGAGGATCGTCATGCCCACAACCGCCGCTACGTCGCCGGGCTCGATCCGCGAGGGCAGGTGCGACAGGAAATAAAGCTCCGACGGGAACAGGTCGGTGTTCAGCAGCCAGTTCAGGCCGTTGCGGATGTGCTCGATGTTGCGCGCCACCAGGATGCCGAGCAGCAGGCCCGCGAAGGTGCCCGCGACCCCGATGGTCGTGCCCGTGATGAGGAAGATGCGCAGGATCGCGCCGCGCGTCGCCCCCATGGTGCGCAGGATGGCGATGTCGGGGCTCTTGTCCTTCACGAGCATGATCAGGCCGGAGATGATGTTGAGCGCCGCCACGAGCACGATCAGGGCCAGGATCAGGAACATGACGTTGCGCTCGACGTTCAGCGCGTCGAAGAACGTCTTGTTGCGCTGGCGCCAGTCCGTCATGATCATCGGGCGACCCACCACGGCATCGAGCTTGGCCCGGACCGCGTCCATGTGGTCGGGATCGTCGACGAAGGCCTCGATCACGGTGGCCTCGCCGTCCTTGCCGAAGAAGGACTGAGCCTCGGTCAGCGGCATGTAGACGAAGCTCGAGTCGAACTCCGACATGCCGATCTGGAACACGGCCGCCACCGGATAGCTCTTGATGCGCGGCGCCGTCCCGAACGGCGTTTGCGGCCCCTTGGCGGTCAGCACCGAGATGGTGTCGCCGACCCTGAGGGCCAGCGACTCGGCCAGCCGCTGGCCGATCGCGACCCCGCCCGCGGCGTCGAACCCGTCCAGCGTGCCGAGGGTCACGTGGCCCTCGATGCCGGGCAGGCGCTTGAGGTCGATTTCCCGGATGCCCCGCACCAGCGCGCCGGCCTGGTTGTAGGGCGACGACACCGCCGCGGCACCCTCGATCATGGGGATCACGAGCTTGACGCCCGGCACGACCGCGAGCCGGCCATCGACCGCGTCGTAGTCGGTCAGCGGGGTCTCGACGCCCTGCAGGAACACGTGGCCGTTGATGCCGACGATCTTGTCCAGCAGTTCGTGCCGGAACCCGTTCATGACCGACATCACCACGATCAGGGTCGCGACCCCGACGCTGATCCCCAGGAACGAGAAGCCTGCGATCTCCGACACGAAGGCGCGAGCCCGGCGCCCCCGCAGGTAGCGCAGCGCCACGGTCCACTCGAAGACCGAGAAGGGCCGCGACGCCGGCGCGGCGGCGCGCACGGCCGGGAGCGTGCCCGCCACGATGTCGGTCATCGCGCCACCTGCTCCCGGGCGGCCTTGAGCTGCGCCACGGCCTCGTCTGGCACCAGGGCCACACGCGCGCCGGTGCGCCGGTTCTTGAGCTCGACGGTGCCGGCCGCCAGTCCTTTCGGGCCGACGATGATCTGGTGCGGCAGGCCGATCAGGTCCATGGCGGCGAACTTGGCGCCGGGCCGTTCGTCCGTGTCGTCGTGAAGCACGTCGAGGCCGAGCGCGCCCAGTTGCCGCTCCAGGGCCGCGCAAGCCGCATCGGTCGCGGCATCGCCCACCTTGAGATTGACGAGCCCAACGTCGAAGGGTGCCACGGCGTCGGGCCAGACGATGCCATTGTCGTCGTGGCCGGCCTCGATCAATGCGGCCACGAGCCGCGATGGCCCGATGCCGTAGGAGCCCATGTGGACCGGCACCTCGCGCCCGTCCGGGCCGCTCACCACGGCCCCCATGGCTAGGGAATATTTCGTGCCGAAATAGAAGATGTGGCCGACCTCGATGCCCCGTGCCGACACCCGAGCTTCGTCGGGCAAGGCCGCAAAGGCCGCCTCGTCGTGTTTCTCGGACGTCGCGGCGTAGAGGCTGGTCCAGCGGTCCACGACGGCCTGCATGGCGGCCTTGTCGTCGAAATCGACGTCGCCGGGAGGCGGTTCGAAGCCCAGGTAGTCGCGGTGGCAGAACACCTCGCTCTCGCCCGTCGAGGCCAGGATCACGAACTCGTGGCTGAGGTCGCCGCCGATCGGGCCGGTGTCGGCCAGCATGGGGATGGCGGTCACGCCCAGCCGCGCGAAGGTCCGCAGGTAGGCGGTGACCATCTTGTTGTAGGAGTGCCGTGCGCCCGCTTGGTCGAGGTCGAACGAATAGGCGTCCTTCATCAGGAACTCGCGCGACCGCATGACCCCGAAGCGCGGCCGCACCTCGTCACGGAACTTCCACTGAATGTGGTAGAGGTTGAGCGGCAGGTCCTTGTAGGAGCGCACCGAGGCCCGGAATATGTCGGTGATCATCTCCTCGTTGGTGGGCCCGAACAGCATGGCCCGGTCGTGCCGGTCGCTGATGCGCAGCATCTCCTTGCCGTAGTCGTCGTAGCGGCCCGACTCCCGCCACAGGTCGGCCGACTGGATGGTGGGCATGACGAGCTCGATGGCGCCGGCCCGGTTCTGCTCTTCGCGGATGACCGCGTTGATCTTGGCGAGCACGCGAAGCCCGAGCGGCAACCAGGCGTAGATCCCGGCCGCTTCCTGGCGGATCATCCCGGCCCGCAGCATGAGGCGGTGCGAGACGATCTCGGCCTCCTTGGGGTTCTCGCGCAGCAGGGGCAGGAAATAGCGGCTCAGGCGCATGCGAACTCTCGTGAACCGGCGCGCACGCTGGTCTCGGGGCGGGGAAGCGACCCGCAAACAACCGTAACGGCGGCCAAAACACAAGGGAGCGCCGGCGAAGATCGCGGTGCGTTGCCCTTCTCCCGCGCGGTCGGAGAAGGTGGCCGACAGGCCGGATGAGGGCTCATGTTGCCGGCCCTCATCCTCGCTTCGCGGACCTTCTCCCCGCGGGCGAAAAGGGCACAGCCCTGCACGGGACGAGGGCCGAACACACGGGTCTCAGGCCTCCTCGCCCCGCAACCACCCCTCCTTGGTTTCCTCCACGAAGGACGCGAGCCTCCGCGTGCGGATCGCCTCGCGCAGACCGGCCATCAGCTCCTGGTAGTAGCTCAGGTTGTTCCAGGTCAGAAGCATCATGCCGAGGATCTCGCCGGACTTGACGAGGTGGTGCAGGTAGGCGCGCGAATAGGTGCGGGCGGCCGGGCAGGCTGAAGCGGGGTCGAGGGGGCGGGCGTCCTCGGCGTGGCGTGCGTTGCGAAGGTTGATCTTGCCGGAGCGCGTGTAGGCAAGGCCGTGGCGGCCCGCCCGCGTCGGCATCACGCAATCGAACATATCGATGCCGCGCGCCACCGATTCGATCAGGTCGTCGGGGGTCCCCACCCCCATGAGGTAGCGCGGCTTGGCCTCGGGCAGGTGGGGCGTCACGGCCTCGATCATGGCAAGCATGGTGGCCTGCGGCTCGCCCACCGCCAACCCGCCCACTGCGTACCCCGAAAACTCCATGCCGGCCAGGGCTCGCGCGCTTTCGGCCCGGAGGTCGGCCGCGTCGCCGCCCTGCACGATGGCGAACACGGCGCGGCCGACGCGCGCGTCAAAAGCCTTGCGGGACCGCTCGGCCCAGCGCAGCGACAGGCGCATGGCGCGCTCGATGTCGTCGCGCCCGGCCGGCAGGCGGACGCATTCGTCGAGCTGCATCTGGATGTCCGAGCCGAGCAGGCCCTGGATCTCCATCGAGCGCTCGGGCGTCAGGACGTGGCGGCTGCCGTCGAGGTGGGACTGGAAGGTGACGCCGGTCTCGTCCAGCCGCCGAAGCTTGGCGAGCGACATGACCTGGAAGCCGCCCGAGTCGGTCAGGATCGGGTGCGGCCAGTTCATCATCGCGTGCAGGCCGCCGAGCCGCGCCACCCGCTCGGCGCCGGGCCGCAGCATCAAGTGGTAGGTGTTGCCCAGCACGATGTCGGCCCCGAGCTCGCGCACCTGACCGGGGTACATGGCTTTGACGGTGCCGGCCGTGCCGACCGGCATGAAGGCGGGAGTGCGGACGATACCGCGCGGCATGACGATCTCGCCCGTGCGGGCGCTGCCGTCAGTGCCGAGCAGGCTGAATGCGAAGCCGGTCACGCGGCCACGCCGGCGCGAAAGAACAGGCAGGCGTCGCCGTAGGAGTAGAAGCGATAGCCGGCACGAATCGCGTGCGCGTAGGCGGCCTGGACAGTATCCAGGCCCGCGAAGGCCGCCGCCAGCATGACGAGAGTGGAACGGGGCAGGTGGAAATTGGTCATCAGCACGTCGACGGCGCGGAACCGATAGCCCGGCGTGATGAAGATGTCGGTGTCGCCCGCGAAGGCCCGCACGGTGCCGCCCTCGTCCGCGGCGGTTTCCAGGATGCGTAACGAGGTCGTGCCGACCGCAACGATCCGGCCGCCGCGTGCACGTGCCTCGTTCAAGGCCGCGGCCGTGCCGGGGTCGACCCGGCCCCATTCGGCATGCATGCGATGACCGTCCGTGTCGGCGGCCTTGACGGGCAGGAAGGTGCCGGCCCCGACGTGGAGGGTGACCCGCTGCACCGCGACGCCCCGCTCCGCCAGGGCCGCGATCAGGTCGGGGGTGAAATGCAGGCCGGCCGTGGGGGCCGCCACGGCCCCGGGATCGCGGGCGAACATGGTCTGGTAGGACGCGTCGTCGCCGGCCTCGACGGGCCGTTTGGCCGCGATGTAGGGCGGCAGCGGCATCGTGCCGACCGCCGCTACGGCCTCGTCGAGCTCTTGGCCGGACCGGTCGAAGCGGAGCAGCACCTCGCCGCCCTCGCGCTTCCCTTCCACGGCGGCTTCAAGCGTGCCGAACCGCACGGTTTCGCCCGCTTCGAGCTTCTTGGCGGGGCGGACGAAAGCGCGCCAAAGGTCGCCGCTCTCGCGCTTATGCAGCGTGGCCTCGATGCGCGCCGCAACATTGCCCCGCACGCGCGTGCCCGACAGCCGCGCCGGTATCACCCGCGTGTCGTTGACCACCAGGACGTCGCCGGGCCGCAGCAGGTCCGGTAGCGCCGCGACCTGGGCGTCCTCGAAGGGGGGCGCGCCGGGGCGCACCACGAGAAGGCGCGCGGCGTCGCGGGGATCGGCCGGGTGCAGCGCGATGGATCCGGCCGGCAGGTCGAAATCGAAGGCATCGACCCGCATGGGTGCGGCGCTCGCCCCTGACCGCTTCAGCTCACGCGGGCGGTCTTGATCCGGTCGGGGTCGCGGGCGGGCTCGCCGCGCTTGATGCCGTCGACGTTCTCCATGCCGGCCGTCACCTCCCCCCAGACGGTGTACTGCTTGTCCAGGAAGCTCGCCTTGTCGAAGCAGATGAAGAACTGGGAGTTGGCGGAGTTGGGGCTCTGGGCCCGGGCCATGGAGCAGGTGCCGCGCACGTGCGGCTCGCTGTTGAACTCGGCCGGGAGGTTGGGGTGGCTCGACCCGCCCGTGCCGGTGCCGTGCGGGCAGCCGGTCTGGGCCATGAAGCCCTCGATCACGCGGTGGAACGCGACGTTGTCGTAGAACCCCTCGTTCGCGAGCTGCTTGATGCGCTCGACGTGCTTGGGCGCGAGATCGGGCCTGAGCTTGATGACGACCTCGCCCTTGGTGGTGTCGAGCGTCAGCGTGTTTCCGTCACTCATGATGGCTGTCCTTGCTGGATGAAGCGGATGGCGAAGATCTGGCCCGCGATGGCCTGGCCGAGCGAGGGTGAAACGTGCAGCGGCGTGCATTGGTCCAGGGCCGCGAGCAGCGACGACCGCACCCCGCTCCGCGCCTCCGGATCGGCACTGTCCGCGATGTAGACGACGCGCGGCACGCCGTTGACGGTACCGTCGCGCTTGAAGCTGACCCGCAGGGTCGTGGCGCCCCAGCGGCGCGGGCCCACGGCCGCGGCCGGGTCCCAGCAGCGGCCGAGCGCCTCGCCCACCTGGCCGTAGCGGTCGAGGGTGGCGGCCGCGGGCCCGCGCACCGGAATGGGCACGGTCAGGGCGAACCCCTGCGGCAGCGGCGGATTGTCGGCCGGCGGCAGTTCGTTGTCGTCCCAGCCCCAGGGGACGTCGTCGCAGTAGGGGCAGTTCCATTCCTGCGCGAACGCGCCCGTGCGGGCCGGGACGGCCGCGGCGGCCAGGGCCAGCACCGCGGCACCGCAGGTCGCGGCGGCCCTCACGCGCCTACTTGCTGTCCGACGCCAAGCGCATGGTGACGATCTTGTCGGGGCTGTCGACCTTGCCGTTGTCGTCGCTCGACCCCTTCTTGATCTTGTCCACCACGGCCATGCCGTCCGTCACCTCGCCGAACACCGTGTACTGGTTGTTCAGGAACGATGCATCGGCGAGGCAGATGAAGAATTGGGAGTTGGCCGAGTCGGGGCTGGAGGCCCGCGCCATGCCGAGCGTGCCTCGTTTGAACGGCGCGCTCGTGAACTCCGCCTTGAGGTCGGGCAGCTTGGAGCCGCCCGCGCCGGTGCCGGTCGGATCGCCGGTCTGGGCCATGAAGCCGTCGATCACGCGATGGAACACGATGCCATCGTAGAAACGCTGCCCGACGAGCTTCTTGATCTGGGCCACGTGCCGGGGCGCGAGGTCGGGACGCAGCTCGATCGTGATCCGCCCGTCCTTGGTGTCGAGGTAGACCGTATTGGCGTCGGCGGCGCGGGCCGCGCCGGTCGTGGCCGCGAAGGC
>CAXTEP010000145.1:4797-7811 GCA_964243125.1 uncultured Lichenihabitans sp. | reverse complement strand
TGCAGGGCGTGCTCAGCCTGCAGAAGCAGGACGGCGACGTGGGCGGCTTCCAGTGCGTGCCGGGGCTGTTCGAGCATTTCGACGAATGGGTCGCGACCCAGGCCGCCGACCGCGACCCGATGCACCCGGATGTGACGGGGTTTGAGGTGGTCAACATCGACATGGATCCCGGCGATCTGATGATCTTCAACTCGCTGCTGGCGCACGGCGTGCGGCCGAACCATTCCGACAACCGGGTCCGCATGGCGCAGTATATTTCGATGCACCCGGCCGAACGGGACAACGAGGCGGAGCGGACCGAGCGGATCCGACTGTGGCGGGAGCTCGACCACCCGCGCCGCGACGCCTTTCCGGGCGACCCGCGGGCCTGGGAACAGCACAACGCCGCTGCGGCGGCGCTGTCCCCCCTGGGCGAGAAGCTGCTCGGCCTGCAGCCCTGGTGAACGGTTCGCCGCGCCGTTGCCCGGCCCGATCTGGCCGGGGTTGACCGAAAAAACGCGAATAAGTGCTGAACGCAGCAAGAACATCGTGCATGCGTTCACTTTTTGTTTTAGTTTCGGATGCGGCCGCGTCGGCGTTGGTTGGATCGGCCGCATCCGAGGTGACCCATGTTGACAGTCAAGCAGAGCGAGCTTCTGCGCTTCATCCATGAGCGCGTGAAGGAGCAGGGCGTTCCGCCGTCCTTCGACGAGATGAAGGAGGCGCTCGACCTGCGCTCCAAGTCCGGCATCCACCGCCTCATCATGGCCCTGGAGGAGCGCGGCTTCATCCGCCGCCTGCCCAACCGGGCCCGCGCCCTGGAGATCCTGCGCCTGCCGGACGCCGTGGCCCCCAAGGCGGCCCGCTTCTCGCCCAGCGTGATCGAGGGCAACCTGGGGCGGCTGCGGCCCAAGGCGCCCGGTTCGGGCACCGACTATGCCGAACTGGTGTCGGTGCCCATGATGGGCCGCATCGCGGCCGGCACGCCGATCTCGGCCATCCAGACCCGCAGCCAGACCATCACGGTGCCGCCCGACCTGTTGGCCGCGGGCGACCATTTCGCCCTGGAAGTGCGCGGCGACTCGATGATCGAGGCCGGCATCCTGGACCAGGACACGGTGATCATCCGCCGGCAGGACTCGGCCGACACGGGCGACATCATCGTGGCCCTGATCGACGACGAGGAGGCAACCCTGAAGCGGTTCCGCAAGCGCGGCGCTTCCGTGGCGCTCGAGGCCGCGAACCCGTCCTACGAAACGCGGATCTTCGGTCCCGACCGCGTGAAGATCCAGGGCAAGCTGATCAGCCTGATGCGCCGCTACTGACGCGAGCGACGGTGGCCTGATCTCCGTGACCCCCGGCGGGTCGGGCGCGGGAAACCGGACGAAACGCCGCGGCGGGACGGCAATGGTTCTCGGCTAGGCTCGGAGCGTGGTCGGAACAGGTCGCGACACCATGGATGATGCGGAGCCGAGCGAGCCGGCCGAGGACGTGTGGCGCTACCCGCGGCCACCCGCGCTGCAGCCCGTCCCGCAGGACCTGCGGATCGTTTTCGCGGGCGTGACCATCGCCTTGACGAAGGCGGGGTACCGGGTGCTCGAAACCTCGCATCCGCCGGTCTATTACCTGCCGCGCGCGGCCTTCACGGCCTGCACGATCGAGCCGGCCGGCGGCGGCAGCCTGTGCGAATGGAAGGGCGCGGCCCGGTACTGGACCATCCGGGTCGGCACCAGGGCGGCGGAACGGGCCGCCTGGAGCTACCCTGACCCGACCCCGGCCTTCCAGGCCATCCGCGACTATCTGGCCGTCTACGCCGGACCCATGGACGCGTGTTTCGTCGGACCCGACCGCGTCACCCCGCAGCCCGGCGGCTTCTACGGTGGCTGGATCACCCCCAACCTCAGGGGTCCGTTCAAGGGCGGACCGGGCAGCATGGGCTGGTGACGGGAACGCTGCAAAGCTTCGGGCCCGGCGGCAGCGCCGCCGTGGTGGGAGCCTCGGGCGGTATCGGGGCGGCGCTCGTCGAGGCGCTGCTGGAGCGGTCAGGGTTCGATACCGTGTGGGCGCTGTCGCGCGGAATCACGGAACGCGGGAGCGGGGCGGGGCGGCTGCGGCGCGGACGGATCGACGTCGGCGACGAGGACACGATCCGGGCCGCGGCTGAACAGGTCGCCGGCCCCCTGCGCCTGGTGGTGGTAGCGACAGGCCTGCTGCACGGCGACCACATTCGCCCCGAGAAGACCTACCGGGCGCTGGACCCCGCGACGCTGCTTGAAAGCTATCGCATCAACGCGGTCGGCCCCGCGCTGGTGGCCAAGCACATGCTTCCCCGCATGGATCAGGCGGGCCGGGCCGTGTTCGCGGCTCTGTCGGCCCGGGTCGGCTCCATCGGCGACAACGGCCTGGGCGGCTGGCACGCTTACCGGGCCTCCAAGGCCGCGCTCAACATGATCCTGCGCAACCTGGCGATTGAAACGGCGCGCCGCAGCCCGGACACGCTCTGCGTCGGCCTGCACCCGGGCACGGTCGACACGGGGCTGAGCCGGCCGTTCCAGGCCGGGGTCGCGGCCGGCCGGCTGTTCGCGCCCGCCGCGTCGGCAAACCGGCTGCTCGACGTCATCGACGGGCTGCGGACCGAACACACGGGCCGCGTCCTGGCCTGGGACGGCAGCCTCATCCCGCCCTGAACCGGTGCGGCGCCGGCCGGCGCGGTGCGCGCAGTTACGATGATCGGAGCTTCGAGTCCACGGCCGGCGGGTTCCGGGGTATGCAGGTCCATGCCCGCTGATTGCTCGCCTCCGCGCACGGCCGTGCGCTGCCGCGTCATCGCCGACCACGACCTCGACGCCGTGGTGGGCCTGCTGGTGCGCGGCTTCCCCGACCGGCCCGAGGCCTACTGGCGGCGCGGGCTCGCGCGGCATGGCGCGCGCGCGCTGCCGGCCGCCTATCCGCGCTACGGCTATCTGCTGGAAGCCGGCGCGCGTCCGGTGGGCGTCCTGCTCACCCTCCACACCGCCGTGCCGCACGGCACCGGC
>CAXTEP010000145.1:2062-4697 GCA_964243125.1 uncultured Lichenihabitans sp. | reverse complement strand
GCGTCCGGTGGGCGTCCTGCTCACCCTCCACACCGCCGTGCCGCACGGCACCGGCACGGCGGTGCGCTGCAACCTGTCGAGCTGGTACGTGGACCCGGCCTACCGGTCGCACGCCATCCTGCTCGACCGGCTCGCGACGCGGCAGCCCGAGGTGACCTACATCAACGTGTCGCCGGCGCCCTCGACCTGGCCCATGCACGAGGCGCGCCGCATGGACCGGTACTGCAAGGGCCAGATGCTGGCGATCCCGGCCCTGTCGCGCCGCGAGCCCGGCACCGCGGCGGCGGCGGTCGCGGCCGACGATCCGCTCGACGACCTGCCCGGCTTCGAGCGCGACCTCGTCAGGGACCACCTGGGCTACGGCTGCGTGGTTCTCCTCGGCTCCCACCGCGACGGCCGCCGGCCGTTCGTGGTGCAGCGGCGGACGATCGGGCTGGTTCCCAACGTCAAGCGGGTCGGCCAGGTACCCTGCTTCCAGCTGATCTACGCGCGCTCCCTCGACGACGTGGCCCGGTTCGCGGCGCCGCTCGGCCGCCTGCTGCTGCGCCGCCACGGCGTCCCCCTGCTGGTGCTGGACGCCGCCGGCCCCGTGCCGAGGATGGTCGGGCGCTATTTCGGCGGGCGGGCGCCCAAATACGCGCGCGGGCCGGTGCCGCCCCCCCTCGGCGACCTCGCCTATACCGAACTGGTGCTGTTCGGGCCCTGAAGCGGCACGGCAGTGGTTCGCGCGCCCCGGTCGAGAAAGGGCGCCAGCATTGCCGCGTAGGCGGCGCCAGCCCGCTCGGCCGTGAAGGCGCCGAGCGCGGCATGGCCGGCTTCGCGCAAGCGGTCCTGACGCGCGGGATCGTCGAGCAGCGCGATCGTTTCGGACGCCCAGGCCTCGACGTCGAGCCGCACCAGGGCGCCACAGCCGTGCGGCGCCAGCAGGTCGGTCGCGGCGCCGGAATGGGGGGATGCCACCACCACGGTGCCGCTCTGCAGCGCTTCCTGCACCACGATGCCCCACACGTCGCCGCGGCTCGGGAAGTGGAACAGCCGCGCCGACGCGTAGGCGGCAGGCAGGGCG
Organism: uncultured Lichenihabitans sp.; assembly: GCA_964243125.1. Classification (GTDB taxonomy): domain Bacteria; phylum Pseudomonadota; class Alphaproteobacteria; order Rhizobiales; family Beijerinckiaceae; genus Lichenihabitans. The sequence continues at coordinate 3,631 of CAXTEP010000145.1, read as the reverse complement.
TCCTGCTGCAGGAACCCGTCGAAGCGGGCCTCGATGCCGGCGGCCACGAAGCGGGACGCCATCTCGGCGCGCAGCGGCCCATCGCCGGCCACCCGGACCCGCAAGCTGCGCCCGCGCCGGAGGCAGGCCAGCACCACGTCGGTGAAGAACCGCGCCCCCTTCATGTGTTCGTTCAGCGTGCCGCAGAACAGCACGTCGTAGGGCCGGCCCTCGACGGGGGGCGGGGCGGCGGGCGTCCAGGCGGGAAACAGCGGCGTGGGGCCGAACGGACCGTCGAGCCCGTAGCGCCGCAGCAGGTCTTCGCTGCCGCGGCTCGGGCCCAGCCCGAAGGCCGCGCCGGACATGATCGCGGTTCGCACCAGCCGGTGGGCCCGGGAGCCGCGGGCGGGGTCGATGGACGGGACGCCGTCGGTCCGCACCCCGTAGGGCAGGCCCAGCAGCCGCGCCGCGCCCGCGCCCAGCAGCATGGTGAGCGTGAAGTCGTTGAGCACCACCGCGGCGGGACGCAGCGCCGCCAGCCGCCAGGCCACGGCCGGGTTGAGGTAGTGGTTCTCGACCGTGCTGCGGTGCCAGCGCAGCCCGCCCATGACCTCGAAGCGGTACCGCCCGCCGGTCTCGAAAGTCCAGTGCCGGGTCGACTCGCCGCCGCTGCAGGCCAGCACGTGCAGCGGCCGGTCGAGGCGGCCCGCGAGCGCGTCGTAAAGGACGTGGGTGTAGGGCGCCAGCGCCCCCACCACGACCGCGACCGGCCGCGGCTCAGACCCGCGCATGGTTTCGCCCGCCCAGCAGCGCGTCCAACTCGTGCAGCCGCCATTCCGGCTCCAGCACGTGGCGGGGCATGCGCAGGAGGTCGGCCCGGTCCCGCGCGACGCCCCGGCGCGTCGTGAAGAAGGTCGCGTAGCCGGCCTCGCTGGCCAGCAGGGGATCGCGCGCCGGCCGGTAGTCGCGCCCCGCCACTCCCCAGGGACAGGCGAGATGGCGGACCGGCTTGCCGGCGAGACCGCTCAGGACCTCGAAGGAGGTGGCGAACTCGGCCGCCGCGGCGGCCCGGTCGAGCCGGCTGACCTGCGGGTGGGTGGCGGTGTGCGAGCCGATGTCGAGGCCGGCCGCGAGCCAGGTCCCGACGTCGGCCCGGGTCATGTAGCCCCGCGCGCGGTCGGGTGCGGCCGGCGGCCGGTCCAGCCAATCGCTGACCAGGAACAGCGTGGCGGGGACGCGGTGGCGGCGGAGCACGGGAAGCGCCACGTCGAGCGCGTCCGCGTAGCCGTCGTCCAGCGTCAGCACGAAGCGGCGGCCCCGCGGCTGCTCGCCCGACAGCAGGGCCGCGGCGGCCGTGTCGGCGTCCACGAAGGTGCCGAACCGCTGGAGATAGGCGACCTGGGCCGAGAAGCCGCCCGCGGCCGCGGCCGCGACGTGGTGGTAGCAGAGCGTGTAGACGCCCGGCTCGGCGCGCGCCAGGCTGCGCAGCAGGGCGCCGACCCGCAGGGCGCCGGAGCGCAGCAGAGGCCGGTTCCTGACGATGTGTTTCAACGCGCGCAGCATGAGGACCCTGTGTGGCGAGCCTGGCGC
>CAXTEP010000145.1:0-1962 GCA_964243125.1 uncultured Lichenihabitans sp. | reverse complement strand
TGACGATGTGTTTCAACGCGCGCAGCATGAGGACCCTGTGTGGCGAGCCTGGCGCTCCCCGGGCGCAGAACAGCACGGGTCGTCATAACAAGCCGCAAACGACGGCGCCGAAGTTTTCCGGGCGCGGGCGCGGCGTCGTGGACGGGGAAACCTGATCGTTCCGGTTTCGCACCGGGATCCGGCGCCGAGGTGGCGCGTCGCTTGCTGCCGGAGCGGTGGCGGCGCCGGGTTTGTGCCGCGGCGGGACGGGGACCGGGGACATGGAACAGCGAATGGGAGTTCAGCGGCCGTGAGGTCCAGCGCCGTACCGGGATGGGACGCCGCGCCGGCCGCCCGCCGCGGCCCGGGCGCCCCGTGAGCGGGTTCGCGTCGCCGCTGCGGGCGCTGGGCCGGGTCGGGTCGGCGTCCGTGCCGGCCCTGCTGTCGCTGGTCGACCAGGGCCTCGTGAGCGGCTTCGGGTTCCTGAGCGGCCTGACCACGGCGCGGCTCGTAGGGGTGTCGACCTTCGGCCGGTTCGCCATCGTGATGGTGTTCCTGACGCTCGCCCAGGGGGTCCACAACGCGCTGATCACGGCCCCCATGATGACCCTGATCGGCAGCCGGGCGCGGCCGTCGCGCGCCTATCACGCGTCCTTGCTGGCCGCCGCCGCCCTGCTGTCGCTCGCCACGGGCACCGTGGTGGCCGGCCTGATTGGCTGCTTCTTCGCGGTGCGGGGCGACGAGCTGTCGCCCGGCCTGCTGGTTGCCACCGCCCTGGTCGGCACCACCCAGAACCTTCAGTTCACCCTGCGCCGCCTCCTGTTCGCCTGCGGCCAGGGCGGGCGGGCGGTCGCCATGGACCTGGCCCGGCTGGTGGCCTTCCCGGCGCTCGCGGTCGCGCTCCACCAGCGGTCGGGCGGCCTCACGGTCACGGCCGTGATGCTGATCCTGGCCGCGACCGCGCTTCTCACGAGCCTGCCGGCCCTGTGGTCGCTGCGGCCCCGGCGGCGGCGGATGATCGCCCTGCGGGCCGTGGCGGGGCGGCACGCCGGGCTGGCGCGCTGGCTGCTGCCCGTGGTCCTGGTCACGTTCGGGCAGGAGCAGCTCGTCTGGATCCTGGCGGGCGGCCTGCTGGGCGACCACGCTATGGGCGGGCTCCGCGCCGCCCAGTACGTGGTGGGGCTCGTGCTGCTGCTGCTCGCCGCCACGGAGAACATCGTGCCGGTCGGCGCCGCCCAGGCCCTGGCCGAGGGCGGGCGGCCGGCGCTGAACCGGTACCTCGTGGTCACGGGCACGCGGCTCGGCCTGCTGGTCGCGGCCGTCCTGCTGGCGCTGGCGGTGCCGGCCGGGTTCTGGCTCACGCTGATCTTCGGCGAGGCGTTCGCGCCCTTCGCGAACTGCCTTCGGGTCCTCGCCGTCACGGCGCTGCTGGTCCACGTCCGCGACATGGCCGCCCACCTGTTTCGGGCCACGCGGCGCACCGGCGTGGTGTTTTCCGCTTTCGCGGTCAGCCTCGCGCTTTCGCTGCTGTGCGCCTACCCGCTGCTGTCGCGCGGGGGCCTGATCGGGGCCGCGCTGGTGGTGCTGGTGGGTCAGGCCGGGTCCATGGTCTACCTGCTCGCCGCCGCCGCGGGCTACGACCCAAAAATCCGCGTCCCGACCGGGTGGAAGGCCGCGCTCGGGCTGGCCGGTCCACGTTGAAGGCGGGACGAGCCGCCGTCGTCGCGCTGGCCGCGGCGACGTGGCTGGCCACGGCGCTCCCGAGCCGCGCCGATGGCGCGCGCCCGATCCTGATCCGGGTCGGCCCGCAAGGCCGCCCCGACGCACTGACGCTGGACGGCGCGCTCGGCCGCGCCGCAGCGCTGCGGGCGCACGACCCCGACGCCGCGATCACGATCGAGCTGCCCCCCGGCCTCGTCCGGATGGACGCGGCCGGGCGGATCGGCCCCGAGCACCGCGGCACCGCGGCCCATCCCCTGGTGA
>CAXTEP010000144.1:5200-7833 GCA_964243125.1 uncultured Lichenihabitans sp. | reverse complement strand
CAGGACCCGGTGCTGCGCAAGCGCTTCGTGGGCCTGCCCGAGCACGTCATCAACTACTTCTTCTTCGTGGCCGAGGAGGTGCGCGAGCTGATGGCTGCCATGGGCTACCGCCGCTTCGAGGAGATGATCGGCCAGATGCAGATGGTCGGCCGCGAGGCCGTGGTGGACCATTGGAAGGCCAAGGGACTCGACTTCCGCAAGCTGTTCGAGAAGCCGGACGCTCCCGAGGGCGTCGGCATCCGCAATACCGAGTCGCAGGATCACAACCTGGGCCGGGTGCTGGACCAAGCGCTCATCCGCGAAACCGCGGAGGCGGTCGCCAACCGCACGCCGGTGATCCTGGAAAAGCCGATCGCAAACACCGACCGGACCACGGGCGCCATGCTGTCGGGCACGATCGTCAAGCGGTACGGCCATGCCGGGCTGCCGGACGGCACCGTGCACGTCAAGTTCACCGGTACGGCGGGCCAGAGCTTTGGGGCGTTCGTGGCCAACGGCGTCACGCTGGAACTCGAGGGTGAGGCCAACGACTACGTGGGCAAGGGCCTGTCGGGGGGCCGACTGGTCATCTACCCGCCCGCAGCGGCCCGGAACATCGTGCCCGAGCAGTCGATCATCGTCGGCAACACGGTGCTGTACGGTGCCATCTCGGGCGAATGTTATTTCCGGGGCGTGGCGGGCGAGCGCTTCGCGGTCCGTAACTCGGGCGCGCTCGCGGTCGTGGAAGGCACGGGCGATCACGGTTGCGAGTACATGACGGGCGGCGTCGTGGTGGTGCTCGGGCCGACGGGCCGCAACTTCGCGGCCGGCATGTCGGGCGGCATCGCCTACGTGCTGGACCGTGACGGGACGTTCGCCAAGCGCTGCAACATGGCCATGGTGGAACTGGAGCCGGTCGAGGCCGAGGAGGAGGTCAACAACCGGGTCTACCACCAGAGCAACGACCTGCAGTTCCCGCCCGTGGTCGACGTGATGAGCGACATGACGCGGTTCGATGCCGAGCGGCTGCGCCAGCTCGTCGCCAATCACGCGCGGCTGACCGGGTCGACGCTGGCCAAGGCCCTTCTCGACGACTGGGCCGCGAGCCTGCCAAAGTTCCGGAAGGTTATGCCGGTGGAATACCGGCGCGCCATGGCCGAACTCGGACCGCAGATCAGGGAACGGCCCATGGCGGCCTTGGCGGGGGAATAGCGATGGGCAAGGTCACCGGCTTCATCGAGATCGAGCGGCACGACCGGCGCTATGCGCCGGCCTCCGACCGCATCCGCCACTACAAGGAATTCATCATTCCCTTGTCGGAGGAGGCGACTCGCGACCAGGCGGCCCGCTGCATGAACTGCGGGATCCCGTTCTGTCACAATGGCTGCCCAGTCAACAACCAGATTCCCGACTGGAACGACCTCGTCTACCGGAGCGACTGGGAGGAGGCGTCGCGCAACCTCCATTCGACCAACAATTTTCCGGAGATCACCGGCCGCATCTGCCCGGCCCCGTGCGAGGCGTCCTGCACGCTGAACCTCAACGACAACCCCGTCACGATCAAGACCATCGAGGGCGCGATCGCCGACCGGGCCTGGGAAGCGGGCTGGATCCGGCCGGAGCCGCCGAAGCGCCAAACCGGCAGGACGGTGGCGGTGGTGGGTTCTGGCCCGGCGGGGCTCGCCTGCGCCCAGCAGCTCGCCCGCGCGGGCCACGACGTGCACGTCTACGAGAAGAACGCCAAGCCGGGCGGCCTGCTGCGTTACGGCATCCCGGATTTCAAGTTGGAGAAGAAGCATGTCGAGCGCCGCGTCGCGCAGATGTCCAACGAGGGCGTGACGTTCCACTGCGGCGTCAACGTCGGCGTCGATATCACGGCCAAGCAGCTGCAGGACGATTACGACGCCGTGGTGCTGGCCGGCGGCTCCGAGAAGCCGCGCGACCTGCCGATCCCCGGGCGCGACCTCGCGGGCGTCTATTTCGCCATGGACTTCCTGCCCCAGCAGAACCGCCGCGTGTCCAAGGAGCCGTTGCGCTCCAACATGCCGGTGGTGGCGGCCGGCAAGCATGTGGTGGTGATCGGCGGCGGCGATACGGGATCGGATTGCATCGGCACCTCGATCCGGCAGGGTGCACTCTCGGTGACGCAGCTGGAGATCATGCCGCGTCCGCCCGAGAAGGAGAACAAGCTCGTCACATGGCCCGACTGGCCGCTCAAGATGCGGACCTCGTCGAGCCAGGAGGAGGGGGCCGACCGGGATTTTGCAGTGATGACCAAGCAGCTCGTGGGCGAGGGCGGCGTCGTCAAGCGCCTCGACTGCGTGCGGGTGGACGGCAAGATGCAACACCTGCCGGACAGCGCCTTCTCGCTCAAGGCCGACCTCGTCCTGCTCGCCATGGGTTTCGTGGCGCCGACCGAGGACGGCCTGCTGGCCGACCTCGAGGTCGTGCTTGACCCGCGCGGTAACGTGCTGGCCGACACGGTGGCCTACCGTTCGAGCCGCGACAACATCTTCGCCTGCGGAGACATGCGGCGCGGCCAGAGCCTCGTGGTCTGGGCCATCCGCGAAGGACGTCAGGCCGCTCACGCGGTGGACAAGCAGCTGATGGGGTCGACCGAACTGCCGCGATGACGGCCGCCGTACCGGACAGCC
>CAXTEP010000144.1:0-5100 GCA_964243125.1 uncultured Lichenihabitans sp. | reverse complement strand
GGCGGATGGCATGAGCGCGACCGTCTGATCGATCACGGATGTGATCCGCGTCGTCAGGCCGGTTGGAACGCGCGCTACGGCTTGCGGGACCGCTCGGCATCCTGCAGGGCCGCTTCGTGGTACCAGCCGCTGCCGAACTCAACCGTTGGGATCCGCGGCGCCGCGACGTCGGTCGCGAACTGGCCGCCTTGCGACTGCCTACGCGTCGCGGCCGCCGCCTTGGTCGGAAACTGGTAGATTCTGGCCGACTCGCGACCGGACACGATAGTCATAGGGACATCTCTCATCATCGGGATCGCAGCATCCGCCCATTTTCAACGCTAGCCAAGCAGATTTGCGCATCTCGTAATCAGATTGCCTCTAAGTCGCACTTTTTGTTCAACCTTAATGCATTCTGGGTTCGGCCTGCCCATGTGGCAAGCTACTCACGATCCGATTCCTCGGGTTGCGCCGGCGTGGCATGGATTCTGCTTCGTTGCTGCCGGTCGATAATGGCGATGTCCCGCGGGGATTGCTTCGGACATTCGCATCGTCAGCTTAATGAGAGGGGCGGAATGACAAAGTACAAGCTTGAGTATATCTGGCTCGACGGCTACACGCCTGTGCCTAACCTTCGCGGCAAGACTCAGCTCAAAGATTTCGACAGCTTCCCGACCCTCGAGCAGCTTCCGCTCTGGGGCTTCGACGGCAGCTCGACCATGCAGGCCGAGGGCCGGAGCTCCGACTGCGTGCTCAAGCCCGTGGCGGTCTACCCCGACAGCGAGCGCAAGAACGGCGTTCTCGTCATGTGCGAAGTCATGATGCCCGACGGCACGACCCCGCACCCGTCCAACAAGCGCGCCACGATCCTCGACGATCCGGGTGCCTGGTTCGGCTTCGAGCAGGAATACTTCTTCTACCAGAACGGCCGTCCGCTCGGCTTTCCTGAGGCCGGGTACCCCGCCCCGCAGGGTCCGTATTACACGGGCGTCGGCTACAGCAACGTCGGCGGCGTGGCGCGCAAGATTGTCGAGGAGCACCTCGAAGCCTGCCTGGCGGCCGGCATCAACCATGAGGGCATCAACGCCGAAGTGGCCAAGGGACAGTGGGAGTTCCAGGTCTTCGGCAAGGGCTCCAAGAAGGCCGCCGACGAGGTCTGGATGGCCCGCTACCTGCTGCTGCGGCTGACCGAGAAGTACGGCATCGACATCGAGTTCCACTGCAAGCCGCTCGGCGACACGGACTGGAACGGCTCGGGCATGCACTGCAATTTTTCGACCGCTTACATGCGCGAGGCGGGCGGCAAGGACTATTTCGAGAAGCTGATGGCAGCCTTCGAGGCGGCCCGTGCCGACCACATCGCGGTGTATGGACCCGACAATCACATGCGGCTCACGGGCAAGCACGAGACGCAGTCGATCCACCAGTTCAGCTACGGCATCGCCGACCGCGGCGCCTCGATCCGCGTGCCTCACAGCTTCGTCAACAACGGCTACAAGGGCTACCTGGAAGACCGCCGCCCCAATTCCCAGGGCGACCCCTACCAGATCGCGTCTCAGGTTCTGAAGACGATCGCCTCCGTTGCGACCGAGGTCGGCAAGCAGGCTGCCGCCTAGTCGCGGCGGTCATCGACTTCGGAAGCGCCCGACGAGCCTGCTCGCCGGGCGCTTTATTGTGTCGCTGCTTGCCTCCGCGATCTGATTTCGGTCGATGGCGATCTTCGCGAGACCTTGAGTCAGCCGGCCGGTTGCAGCGCGGCTTCCACCTTCGCCCGAAGCGGGCTGCCTTCGCGGCTGATCCAATCGGAGTCCTTGTCGGTCGCGATCGCGAAGGCCCCCGATCCCGATGTCCACGCCATCATCGAGCCGCCCGCGAAGGCCTCGACCCGTGCGTCGGCCGGCGGCGCGGAGGCGTGATCGAAGAACAGGGCAAGCCGATCCTTGCCGCTGTTCTCGTAAATCAGCAGGGCGCCAGGATCGGCCCCGCCGGGCACCACGCGGCCACCCAGGTACGACCAGCCTTCGGCACGCAGATCAGGGGGCCTGACGGCAAGTCCTGTGCGCCGCTGGATCCATTGTTCGAGGTCTGTTTCCTGCGCGGCTGGAATCTCGGCTGCACGGACCGGATCCAGCGCGTAGGTCCGGAACGCGTCGACGGCATGCGTCGTCAGGCCGGGTTCCTCGGGGCTCGTCCCCGCCCGGTGAATCAGGGCGAAGCTGTCGGCTGCCGTGAGCGACAGGGCCGTCACCGCCAGCAGCGCAACGCAGATCCCGATGAGCCCGCCGCGGTTCCTCAACCCCGACAAGCGTGACGACGGGGCCATGAGCCGCGACGATGCAGCGTCGATCGATGGCGCCGACGGCATAGCTTTCAGCTTGCAAGGGCCAGCGGCAGGTTCAGGCGATCCCACACCGTGAAGCAGCCACGCCGGCACTGCCTCGCCGGCGACGTCCCCGAAAGCCGAGCGGAGCGCCTCGTTTTGGCGCGTCCAAAGCTGCACGCGCTCGAACTCTTCCGCGTTTTCGGCCAGGTAGGCCGCGAAAGCCGACCGTCGGTCGGGATCGAGCCGATCTTCCACGAACCGCAGCGCATCGATGTCGCCGAACACTCGCTGCATTCGCTTCAAGGCCGGCGACCTCTCAGGATTTGACCAGCCGCAGGTGCGGCGCTGGCCGCTGCCTGCTGTTGGCGGCGTTAGCCGGACGGTGGCCGACGGGCTCCATGAACGAGCGGCCGAGAGCGTCGCGCGCGTGGATCACGCGCGCCACCAGGGTTCCGACCGGAACGCCCAGCACCTGCGCGGCCTGGGCATGGTCGAGCCGCCCGAGCACGACCAGCACAAGCGCCTCGCGATGGCTCAAGGGCAGCGCATCGAGCGGGCGGGCGACGCTGTCGAGCGAGGCACCGGATCTGTCGCGATAGGAAGGCCTGCCGCTCGATTTCACTTCTGTCTGCACGAGACCGCCCGGGACCGACCGGCGCTCGCCGAGCTCGGCGCGAAGCCGGTTCCGGTTGGCGCTGATCAGGCGGGCATAAAGCCTGATGCCGACATCCTCGCTCGACCCGACGTGCTCGGTGCGCCAGGCCTGGGCCAGCACGTCGCGCAACAGTTCGTCGGCAATGTCAGGATGATGTTCGCTGATCAGGGCGCGGGCGCAGGACCTGAGCTGGGGAACGATCCGTTCGACCTCACCGCGAAAGGCTTGCATGGTCACGCATCCCTGGTCCTCGCCGCCGTCGCTACGCCGTCTCGTTAAGCGGAGGTTAAGACAAAGCCGAGCACTTGCCTACGGTTCCCAACCATGGCTTTTCAGATAATTTGAAGGTTGCGAACGGATGTCGCGGGTCTCGGCCCCCGATCCACCGGTCGGCCAGCATCTCCCTTTCCGACCCTGCGGGCTTGAGCTAAGGAACGTCGGTAACGGTCCGGCTACGTGTCCCTGCGGTTTCAACCCGGATCGCGCGCCCAGTCGGAAACCAAGCGCATATCCATGTCGGACGCCGCTGATGCGTCCGATCGAGGTCGGTCACACATGGCTTATGAAGAGAGCGGCTCCGGTCAAACGGTCGGGCAGGGCATTCTGGCCGGTCGGCGCGGGCTCGTGATGGGGGTCGCCAACAATCGTTCGATCGCCTGGGGCATTGCCAAGGCGGCGCGGGAAGCCGGCGCGAAACTCGCCTTCACCTACCAGGGCGAGGCGCTGGAAAAGCGGGTGCGCCCGCTCGCCCGCGATCTCGACGCCGCCGTGGTGGGCCATTGCGACGTGACCGACTCCGCGTCGATGGACGCGGTGTTCGAGGCCGTGCGGCAGCTCTGGGGCGGGCTCGACTTCCTGGTCCACTGCATCGCGTTCTCGGACAAGGACGAGCTCACCGGGCGCTACATCGACACCACGCCGGACAATTTCGCCCGCTCGCTGATGATCTCCTGCTATTCGTTCACCGCGGTGGCCAAGCGCGCCGAGCCGCTGATGACGGAAGGTGGCTCGCTGCTCACCCTCACCTATTACGGCGCCGAGAAGTGGATGCCCCACTACAACGTCATGGGGGTGGCCAAGGCGGCGCTGGAAGCCAGCGTGCGCTACCTCGCGGCCGACCTCGGCGAGAAGGCCATCCGGGTCAACGCGGTGTCGGCCGGGCCCATCAAGACGCTCGCGGCCTCGGGCATCGGCGACTTCCGCTACATCCTGAAGTGGAACGAGTTGAACGCGCCGCTTCGCCGGACCGTGACGATCGAGGAGGTCGGCGAGAGCGCGGCCTTCCTGCTGTCGCCGCTGGCGCGCGGGGTCACGGGCGAGATCCTGCACGTGGACGCGGGCTACCACGTGGTCGGCATGAAGAACCCGGCCGCGCCCGACATCGCGGTCGTGGGCAAGGATTGATCGAGGCCGCTCTGCTGCCCCGCGAGCGATGGCGGCCCGGATGAAAGTAGCGGCGCCCTGGTTCCTGTTCATCCGGCACGGCGAAACCGATTGGAACCGGGAAGGCCGCCTCCAGGGGCAGAAGGACGTGCGCCTGAATGCGCTCGGGCGCCAACAGGCCGAGGAAGCCGGACGTCGGGCAGCGCGTACCCTTCAGGCGCGGGGCCACGACCCTGCGACCGCGGCCTGGGTGGCATCTCCCCTCGACCGTGCCCGTGACACGACCGAACGGGCGCGGCTTGCCACGGAGTTGCGGCCGGACCGGTACGACCTCGATGAGCGCCTGCAGGAGTTCTCCTTCGGGGCCTGGGAAGGCCTGACCTGGCCGGACGTGCGGCAGGTCGCGCCCCTCCTGTTCAAGGAGCGACGGCGAGACAAGTGGCGCTTCGTTCCCCCTAGCGGCGAGAGTTATGCCATGCTGGCGGACCGTGTGCGGCCCTGGCTCGACAGCGTCCAAGCCGGGAACGTGGTGGTGTCGCACGGGGGCGTGGCCCGGGCCTTGATGGTGCTGGCCGGCGGTCTGTCGCCGGAAACGGCGCCGAACACCGAGATCCCGCAGGGTCGCGTCCTCCTGTTCGAGGGCGGGCGGCATCGCTTGATCTGAACCGCGTTCACGGCCAATTCAGCCGCGATCGGGCATAAGCTGCGCGCCAGGGTCGGGTGGCATAGATCGGGGTGTCGGACCTTCGGTCGATCTTCG
>CAXTEP010000143.1:6358-7922 GCA_964243125.1 uncultured Lichenihabitans sp. | reverse complement strand
CGCGAGCGATCTCAGGGCAGGGGGTGAAGCCGCGCAGGTCCTTGGTGAAGCAGATCCGCACCTCCTGCAGCTCGCCCGCCCGGCAGGTCACCGCCATCATGTCGTCGCGCAGGCCGCGGTTCGCGTCCGTGAAGGCGCGCGCAATGGCGGCCGGCTCCAGGGTCTGCGGGTCGCTCGGCTGCGACAGGTCGGGCGGGATCGCGACCAAGTTCCGCGCGGCGCGCACCTGGGCGAAATAGTCGGTCGGGCTCAGGCCCGTGCAGGTGCCGTGCTTGCGCCATTCGTAGCGGGCCAGACCCTCGTCGGGGTAGAGGCCCCGCGTGCCGGCGATCGCGGCGCGCGAGGGGAACTGGCCGGCCCCGCAGTCAGACGGGTAGCCGCGCCGGTTCTGCGGCCACAGGCCGTGCACCACGAAGCCAAGCCCGGCCCCGTCGGCACATTGGTTCCTGGCCTTCGCGGCCCCGCCGGTGTCGCAGAAGCCCGGCGACCAGGACAGGGACAGGACATAGAAGTCGAAGGCGCCCGGCGCCGTCCGGGCCCGGCCCGGGTCGGGAAACGAGGGCGCCGGCGGGGGCGAGGCGTTGCGGGAAGCGTCGTTGAGGCATTTGTCGAGCACGCAGGGTAACCGGGTGCCTCGGCCCGATGAATCGAAGGGCGATTGGGCGAGTGCCGGTCCGAGAGCGGCCGCGAGCAGCAGCGCCCCGAGGCCGAGTCCTCGCACCGGCCTCGACTCAGGGCAGCGCCATCTTGCAGTCCGGCGCATAGGCAAATTCGCGGTCCAGGCCGACCAGGCAATATTCGACCCCGAACCCCGAGCCAATGATGCTGAGGTTCTCCGACACGTTGTAGGCAACCTGGTGGACGCTGTTGTCGTTCAGCTTGGCCCGGGCGATGCAGAAGTTGCGCGGGATGTGGTCGAGCCCCCAGGTTCGCAGCCCGACCACCTTGACGGCGTCGAACGCGACGATCTCGAGCTTCGAGTCCCAGTACTCGCTTTCGGTCGCCTGGAAGCGGTCGGTGATGCGGCTCAGCACGTCGGGGCTGTCGCAGGCCGGGATCTCACCCGAATATTGCCAGTAGCGTTTCTCGGCCGGTACCACGGGCCGTGCGGTCGCCTGGCCGGCCGCCAACGCCAGCGCGAGCCCCACCACCGTGCATCGCATTGCCTGCCGCATCGTGTTCCGTCCCGTGACCGCTCCGTCGCGACGATGCGATGGCGGGACGAACGGGGTCAAGGCTCGATGCCGCCAAGGGCGCCCGGGCGGTCGGAATCACGGCGGCTGTGATGTTCCGATAACAGGACGGCCATCATCGATCGGGCAGGCACCGTTGCGCCGACACGGCGTAGACCCGCTCGCGCCCGAGCGCGTGGACGCGGGTCGGACCCGCCGGGAACAGGGCCGCAAAGGCCGGGTGGCGAATGTTCAGCCCGCCCGCATAGGCCCCGAAGGCCGGCATGACGCAGCGCGCACCGTCCGACACGAAGCTCCGGCTTCGCACGACCCCGCTCTGGCCGGCCACCAGGGCCACGGGATGCAGGTGGCCCGCGATCTCGCCCGGCTGC
>CAXTEP010000143.1:0-6258 GCA_964243125.1 uncultured Lichenihabitans sp. | reverse complement strand
ACCAGCGCGGCGAGGCGCGCCAGCGTCGCGGCCGTGTCGTAGGGGGGCAGGAGCTGTCGGCGCACCGCGAAGGACGAGCCCTTTTCCAGGTGCAGGTCGGCGACGATCAGCACCCGCTCGTCCTCGATCAGCAGCGCGCCGGACGGGTCGGCCATGAGGTCGAGGCCGGCCACCGTGACGTGGGACTGCTTCACGGTCGGCGGTTCACTTGCCGCGCCAGCCCCGCGGCCGGGCGGTGGCGCCGGGGAGGGGGCGAACAGGTCCGGGTTTTCGGCCCGGTAGCGCGTCGCCGTCATCCTCCGCAAAGGCTTCCTCCACCAGCACGTCGGCCGCCTCGGCCAGAATCAGGTCCTGCGCCTCGCCGTAGACCGGTTCGCGGCCGATCTCCAGCATGATCGGCACCGCGAGCGGCGAGATGCGGCGCAGGTCGCGGTGCTCGATGCGACCCGCGATTCGCGACAGTAGCTGGGCCAGCCGCGCGAGGTCGAGCAGTCCGGTTGCCGCATCGGCGCGGGCGGCCCGGAGCAGGATGTGGTCGGGCTCGTAGCGGCGCAGCACGTCGTAGATGAGGTCGGTCGACACCGTCATCTGCCGCCCCGTGTTTTCCCGGCCCGGATGACGCTTCTCGATCAGGCCGGAGATGATCGCGCAGGTCCGGAACGTGCGCTTCATCAGCGCCGATTCCTGCAGCCAGTCTTCCAGGTCGTCGCCCAGCATGTCTTCGGCAAACAGCTCGTCCAGCGACACGAGCCCGTGGCTGATCCGGGCCCCCACGTCGGCCTTGGACCAGACCGCGATCGCGTAGTCGTTGGCCACGAAGCCGAGCGGCTGCAGTCGGGCCCGCTCCATGCGGCGGGTGAGCAGCATGCCGAGCGTCTGGTGGGCGAGGCGGCCCTCGAACGGGTAGGCGATCAGGTGGTAGCGGCCGCCGCGCGGGAACGTCTCGACCAGCAGCGCGCCGGGCGTCGGCACCGTGGACCGGCGCCGCTGCAGTTCCAGCCATTCGGACACCTGGAACGGCAGCGAGTCCCAGTGGCCGGGGTTGGACAGCAGGTCGCGCACGCCGGCCGCGAGATAGGTGGACAGCGGGAACTTGCTGCCCCCGTAGGACGGGATCTTTGGCGCGTCGCCATCGGCCCGCGTCACCAGGGCCTCGTTCTCCACGATGGAGTGCAGCGCTAGGATCTCGCCCGAGAACAGGAAGGTGTCGCCCGCCACGAGCGTTTCCAGGAACCCGTCCTCGATCTCGCCGAGCAAGCGGCCGCCGCGCCCGACCGGGCCGGTGCCCGTGGCGGCCCCGTCGGCGTTCGAACCGGGCCGGGTCCTGGCCCGCACCAGGCGCACCTTCAGCATGGTGGCCTCCACGATGGTGCCGACGTTCATGCGGTAGGTCTGGGCCACGCGTCCGTTGCTGATCCGCCAGCGCCCGTCCTTGTCCTGCCGGATCTTGGCGAAGCGCTCGTAGGCGCGCAGCGCGTAGCCGCCGTGCGCCACGAACGCGATCGCGTCGTCGAACGCGGCGCGGGTCAGGGCCGCGTAGGGGGCCGCGCCCACCACCTCGGCGTAGAACGCGTCGGCCTCGAAGGGCTCGGCGCAGGCCATGCCGAGAATGTGCTGGGCCAGCACGTCCAGAGCACCGACCCGGGGCTCCGGCGTGTCCTGCAGGCCGGCGGCGGCGGCTTCGATGGCGGCCCGGCATTCCAGCACCTCGAAGCGGTTGGCGGGGATCAGCAGGGCGCGGGACGGCTCGTCCAACCTGTGGTTGGCGCGGCCGATCCGCTGGGTCAGGCGGCTCGATCCCTTGGGGGCGCCGACGTTGACCACCAGGTCCACGTCGCCCCAGTCGATGCCGAGGTCGAGCGTCGAGGTGCAGACCACGGCCTTGATGGTGCCGGCCGCCATCGCGGCCTCCACCCGCCGCCGCTGGCCGACGTCGAGCGAGCCGTGGTGCAGCGCGATCGGCAGGTTGTCGGTGTTGGCCTGCCACAGGTCGAAGAACAGCTGCTCGGCCTGAAACCGCGTGTTGACGAACAGCAGCGCCATGCGGGCTCCCTTGACCGCGGCGTAGATCTCGCCGATCGCGTGCCGCGCCGAATGGCCCGACCAGGGCAGCCGCTCGCGCGTGTCCAGCATGGCGAGGTCCGCCCGGGCCCCCTCGGGCGCCACCACCAGGGCCGTGCCGTCCAGGCTGCTGCCGCCGATGAAGCGCCGGAGCTCGTCGGGCTCCCGCACGGTCGCGGACAGGCCGATGATCTGCACGCCGGGCGCGAGCCGCCGGATGCGGGCGAGCCCGAGCGCCAGCAGGTCGCCGCGCTTGGAGGTCACCAGCGCGTGCAGCTCGTCGAGCACGATCCGGCGCAGGGAC
Organism: uncultured Lichenihabitans sp.; assembly: GCA_964243125.1. Lineage (GTDB taxonomy): Bacteria > Pseudomonadota > Alphaproteobacteria > Rhizobiales > Beijerinckiaceae > Lichenihabitans. The sequence goes on along the minus strand of CAXTEP010000143.1, from coordinate 3,893 downwards.
TTGAACAGGGAGTGCGCGTCGGCGCTGGCGAGCAGCAGCGCCACCTGTTCGGGCGTGGTGAGGAGGATGTCGGGCGGGTCGCGACGCTGCCGCTGGCGCTTGGCCGCGCCCGTGTCGCCCGTGCGGGTTTCCACGCGGATCGGCAGGCGCATGTCGGTGACCGGGATCTCGACGTTGCGCGCGACGTCGACCGACAGGGCCTTCAGGGGAGACACGTAAAGCGTGTGCAAACCTCCTTCCCGGCCCGCGGTGGGGTCCCGCCCCGCCAGTTCCACGAGGCTCGGCAGGAATCCCGCCAGGGTCTTGCCGGCGCCGGTGGGTGCCACAAGGAGGGTGCTGCGCCCCGCTACCGCCTCGGCCAGCAGCTGGAGCTGGTGCGGGCGCGGCGACCAGCCGCGCCGGTCGAACCAGTCGAGGAACACCGGCGGCAGGGGTGCGGCGTGCACTCAGGGGTGTCGCGCGACGACCACGAGCCCCGGCACGTCGGCGCCGCGCTCGCGCCGGGTCGACCGCTGCTGGATCTCGAGCAGGTCGAGCCCGGCCCGCGCGAGGCCATCGCCCAGGGCCGCGGCCGAGTGGGAGAACCGCAGGTCGGGGCCGAGCGTGAGCGGCTCGCCGCCGCTGTCCTGCACCGTGAAGGCCAGCACCCCGCCGCGCAGCAGCACGCGCGCCACCTCCTCGAACACGACGTCCAGGTCGCCCACGTAGACGAACACGTCGGCCGCCACCACGAGGTCGTAGCAGGCGCTCGGCAGGCCGGCGAGATGGCGGCCGATGTCGTCGGCCGCGAGCGCGCGGTACACGCCCGTGGTGGCGGCGCCCTCCAGCATGGCGGGCGACAGGTCCACGCCGTCGATGGCCTCGACCATGGTCCAGATCGCCACGCCGACCAGGCCCGTGCCGCAGCCGAGGTCGAGCGCGTCCCCGAACCCGTCCTCGTCGCGCAGGGGCGCCAGGATCTCGGCCAGCAGGGTCGGGGCGCTGTAGCCGAGCTCTCCCTGAAGGTGACGGTCGAAGCGGGGCGCGTAGTCGTCGAACAGCGCCGTCACGTAAGCCTCGGGCATGCCGGCCAGGTCCTGCCCGCTGTTCAGCCGTCCGACGTGCAGCGTGGCCCCGTAAAGGCCCGACTGGTCGAGGTCGGCGGCGCGCCGATAGGCTTCCGTCGCCTGCACGAGCTTGCCGAGGCGCTCCTCGGCGGCCCCGAGCGCCATCCAGGCCGGGATCCAGTCCGGCACCCGCTCGATGATCTGCAACAGGAGGTCGGCCGCGGCCGCGTTGTCGCCGCTCGCCAGCATGTCGGTCGCGTAGGCGTAGCGGCGGTCGGCCAGGAGATCGCCCGATGTTTGGGAAGTCCGGTCTACGCCCACGAGGCCCGCGCTGGATCGGTGATCAGGGATTGTTAAGCAAGCGACGCAGATTGCCGATGTTGGTGGCCGTGTAAACCCAGACGTTCACTTTGACGGCCCAGGGTCGCATCCACTGACCGGTCGGATCCGTCGCCCGGCAACGTGCTGTCAAGTGCGAAAAGTTCAACTTGATCTCGGCCTTGCAACCAATCGGAGGGCCGTATCGTTGGGGTACGCATGGACACGGAGAGGAGAGTTTCGATGACTTCGTTCCTGAAGAAAACTGCGGTCTGCGCCGTGGCGCTCATGATCCTTCCGGGTGCGATCGCGGCGACGACGACGGTCGCATCGGCTCGGAATGGCGGCGCGATCGCGGCCGGCGTGGTCGGTGGTTTGGCCGTCGGAGCCATCGCGGGCTCGGTGCTGAGCAACGCCAATCAGGGTTACGCCTACGGGGCTCCGGCCTACGCGGCGCCCCAGCCCGTCTACGGCGGCGGCTGCTACTTCACGCGGCAAGCCGTGTACGACGAGGATGGCCAGCCGGCCGGCTATCGTCGGGTTCGCGTGTGCGAATAAACCGTTAGATCGGGTTGCTGATAAGAAGGATCGGGGTTGCGGCGATGGAAAAGGTGGAATCGTCAAAGTCGATGAAGCGGCTCGGCCTCGTGCTGCTGGCCTGCTTCGTCGGAGCGCCGCTCGCGGCGGCCCCCGTCCTGGGGCAGATCAACTACCGGCCCCTGACGATCGGCCATTCCCTGAAGGTCGCCAAGGCCTTCGGACCGAACGATGAGGATTGCGTTTACGAGATCCGCCGCGTTCCCCGTCCGGACGGTCAGACGCATTCGTCCAAGCGGCTCATCTGCAACGACTGAGCGTTCATCCGGGTCGTGACCGCGAGTGACGTTCTGAACTCATCGCCGGCCGGGCTGTATTGCCCGGCCGGCGATTTTCATGTGGACCCCGTCCGGCCGGTCGACCGGGCCCTGATCACCCACGGTCATAGCGACCATGCCCGCGCGGGACACGGCTCGGTGCTCGCGACAGCCGAGACGCTCGCCATCATGGCGGCGCGGTACGGAGCGGATTTCACGCCGCGCCGCCAGATCGCGCCGCTCGGGGAGGTCATCACGGTCGGCGGCGTGTCGGTGTCGTTCCACCCGGCCGGCCATGTGCTGGGCTCGGCGCAGATCGCGATCGTGCTCAACGGCTACAAGGTCGTGGTTTCGGGCGACTACAAGCGCGCCGCCGACCCGACCTGCCTTTCCTTCGAGCCCCAGCGCTGCGACGCCTTCATCACCGAGGCCACGTTCGGGCTGCCGGTGTTTCGCCACCCCGACGCGGCCGCCGAGGTCGACAAGCTGCTCGCCTCCAAAACCCTTTTCCCCGAGCGGACCCACATCGTGGGCGCCTACACGCTCGGCAAGGCCCAGCGGGTCATGGCGCTGCTGCGAGCCGCGGGCTACGACCGGCCCCTTTGGGTCCACGGCGCGGTCGAGAAGGTCACGGTCCTCTACCAGGACCTCGGCATTCCGCTCGGCGACGTGCGGCGGGTCGTGCCGGCGGAGCGCAAGACGCTCGGGGGCGAGATCGTCATCTGCCCGCCCAGCGCCATCAAGGACGTCTGGGCCCAGAAATTTCCCGAGCCCATGACGGTGGCGGCCTCGGGCTGGATGCGCGTGCGGGCGCGGGCGCGCCAGAGCGGGGTCGAGCTGCCGCTCATTGTCTCGGACCACGCCGACTGGGACGACCTGCGCCGCACCGTGGAGGAGACCGGCTGTTCCGAGCTCTGGGTCACCCACGGCGAGGCCGACGCCCTCGTGTATTGGGCGACGGGCCGCGGGCTGGCGGCCCGGCCGCTGCACCTCATCGGCTACGGCGAGGAGGAAGGCGGCGCGGAGGCGGAGGCGGACGCCGCGGCCGCATGAAGGACTTCGCCCGCCTGCTCGACCGCCTGTCGTTCGAGCCATCCCGCAACGGCAAGTTGCGCCTCATGTCCGACTACTTTCGCGGGACGCCCGACCCGGAGCGCGGCTGGGCGCTGGCGGCGCTGACCGACAGCCTGAGCTTCCACAACGCCAAGCCGGCGCTCGTCCGGGCGCTGGCGGCCGAGCGCACCGACCCGGTCCTGTTCGACCTGAGCTACCACTACGTCGGCGACCTGTCGGAGACGGTGGCGCTGATCTGGCCGCGGAGCGACGCGCTGGCGGAGCCGCCGCTGCTGTCCTCGGTGATCCGGTTGCTGGGCGCGACCGGAAAGCTCGCCCTGCCGGCCCAGATCGCGGCCTGGCTCGACGGCCTCGACGAGATCGGCCGGTGGGCCCTGCTGAAGCTGATCACCGGCTCGCTTCGGGTGGGCGTGTCGGCGCGGCTGGCCAAGACCGCCGTGGCGGCGCTGGCGGGGCTCGATCCCGACGAGGTCGAGGGCGTGTGGCACGGGCTCGCGCCGCCTTACGAGACCCTGTTCGCCTGGGTGGACGGGCGTGGCCCCAAGCCCGACAGCACCGACCCGGCGCCGTTCCGCACCCCCATGCTGTCGCACGCGGTCGA
>CAXTEP010000142.1:0-7991 GCA_964243125.1 uncultured Lichenihabitans sp. | reverse complement strand
TCGCTCATCGAACTCCGAAGATCGTCCACCAGGGCCCGCGAGAAGCTCGCGATCATGCCGTGGTTGGCGGACAAGCGCCGGCAGGCGTCCGAACGCTCGTAGCCGCCCGACAGGGCCACGACCCGGGTCACGCGCGGATGTGCGATCAGGGGCGCGTAAAGGTCGGGCTTTTCCGGGATGGTCAGCTTCAGCATCACGGTCCGGTCGTCCGGCAGGGCATCGAGGCCCTCGGTCAGCGCCGCCAGCAGCAGGGCCTCGGCCTCGGCCTTGTCGGGGCTCTTGATGAGGACCTCCGGCTCGATGATGGGCAGCAGGCCGTGGGCCGAGATCCGGGCCGCCAGGTCGAACTGCTGCGCCACGATGGCGCCAACCCCGTCCTCCGAGGGCAGGTTGATCACCGATCGCATCTTGGTCCCGTAGATCCCGAGCGACGTCGCCCGGCCGAGCAGGGCGTCGAGCCCCGGGATCGGCTTCATCAGGCTGACGCCGTCGCGCTCGGCCTCAAGCCCCTTGTCGACCTTGAGGAAGGGAACGATGCCGCGCTCCTTCCACAGGTAGGTCGGCACGGATTGGCCTTCCGCCTGCCCGTCCATGGTGGCCTCGAACAGGATGGCCGCGATGACCTTGTCGCCCGTGAAGGCCGGCGCCGTGATGATGCGCACCCGCATCTCGTGCATCAGCTTGAACATGGCGGCGTCGCCGTCGTAGGCGCTGTCCGGGATCCCGTAGTGTCGCAACGCGCCCGGCGTCGAACCGCCGCTCTGGTCGAGGGCGGCGATGAAGCCGTTCCCCTTCGAGATCTGAGCGGTCATCTCTTCGTTTCTCATGCCCTTGGCCTCGCCCGCTGTCGGTTCGGTGCGTCGTCCCGCTCGCGGCGCGCGCGTGCGATCGTCGACGCCCGCGAGTCTGGCGAAGTCGGTTGCCCGTGTCGAGCCTGGTGAACGGCCCCGGGATCGGTGTGGCCGCGATCCCCCGGCCAGGGCCCCTCCGACCTGCCGCGAGGCCGTGGTGACGTGGACCGCCGGAGCGTGTAACAGGCGACATCGCGGCCGGGAGTTCGGGCCCTGGTCCGCGGCCCGATCGCAACCGGAAACGTGATGGTCGACGTCTCGGTCCCGACATCGCAGGCCGGCCGGAGTGGGGCGTGGTGGGCGGGGATCGCTGCCGCGGTTCCCGCCGTGCTGTTCGGCCTGCGGATGACCGCGGCGGTCTGCCTCGCCCTGTTCGTGGCCTTCCGGCTGCAGGTCGACAATCCGAGCTGGGCCGGCACGTCGGCCTCGATCGTTTGCCAGCCGGTGCTGGGCGCGTCCCTGCGGAAGGGCGTGTTCCGCCTGATCGGCACCGTGGTCGGCGCCGTCATGGCCGTGGTGCTGACGGCGTGGTTCCCGCAGGACCGGACGGGTTTCCTGCTCGGGGTCGCGCTCTGGTGCGGCGCCTGCAGCTTCGTGTCCACCCTGCTGCGCAACTTCGCGGCCTACGCGGCCATGCTGGCCGGCTACACGCTGGTGATCATCGCCTCCTCGTCGATCGCGGCGCCCGACCAGGTCTTCACCCTGGCCCTGTCCCGCGCCACGGAGATCGGGGTCGGCATCGTCTGCGGCATGGGCGTAATGTCGCTCACGGATTTCGGCTCGTCGCACCTGCGTCTGGCGCGCGCCCTGCGGGCCCTCGTCGCGGCCGTGGGCGAGGGCGTCGCGGCCCAGCTCGCGACGCCCGGCGCTCCGGACGAGCCCTTCCGCCTGCAGCGTCGCGCGCTGATCAAGCGGGTCGCGGCGCTCGACCCCGTGGTCGATCAGGTGATCGGCGAGGCGCCCCTGGTCGGGGCGCAGCATTCCGCGCTGCGGGCGGGCGTCCAGGGCCTGTTCGTCGCCGTGTCGGCGTGGCGTACCCTGGGAACCCACCTGGCGCGGTTGCGGCCCGAGGCGTCGCGCCGCGAGGCCGGCCTGCTTCGAGCCCATCTGCCCCCCGGCTTCGGCGCGACCGGCTACGGCCCCGCACCGGCATCCACGGCCGACCAGCGTGACGCCTGGCTCACCCGCGCGGCCGCCTGCCGCGCCGCCGACGTGGCCACGCCGTCGCTGAGGCTCGGCCTGGATCGGGTCGCCTCGGTGCTGGACGGGCTCGGCCGCGCCGCCAACGGGATCGCGCTCCTGGAGCGCGATCCCGAGCCGCTCGCGTTCGCGCCGGTGCGGCGCAGCCTGATGCCGGACGTCCTGCCGCCCCTGGTCAACGGATTGCGCGTGTTCGCGGCCGTGGGGGCCGGTACGCTGTTCTGGGTCGCGACCTCGTGGCCGGCGGGTCCGACCTTCATCACCTTTCTGGCCGTGATGGTGCTGCTGCAGTCGCCGCGCGACGAGGCCGCCCTGCGCACTTCGGTCGGCTTGGGCTTCGGCATGGTGATCACGGCCGCGGCCGCGGCCGTCGTCAAGTTCGTGCTGCTGCCCAACCACGAGGGCTACGGCAGCTTCATTCTCCTTGTCGGGCTCGCCCTGGTTCCCATGGCGGCCCTGTCGGTCCGTCCCGGCCTGAACACGGTGTTCGCGGCCGCGGCCACGAACTTCATCCCGCTGCTCGGGCCCTCGAACGTGATCGACTACGACGTGGCGGGCTTCGTCAACGGCGCCCTGGCCATCGTGGGCGGCAGCGTCGCGGGCATCGTGGTGCTGCGCACGATCCCGCCGATGCCGACGCGCACGCGGACGCGGCGCCTGCTCGCCCTGACCTTGCGCGACTTCCGCGGGCTGATGGCCCGGCCCGGCCGGTGGTCGGGCGACGGGTGGCGGAGCCGGATCTACGGCCGTGTCCTGGTTCTTCCGCCCGACGCCGAACCGGTCGACGGCTCGCGCCTGCTCGCGGCCCTGACGATCGGGCTCCAGGTCATCGACCTGGACCGAGCCATCCGCTTGGCCGGCGAGGGAACCGGGCTGCTGGGCGCGGCGCGCCACGCCCTTCGTCGCGGAGACGTCGCGGCCGCCGAGGTTCACCTCAAGCGCCTGGAGGACGCGGTCGAGAGGTGGGGGCCTGCCATGGGCGACCGCGCCAAGCGGCTGCGGTCGCAGGCCGCGGCGCGGGAGATCGCGGAAACCCTGCGGACCTACGCGGATTACTTCGGAGCCGGCCCGCGGTGAACTTCGTCGAGGTCAACCTGTTCGGCGTCTACGTGGCGCCGATCTCCATCCTGATGGTGGCGGCCTACGGCGTGCTGTTCGGCGCCCGCAGGCTGGCGATCCGGCTCGGTTGGCTCGCTTCCGGCTGGTTCGTCGGCCTGTTCGAACTGGCGCTCTACGTCGTGATCCTGTCCACCATGGTGCTGCTCGCCGCGAGGTTGCACGTTTATGTCTGACCAGACCGGGCAGGCCGTCGACGCCCCTGCGGTGCCCACCGACGCCGGCCTGCCGAAACCGTCCCGCCCCGTGCCGGCCGGGTCCCGATCGCGGCTGATGCCCGCGACCATCACGGGCCTGATCGTGCTGGCCGCCTGCGGCCTGGGCTACGCGGCGTGGCAGGCCTACCTGGGAGCACCCTGGACGCGCGACGGGACCGTCCGGGTTTACGTGGTCACGCTCGCCCCCGAAGTGTCGGGCCGCGTCACCATGCTGCCCGTCGCCGACAACCAGTTCGTCCGCAAGGGCGACCTCGTCATGGGGATCGAGAAACGCGACTACGAGATCGCCGAGAAGCTCGCCGAAGCCCGCGTGGCGCAGGCGAAGGCCGATTACGACAACAAGCAGGTCGAAGCACAACGCCGCGCCAAGCTGTCCGACCTCGCCGCCACGCCCGAAGAGCGGGAATCCTACGCTGCGGTCGCTGCAGTCGCCGATGCGGTCTATCAGGAAGGGCAGGCCAATCTCGACAGGGCGCGGCTCGATCTGGAGCGCACCGAACTCAGGTCGCCGGTGAACGGGTGGATCACCAATCTCACGACCCGGCTCGGCGATTACACCGCGACCGGACAGCGCGCCCTGAGCCTGGTGGACGCGGACTCGTTCTGGGTCGACGGCTATTTCGAGGAAACCAAGATCGCGCCGATCAAGCCCGGCGACCCCGCCAAGATCTGGCTGCTCGGCTACCGGCAGGTTCTGGAGGGCCACGTCGACAGCATCGCCCGTGGCATCGTGGTGAGCAACGCGCAGCCGGGTTCGAGCGGGCTCGCCGCGGTCAACCCTGTCTTCACCTGGGTGCGGCTCGCCCAGCGCGTGCCTGTGCGGGTCCACATCGACCGGATCCCGCCCGGCACGCAGCTCGTGGCGGGCATGACTGCAACCGTGGAGATCGACCCGAAGCCCGGCCCTGAGGGGTCGCAGGGCGCCCAGGCACCATGACGGTGCGATACCGGCCGAGCCTCGGCGCCGGGAGCCCGTCGGATCAGGGTTGCGGCGCCGCGACGGCCTCGGCGATCACCACGGGCCTGGGCAGCAGCCCGAGCTTGGCGAAAGCGTCCGCGACGCTCTGCTGACCGGCCGCGGTCTCCGCACTCATGCGCGTCACCCCGTAGGTCTGGCGCGCGAGCGCCGTGGCGATGATGGGCGCGGGGACGTGGATGGCGGCGCTCAACTGGTTGGCCGCCTCGTCGACGTTCTGGCCTGCCCAACGGTCGAGCTTGTCCAACTCGCCCACCAGGGCATCGACGGCCGGCCCGTTCTCCCGCGCGAAGGTGCGGGTGGCGAGGTAGAACTGGACGTTGGGCGCGAGGTCTGCGCCCGTCACCAGCGTGCGGGCGCCGGTGGAGGCCTGCGCGGCGGCGTAATAAGGGTCCCAGATCGCCCAGGCGTCGACCGAACCCCGTTCGAAGGCGGCCCGCGCATCGGCCGGGGCCAGGAAGACCGGCTTGATGTCCGCGTAGGCGACGCCCGCCTTTTCCAGGGCCCGAACCAGCAGGTAGTGGACGTTTGATCCCTTGTTCAGCGCGACCGACTTGCCCTTGAGGTCGGCGACGCTCCTGATCGGGCTGTCCTTCGGCACCAGAATGGCTTCGCCCAAGGGCGCGGGCGGCTCGTTGGCCACGTAGGCCAGGGGAGTCCCGGCAGCCTGGGCGAAGATCGGCGGCGCCTCGCCGGTGGACCCGAAATCGATGGCCCCGGCGTTCATCGCCTCCAGCAGCTGCGGGCCGGCCGGAAACTCGATCCAGCTCACGCCGTAGCCGAGCCGCTGCAGCGACGCTTCGAGGCCGCCCTTGGCCTTGAGCAGGATCAGCGTGCCGTATTTCTGGTAGCCGATCCGCATCACCTTGTCGGCGGCGCTCGCGGCCGAAAGACCCGCGACCAGCAGCGCCGCGGCCAGCCACCCGCGCAGGACGATGAACCTCATGTCGCAATCCTTGCCATGGAACCGCGGGAGGTTGCATTAGTCTACCGTATCGGTCAACTTCGCCGCTCGCGACCGCCGAGGTCCTGGACGGAGACGGTATGAGCAGCGCCGCGCATGATCTCGACGCGACCCATCCGGACCTCCACCGGAGCCGGCGGGGCAGGGGTCTTGCCGGCCGCACCCTCGCCCGGGTGCAGGGCTGGCTGCTGCCGGTGGCGCTGGTGCTCGCTTGGCAGGCCGCCTGCGTGGCCGGCCTCGTGCCGGAAAGCGTGCTGCCGAGGCCGACCGCGGTTGTGCGCACCGCCTGGACCATGACGATGACCGGCGAGCTGCCCGCCGGCATCGGGGTGAGTTTTCTGCGCGCGCTGGGCGGCTTCGTGGTCGGCGGGGGCATCGGGTTCGCGTTCGCGCTGTCGAACGGCCTGTCGCGGCGCAGCGACAGGCTGACCGACACCACCCTGCAGATGCTGCGCAACGTGCCCCACCTCGCGCTGATCCCGCTGGTGATCCTGTGGTTCGGCATCGGCGAGGGCGCGAAGCTGTTCCTCGTCGCCCTGGGCGTGTTCTTCCCCGTCTACCTCAACACGTGCCACGGCATCCGCTCGGTCGATCCGCAGCTGATCGAGATGGGCCGCAGCTACGGCATGTCGCGACGCGCCCTGTTCGGCCGGGTGATCTTCCCGAGCGCCCTGCCGTCCATCTTCGTCGGCATCCGGTTCGGACTCGGCATCATGTGGCTGACGCTGATCGTGGCCGAAACCATCGCGGCGCAGAGCGGCCTCGGGTACATGGCCATGCAGGCCCGCGAGTTCCTGCAGACCGACATCGTGGTGATGGCGATCGTCATCTACGCGCTGCTCGGCAAGCTCGCGGACGTGGTCGCCACCGCCGCCGAACGGCGCTGCGTGCCGTGGCGGCGCGGCGCGCGGTGAGCGGCGGGCCGCCGCGACCGGCCTCCGCTGAGGCCGCGGGCGTGACCGTCACGCTCGACCGCGTGAGCAAGCGTTTCGGGGCTAGGGCCGTGCTGTCGAACCTCAGCCTGGAGGTTCCGGCGGGGCAGTTCCTGGCGATCGTCGGGCGGAGCGGATCGGGCAAGAGCACGCTGCTGCGCCTGCTCTGCGGCCTCGATCAACCCGACGGCGGCCGCATCCTCTTCGATGGGCAACCGGCCCGACCCGGCCTCGCGCGCATGATGTTCCAGGAGCCGCGCCTGCTGCCCTGGGCGCGCGTCGTCGACAACATCGCGGTGGGGCTGCGCGACATGCCTTCCAGTCCGGCCGGCCGGGCCCAGGCCCTCGCGGCGCTGCGGTCCGTCGGGCTGGACACGAGGGGTGGAGACTGGCCGGACACGCTGTCGGGCGGCCAGAAGCAGCGCGTCGCCCTGGCGCGCGCCCTCGTGAGCCGTCCCGGGCTGCTGCTGCTGGACGAGCCGCTCGGCGCCCTGGACGCGCTCACCCGCCTCGAGATGCAGGATCTGGTGGCCGAAGCGTGGGGGACCGAACAGGCCACCGCCGTCCTCGTCACCCACGACGTACCCGAGGCCGTGCGGCTCGCCGACCGCGTGCTGCTGCTGGAACAGGGTTCGGTGACGCTCGACCTGCCCAACCCCGCCCCGCACCCGCGCCGGACCCGCTCGGTCGAGGCGACACTCCTGGAGGAGCGGGTGTTTCGGCGGCTCATGATCGCCTGACGGTCCGCGTCGCCGGTCGAGCCGACGCGCGTCGGGCCCGGGCGGCCCGCGGTCACGCGGAGGACGGCTGCTGCGCCACGAGCGAGCGGATGCGGTCGGCCACCGCGTTCGAGACCGGATTGTAGACGATCATGCCGAGGTCGGGCCGGCCGTCGACCGCAAAGGCGGAATATTCCAGCTCGATCGGGCCAAGCACCGGATGCCGGAGGCGCTTGACCCCTTCCCCGTGAACGTGAACGTCGTTGTCGCGCCACAGCGCCTCGAACTCCGGGCTGGCCCTGCACAGCTCGTCCACGAGCTGGCTGACCTCGGAAACGGCGCCGGCCCGCGCCGCATCGGCCCTGAAGGCTCCCACCACGAAACGGGCCAGGCCTTCCCAGTCGTGCTGCGCGGCACGGACGCGCGGGTCGCAGAAGACGCGGCGAAGGATGTTGCGCTGGTCCGGAGGAAGCGCGTCGTAGTCGGCCAGCACCACGGCGGCGGCGCGGTTCCAGGCGACCACCTCCCAGGTGGCTGTCTTGATCAGCGCCGGACTGGCCCCGAGCGTGTCGAGCAGGCGCTGCAGCCGCGGCGTGACCCCCTCGGCCGCCTTGTAGCGGATGGCGGGCGGACGTCCGAGCCCGAGCAGGAACAGGTGCTCGCGCTCGGGATCGGTCAGCATCAGGCCGCCAGCGATCCGGTTCAGCACGTCGGCCGACGGCGCTCCGCCGCGCCCCTGTTCCAGCCAGGTGTACCAGGTCGGGCTGATGTTGGCGCGCTGGGCCACCTCCTCCCGCCGCAACCCGGGCGTCCGCCTCCGCCCGGAGAACCCGAACGCGGCCGGGTCGAGGCGGGTCCGCCGGTCTCTCAGGTAGGACCCGAGCAGGTTCATGGGAGCGGGCATCGTCGATCCTGTTGGCATCTATACCATGATGCAGTCACTACTTTAACGGGATGCGCAACTGTCGGACTGTCGCTTGTCGAACAACGTCGGAGCCTCTTCCATGCGCGTCTT
>CAXTEP010000141.1:2369-8098 GCA_964243125.1 uncultured Lichenihabitans sp. | reverse complement strand
CCTTGCGGCCGTCCTCGCCGTGCCAGTAGTTCGGGCCGATGTTCTGGTAGCCCATGGTGGCGGCCTCCCACTGGTCGGGGGTGCCCATGGCGAGCGGCACGTAGGTGCCATCGGCCTTGATCTTGTCGAGATCGGCGAAGAACTCGTCGACGGTCTTGGGCTCGGCCGTGACGCCGGCCTTGGCGAAGGCGTCCTTGTTGTAGATGAAGCCGTGCAGCACGGCCGCGACCGGCACGCAGAAGGTCGTCTTGCCGTCGTCGGTGGTCCAGCCGGACTTGGCCACGGGGCCGAACTTGTCCATGCCGGGCACGTCGTTGACGCTCGTGATCTGCGCCTTCTTGAACAGTTCGAGCGAGGCGTCGAAGGGGCGGCACGCCACGATGTCGCCGGCTGTGCCGGCGTCGAGCTTGGAGTTCAGGGCCGCGTTATACTCCTTGGGCGCGGTCGGCTGGAAGTCGACCGTGATGCCGGGGTGGGTCTTCTCGAAGGCCGGGATGATCTGCTGCTGCCAGATCTGCAGGTCGTCGCTGCGCCAGCTCTCGACCGTGAGCTTGGTGTCGGCGAGCGCCGGCCCCGCCAAGGCCGCGACGGCCGCGCCCGCGAGCGCCCAGGCGGTCAATCGTGTTGCTGTCGGCATGTTTCATCTCCCTCGCACGAACCCGTGCCACCAAACCCACGCCCGCCCGGGGGCGGTCGTCACGAAACCGTTCCGGCCAGGGTGCGGCGAAGGTCGCCGCGGTGGCGCGCCAGCAGGATCGCGGCTTCCAGGGCGTCGACCCCGGACGCGCCCATGACGATCGCGGCCTTGACCGAGCCGGCCCGGTCGAGGAGGTCGCGGGCCCGCGCCGCGTCCACGCCGCCCAGCGCCGCGACCAGGTCGGTGGCGCGCGCCTTCAGCTTCGCGTTGTCGGGCGCCATGTTGACCATCCGACCCGCGTAAACGTGACCGAGCCGGACCGCCACGCCGGTCGACAGGGCATTGAGGGCGCATTTCTGCGCCGTGCCGGCGCTGAGCCGCGTCGAGCCGGCCACGACCTCGGGCGGCGTCGCCAGGTGGACCGGGCAGGCCGCCTCGGCCAGCAACGGCGTTCCGGCCACGCAGGCGAGGCCGACCGTCAGCGCGCCGCGGCTGTTGGCCCGGCGCAGGGCCGCGACCGTGAAAGGGGTCGTGCCGCTGGCCGCCACGGCCACCAGCGCGTCGCCCGGCCCGAGCCCGAGACGGTCCACGCCGGCCTCGGCGGCTGCTCCATCGTCCTCGCGGCTCGAATCCAGCGCCCGCTCCGCGTCGGGCTCGCCGGCCAGCAGCACCGGCACGGTGTCGACCGCGAACCCGAAGGTGCCGGGCAGTTCCATCGCGTCCACGCGAACCGCAGCACCCGACGAGCCCGCCCCCGCGTAGGCCATGCGGCCGCCGGCCGCCAGCAGGCCGGCCAGGCGTTCGATCACGACGGCCAGCACGGGGGCCACTTGGTCGACGGCCGCGAGTCCCAGCCGCTGGCTCGACACGATCGCCGACACGACGGTTGCGGTCGGCCAAAGGTCGACGTCGGCGTAGCGCGGATCGGCGGTTTCGGTTGTGGCCAGGAGCATGAACCCACGCCGGCGATTGACACAGTCTTTTAAGACCAATCGAGAACCTGTCGTCAACAGGATCGCGTGCTGAAAACATGACCTTCCGCGCCGAAAACATCGGCGACGCTGCTTGCTTCCTCGTCACCCGACCTCCGGCGCGCAGTATCGGCCCGGCCGACGGACGGGAAACACCGCGGCCCGCTTCCCTGATTGGTATTGTGTGGTATTATGCGGGCGCCATTGCAGTCGGGTGGGCCATGGATGTCAGCGGAACCCAGCGGAGCGCCATGTGTCGCTCGCGGTGCCCCGGCGCCGGACGCGACCGCGCGCGCCCGGCCCGGCCGGGGCCACGGCCGTGAGCGAGGCCGCCGCCACCCTGTTCGACGGCGGGCGGTTTGCGCCCGGCGCGACCCCGCTCTACCTGCGCCTGCAGGAACACATCAGGGCCGCCATCGAGAACGGGACCCTGAAGCCGCTCGAAGCCCTGCCGGGCGAACGGGACGTGGCCCGCTCGCTGGGCGTGTCGCGCGTGACCGTGCGCAAGGCGCTGGCGGGCCTCGTGACCATGGGCCTGCTGGAGCAGCGCCAGGGCTCGGGCACCTTCGTGTCCCGCCGGCCGCCTCTCGTCGAGCAGCCCCTGTCGCGTCTGACCTCCTTCAGCGAGGACATGCGCTTGCGCGGCCTGCAAACCTCGACCCGCTGGCTCGACCGCGAACTGTCGGCGCCCTCCACCCGGGAGGCCATGCACCTCGCCCTGTCGCCGCAGGACAGGGTATGCCGGTTCCGGCGGCTGCGCCTGGCCGACGGCACCCCCATGGCGATCGAGCTGGCCGCCATCCCGCAACGCTTCCTGCCCGACCCCCGGGCCGTGACGGGATCGCTCTACGCGGCCCTGGACGAGGCGGGAGCCCGCCCCGTGCGGGCGCTGCAGCGCCTGTCGGCCGCCAACCTCGGGGCGCCCGACGCGGCCCTGCTGCAGGTGCCGGGGGGCAGCGCGGCGCTGGCGATCGAGCGCATCTCCTACCTCGTGACGGGCCAAGCGGTCGAGTTCACGCGCAGCTTCTACCGCGGCGACACCTACGACTTCGTCGCCGAACTCAGCCTGGGGCAGGACTGATGCCGGAACCCGCGACCCACATGGCGACCGAGGTGGCCGACACGCCCGCGGCCGTGGCCCGCCTGCTCGACCGGGAAGGACCCGCGATCGCGCGCCTGGGCCGGCGCCTGCGCGACGGCGATCCGCCCGTGATCGTGACCTGTGCGCGCGGATCCTCCGACCACGCGGCGGCCTATTTCAAATACCTGTCCGAGATCCTGCTCGGCGTGCCCGTGGCGTCGATCGGGCCGTCGGTCGCCTCCCTTTACGGCGCACCGCTGCGCCTGCGCGGCGCCGTCGTGGTGTCGGTGTCGCAATCGGGCCAGAGCCCCGACATCGTGGCGCTGCAGGACGCCGCGCGCCGCGCCGGTGCCCTGTCGGTCGCGGTGGTCAACGAGGTGGATTCGCCCCTCGCGGCCGGCGCCGACGCCGTGATCCCCCTCCATGCCGGCCCGGAGCGCAGCGTTGCGGCCACCAAGACCTGCGTGGCCTCGGCGGCCGCGCTCGCGGGCCTGGTGGCGGCCTGGGGCGGCGACGACGGGCTGGTGGCCGGCGTCGCGTCCCTGCCCGCGGCCCTGTCGGCGACGCTCGGGCAAAGCTGGGCCGACGCGGACGAGGCCTTCGTGGGCGCCCGGTCGGCCTACGCGGTGGGGCGCGGCCCGTCCCTGCCGATCGCGGCCGAAGCGGCGCTGAAGTTCAAGGAAACCGCCGTGCTGCACGCCGAGGCCTTTTCGGGCGCGGAAGTGATGCACGGACCGCTGCAGCTGCTCGGGCCGGGGTTCCCGGTGCTCGCCTTCCGCCAGGGCGATGCGTCCCGGACCGCCATGGACGACAGCGTGGCGCGGCTCAGGGCCAACGGCGGGCGCGTGTTCGTGGCGTCCGCCGACGCCGCCGCGGCGGGTCCCGACCGGCTGCCCGTCGCGGCCACGGGTCACCCGGGGCTCGACCCGCTGGCCATGCTGCTGAGCTTCTACGCCTTCGCGGAACGGGTGGCGCGCGCGCGGGGGCACGACCCCGACCGGCCGAGCCGGCTTCGCAAGGTGACGGAAACGATCTGATGCCGATCACGGCCCTGTGCGGTGCCCGCGTGTTCACGGGCGAGCGCGTCATCGACGGCGCCGCCGTCCTGCTCGACCGCGACCGGATCGCCGACATGGTGCCGGCCGCGAGCCTGCCCGCCGACATGGACCGGCAGGACCTGGGAGGTGGGCTGCTGGCCCCGGGGTTCATCGACGCCCAGGTCAACGGCGGCGGGGGCGTGCTGTTCAACGACGCGCCAACCCCCGACGCGCTTCGCACGATCGCGGCCACCCACGCCCGCTTCGGCGCGACCGGCCTGCTGCCCACCTTCGTGACGGACCACCCGGCCGCCGTGGCGCAGGCGGTGGCGGCCGTCCAGGCCGCTGTCAGGCAGGGCAGCCCCGGCGTGCTCGGCATCCACCTCGAAGGGCCGTTCCTGTCGCGGGCCCGCAAGGGCGCCCACGATCCCGCCCTGATCCGCCCCATGACGGACGCGGACGTGGACGCGCTGCTGGGCACGGGGCTGCCCACCGTGCTGCTCACCGTGGCGGCCGAGAATGCTTCGCCGGCGCAGATCCGGCGGCTCGCCGACAACGGCGTGACCGTCAGCATCGGTCACAGCGACGCGTCCTACGAGGTCGCGACCGCGGCCGCTGACGCGGGCGCCCGGGGCGTGACCCACCTGTTCAATGCCATGTCGCAGCTCGGCCACCGCGCGCCCGGCGTGGTCGGCGCGGCCCTCGACCACGGCGGGCTGTGGTGCGGCATCATCGCGGACGGGCACCACGTCGCGCCCGCGGCCCTGCGGGTGGCGCTGGCGGCCAAACGGGGGCCGGGCCGCCTGTTCCTGGTCAGCGACGCCATGCCGCCCGCGGGCGCTCCGGGCGACACGTTCGCGCTGACGGGCCGCGCCGTGGCGCGTCGCGACGGGCGCTTGACCCTGGCCGACGGAACCCTGGCGGGCTCCGACCTGACCATGGACCGGGCCGTCCGGTTCGCGGTCGACCACCTGGACCAGCCCTTGGCCGAGGCGCTGCGCATGGCGAGCCTGTACCCGGCCCTGCTGCTCGGGCTCGACAGCACCCGCGGCCGGATCGCCCGGGGCTACGCGGCCGATCTAGTGCTGCTCGACGACGCCCTCGCGGTGCGTCGGCACTGGATCGGCGGCGAAGCGTCCGACCGCGCGGACTGAAGGACGCCGGTTCGGGATGTCCAGGCAAGTCGGCCACTGGACCGGCGGCGGTTCTCAGGCCACCGTGCCCTGCAGGAAGCTCACGAGGTCCTCACCGCGCCAGGGCTTGGCCAGGAAGCGGGCCTTTTCGGGCAGGCGCCGGGGCCGCTCGTGCGCGATCCCGGATGTCACGCAGATCGCCACGTCGGGCCATTCGGCCGCGACGTGAACCGCGAGTTCGATCCCGCCCATTGGGGAATGGAGGTTGATGTCGGTGAAGAGAGCCGCAGTCGTGCCCGAGAATTTGGCGAAATAATCGAGCGCGTCGGTCATGCTGGTGCGGAACACCGCCGACAGGCCGGCGGCTTCGATCACCTCGCAGGTGATCTCGGCCAACTGGACGTCGTCCTCGACCACCAGGACGATGGACCGCGTCACCATCGGCCGACCCCTCTCAAAAACCCGATCAGGCCGCCACGGCGTCCTGCATGGCGCTCAGGACCTGCAGGGGCAACCACGGCTTTTTCACGAAGCGGGCGCTCGCGGGGAGGCTGGCGGGCGCTTTGTCGTAACGGCCGGACGTCACCAGCACCCTGATGCCGGGATGGCGTCGGGCAATGCTGGTGGCGAGGTCGATCCCGCTCATCAGGCCGCGGAGGTTGATGTCCGTGAAGATGGCGGCCACGTCTCCGCGATGCTGGTCGGCGTAGGTGAGGGCCTCGTCGGCGCGGTCGAACTCGACGACGGTCAGGCCGGCCTCCTCCAGCATGGCAACCGCATCGAGACGGACGATGGGCTCGTCCTCGACGACCAAGACGCAACGGTCCATTTCGATCGCTCCTGACGTGTCCCGAATTGGAGCAAACACGA
>CAXTEP010000141.1:0-2269 GCA_964243125.1 uncultured Lichenihabitans sp. | reverse complement strand
TCCATGCCTTGACCGTGCATCGAGGCGGTCCGCGCTTTGCCCGTCACGCGGAAACCACAAGACTTCCCTGTCCTGGCGCGCCAGGGAACAACCAGGGCTCGACCACATTCATGACTCGCCTCGTCCACAATCAATCAGAAAGCCCCATGGCCTCGCCCGACTTCCGCGTCCTTCCGGGGACATCCAATCTTCTCGGCGCCACCTGGGACGGCGAGGGGACGAATTTCGCGCTGTTCTCCGACAACGCCACCAAGGTCGAGCTCTGCCTCTTCGACGAGGACGGCAAGCGGGAACTGGCCCGCCTGGAGCTGCCCGAATACACGAACGAGGTGTTCCACGCCTACCTGCCCGATGTCCGGCCCGGCACCCTCTACGGCTACCGGGTGCACGGCCCCTACGCGCCCGAGGCGGGCCACCGATTCAACCCCAACAAGCTGCTTCTGGACCCTTACGCCCGTGCCCACCAGGGCGACCTCGTGTGGAACCCGGCCGTGTTCGGCTACGAGATGGAAACCGGCGACGACCTGACCTTCGACGAGCGCGACAGCGCCGCCTTCATGCCCAAATGCATCGTCGTGGACCGCGAGTTCGATTGGCACGGCCAGCCCGAATGGCAGTCGGTGCCGTGGGACCGGACGATCGTCTACGAGACGCACGTCAAGGGCTTCACCAAGCGCCATCCCAAGGTGCCGGAAGCCGAGCGCGGCACCTATCGCGGTCTCGGCAACAAGGACGTGATCGCCTACATCAAGGCGCTCGGGGTCACCACGGTGGAACTGCTGCCGGTTCACACCTTCGTGGCCGACCAGTTCCTCACCGACCGCGACCTGACCAACTACTGGGGCTACAACACGATCGGGTTCTTCGCCCCCGACCCGCGCTACTCGCTGAACCCCAAGGGCTCGGTCCAGGAATTCAAGGACATGGTGGCCCGCTTCCACGACGCGGGCCTCGAGGTGATCCTGGACGTGGTCTACAACCACACGGCCGAGGGCAATGAGAAAGGCGCCACCCTGTCGTTCAAGGGCATCGACAATGCCTCCTACTACTGGCTGCAGCCCGACAACAAGCGCTACTACAACAACGACAGCGGCACGGGGAACACGTTCAGCCTGAGCCACCCGCAGGTCACCCGCATGGTGACGGACTCGCTGCGCTACTGGGTGCAGGAAATGCACGTGGACGGCTTCCGGTTCGATCTCGGCACCGTGCTGGGGCGCACCGCGACGGGGTTCGACAAGCGCAGCGCCTTCCTCCAGCTCTGCGGCATGGACCCGATCCTCAACATGGTGAAGCTGATCGCCGAGCCCTGGGACATCGGCCCCGGCGGCTACCAGGTCGGCAACTTCCCGCCCGGCTGGGCCGAGTGGAACGACAAGTTCCGCGACGACGTCCGCGGCTTCTGGAAGGGCTCGCGGCCCATCCGGGAGTTCGTGCCGCGGTTGTGCGCCTCCGCCGAGGCCTTCAACCACGAGGGGCGGCGCCCCTGGGCGTCGGTCAACTTCGTGGCCGCGCACGACGGGTTCACCACCAACGACCTCGTCACCTACAACGACAAGCACAACGAGGCGAATAACGAGGAGAACCGCGACGGCAGTTCCAGCAACGAGTCGTGGAACTGCGGCGTCGAGGGCCCGACCGACGATCCCGCCGTCAACCAACTCCGCGAGCGGCAGATCCGCAACCTGCTGTCGACGCTGCTGCTCAGCCAGGGCACGCCCATGCTGCTGGCCGGCGACGAGTTCGGCCGGACCCAGGACGGCAACAACAACGCCTACTGCCAGGACAGCGAGATCAGCTGGGTCAACTGGGCCATCGAGGCCAAGGGCCGGTCGCTCATCGCCTTCGTGCAGAAGCTGATCGCGTTGCGCCAGCAGTACCCCATGCTCCACTACACCCGCTTCCTGAACGGTGAGCTCAAGGAGAACCTCGACACGCGCGACGTGTCCTGGATCAGGGCGGACGGCGAGGAATATTCGGCCGAGGACTGGCACGACACGGAGCTGAAGTATTTCGGCATGCTGCTCGACATCCGCGGCTACGCGACCGAGACCACGACCGAGGTGCAGAACCGCCCTCTGCTGATCCTGTTCAACGCCCACCACGAGGACGTGCCCTTCGTGATGCCGGCCCACGTGGGCGGCCAGACCTGGGAACAGCTGCTCGACACCGAAACCCCGGACGCGGCCGACGGGCAAACCTTCGGGGTCGGCGACACCCGCCCGCTGACGGCGCGGTCGCTCAGCCTGTTCGCGCTCATGCTCACGGC
>CAXTEP010000140.1:2633-8139 GCA_964243125.1 uncultured Lichenihabitans sp. | reverse complement strand
ACCCGCGCCCTGCTGGAGGACCGCCACCCCGACGGCCTGCGCTGCCCCCCGCCCATGGCCATCGCCCACCACCTCATGCGGGCCTGGGCGTTCGGGGGGTGAAGGCCCTTCGTGGGCCGCGCCGTCAGGGTCCGAACAGGCGCGGGTCAAGCGCGACGGGCTTCTCGGGTCCAACCTCGATATGCACCGCGTCGGGGTGCTCGGGGTTGACGACGGCGTTCGTGTCATGTCCGGCCGTGACGATGGACGGAACCAGGAGGACGGCGGAGCGCCGCTCCCGCAACCACACGCGGCCGAATGCCTGGGCTACAGTGGTGTTGCGCGGATCGTCCCAGCCCGACAGTGAGGCAGGACCAAGAATCTCGCGGGAGACATTGTCGGGGACGGAGGCTTCAATGAACCGGGCCGCGCTCGGCGGCATCCTGCGATTGCTGTGGACCAGGATCTCAACGAGGCACACCGCGAAGCTCGTACCCGCATAGATGGCGGGTTGCCCGGGTGGGTTCCATCGCTGGCCGAAGAGGCGGGCACCCTCGCCCGACCAGATGGGATGCGGGCCGGTGACGATGCGCCAGAGTCGAAGCAAGCTGGCGCTCAGAGCGCGAGGCCGTATTCCAGCGCGGTCAGAATCAGTTCGACGCGGCGGGTGCCAAGGTCCGTCTTCGCGGCTTCCATCGGGCTGCGGTCGTCGAGTTCGGGATGCGCCGCCGTCATGAAGGCGCGCGCTTCGGTGTCGGTGCCGAGGGCGCGCCGTGCATGGACCGCGAGTCGCGCGATGCGTTCCGTGCGCTCGCTTTCGTGGACTGATAGCTTGGTGTTCCGCCGATCGAGGGTGGTTTTCGGGACCACATCCCGTTCAAAGGCCGCGACCTTCCCCATGTCGCCACCAGCCAGCCAGACCGCCACACCCCGGAGGGCACTTCGAGGAAGACCTTCCTCCACCGCCTTCTCAACAAGGACGGACGAGGACGCCGGCGAACCGCGACCGGGGCCTCCGCGGACCCCCGACACGTGACCGTCGGACCCGGACTGGTCGGCGGTGGCATCGATCGCCCGAGTGTTGTCCCTCGCGTGCAAGGCGAGACCCAGGATCACCGAAACCGCACTCGCATCGTAATCGGGCAGCACGCACTCTCTCCTAATCCACCTGGACCGATATAGCAACCCAAGTGGGAAGAGCCAGTGGGCGTTCGCGTGAGGCTGCTCGTATCACTCAATAGCGGAACCTCGCCCCCTATCCCTCCGCGGCGCCCCGCTGCGTTTCGACCCGGAACGGGTGGGCCGGGTAGGTGCCGAGCAGGCGGACCTCACGGGAAAAGAAGCGGAGTTCGTCCAGCGCGCGGGCGAGGCCGGGGTCGTCGGGGTGGCCGTCCACGTCGGCCAGGAACTGGGTGGCGGCGAACTCGCCCTCCACCATGTAGCTTTCGAGCCGGGTCATGTTCACCGCGTTGGTGGCGAACCCGCCCAGCGCCTTGTAGAGCGCGGCCGGCACGTTGCGGACCCGGAACACGAAGGTGGTCACCACGGGGCCGCGGCCCGCGGGCGGCACCGCGGGGTCGCGCGACAGGATCACGAAGCGCGTCGTGTTGTGGGCCTCGTCCTCGACGTTCTCGGCCAGGATCGCGAGCCCGTAGATGGCGGCCGCCATGCGGGGCGCCAGCGCGGCGCGGGTCGGGTCGCCCCAGGCCGCGACCTCGCGGGCCGCGCCCGCCGTGTCGCCCGCCACCTGCGGCCGGGCACCGAGGCGGCGGATGATCCGGCGGCACTGGCCGAGCGCGTGGATGTGGCTGTGGATCGAGCGGACGTCGTCCAACCGCGTGCCCGGTACGCCCATCAGCTGGAAGTGGATGGGCAGAAAGTACTCGCCCACGATGTGCAGGCCGGCCCCGGGAATCAGCGCGTGGATGTCGGCCACCCGGCCCGCGATCGAGTTCTCGATGGGGATCATGCCCAAGGCGGCGCGCCCTTCCGTCACGGCCGCGAACGCGTCCTCGAAGGTCGCGCAGGGCAGGGGCGTCCAGTCCGGATAGGCGTCCGCGCAGGCGATGTGGGAGTTGGCGCCGGGCTCTCCCTGGTAGGCGATGACGGGCACGGCGGTTCAGGACTCCATGAGGGCGCGGGCGCGGGCGAGGTCGGCGGGCGTGTCGACCCCCAGCGGCACGGTGTCGACCAGCGCCACGTCGATCCGCATGCCGGCCTCGAGCGCCCGCAATTGTTCGAGCCGTTCCCGTCGCTCCAGCCCGGAGGGCGGCAGGGCCACGAACCGGCGCAGGGCGGCGCGACGGTAGGCGTAGAGCCCGATGTGGTGGAACAGCGGCCCCGGCCCGAACGGCGCGGTCGCTCTGGTGAAGTAGAGCGCGCGCAACCGGTCGGGCCCGACGGGGCTGCCCACCACCTTGACCACGTTGGGGTCGTGGCGCTCCTCGTCGCGCCGGATCGGCGCCGCCAGGGTGGCGATGTCGACGGCGGGATCCGCCAGCGGCGCCAGGGCGGCCCGCACGGCCGCGGGCTCCAGCGTCGGCAGGTCGCCCTGCAGGTTGACCACCGTGTCGAACCGGGCGTCCGGGTCGTGGGCCTCCACGGCCTCGTGGATGCGGTCGGAGCCGGCCGGATGGTCGGGGCGCGTCAGGACGGCCTCGCCGCCCGCGGCCCGCACGACCGCCGCGACGCCCTCGTGGTCGGTCGCCACCAGCACGGGTCCGATCGCGGCCTCCCGCGCCCGCCGCCACACGTGCACGATCATGGGCACGCCCGCGATGGTCGCGAGCGGCTTGTCGGGCAGGCGCGTCGCACCCATGCGGGCCGGGATGAGGATGATGGGATCGGGCACCGGGACCGGCGGTTCGGGAAGGCGGACGTCGCCCGTGTGTCAAAAGGCAACGTCGCGACCCTACACGAGATGGGTTGCCAAGATCACGGCAAAACACGTAATCAAATCGGGTTGCGGCGCCCGCCGCCGCGGCCGTGCCGGGAGCGTTTGGACCATGGATTCATTCGAGTTCAACAAGATTGCCGGCGCGATCTTGGGAACCTTGATGCTGACCATGGCGCTCGGTCTGTTTTCCGGGTTCGTGGTCTCGGCCCCGGTTCTCACCAAGCCCGGCTACGAGCTACCCAACGCGCCCGCCGAGGACGCCACGGTGGTGACCGCCAACGCGCCCGAACAGCCGCTGCCGATCCTGCTCGCCAAGGCCGATCCCCACAAGGGGCAGGCCGACGTGAAGGTCTGCGGGGCGTGCCACAATTTCGAGAAGGGCGCGGGCGCCAAGGTCGGACCGCCGCTCTGGGGCGTGGTGGACCGGCCGGTCGCGTCCCTGGCGAACTTCCAATATTCGGATGGCCTGAAGAAGAAGGGCGGCGAGTGGTCGCTCGACAACATCAACCAGTTCATCGCCAACCCGAAGAACTACATCGCCGGCACCAAGATGGGCTTCGCGGGAGAAACGAACCCGGAAAAGCGGGCCGACATCCTGGCCTACCTGAACACGCTGACCGACAGCCCGCACCCGCTGCCCGCCCCCTGACGGCCCGGCTTGCCGGGCGGCGCGGAAAAGCGACACAATCGGCCCGCAACCGTTGCGTCCCGCTCCCGTCCGGATGTCGATGACCGCCTCCCTTCTGCAAGGTCCCGCCGTCACGCGCCGCCGCGCACTCGCGATCGGTGGCGCGTTGGCGCTGTCGGGACGCGGGGGCTGGGCGCGCGCCGCGGAGGGCGAGACCGAGTCGCATGGGATGTCGGTGTTCGGCGACCTCGCCATGCCGGCCGACTTCAAGGCCTTTGGCTACGTCAACCCGCAGGCCCCCAAGGGCGGCACCATCTCGATGGAGATCGCGGCCACCGGCGGCAACCAGAACTTCACCACCTTCGACACGCTCAACATCTACATCCTGCGCGGCAACGGCGCGGCCGGGATGCAGCTCGTCTTCGACACGCTGATGACGGGCACGTTGGACGAGCCGGATGTCGCCTACGGCCTCGTGGCCCGCGCGGTGCGCTGGTCGGCCGACAGGCTGACCTACCGTTTCCTGCTCCGGCCCGAGGCGCGTTTCCACGATGGATCGCCGCTGACCGCCGCCGACGTCGCCTTCTCGCTCGACACGCTGAAGACCAAGGGCCACCCGGTCTACCGCTCGCTGCTGCGCCACCTGGACGCCGCCGAGGCCCCGAGCGCCACCGAAGTGGTGGTCCGTCTCAACCCCGCGCGCAGCCGCGAACTGCACCTCGCGGTCGCCGGCCTGCCGATCTTCTCCAAGGCCTACTACACGGCCCACGATTTCGAGCAGCCGACGCTCGAGCCGCCCTTGGGCTCCTCCGCCTACAAGGTCGGCCGCTTCGAGCAGGGCCGCACCATCGCGTTCGAGCGGGTGCCCGGCTACTGGGCCAAGGACCTGCCCGTCAACATCGGCCAGGGAAACTTCGACACGGTCCGCTTCGAATATTTCCGCGAGCGCCAGGCCGGCTTCGAGGCCTTCAAGTCGGGCATCTTCACGTTCCGGGACGACGCCAGCTACAACATCTGGGCGACGGGCTACGGCTTCCCTGCCGTGCTGGACGGGCGCGTCAGGCGCGAAACGCCGCCGCGCCGGGGGCCGTCCACGATCCAGGGCTGGTACTTCAACACCCGGCGCAAGCAGCTGTCCGATCCTCGGGTCCGCGAGGCCATCGGCCTCGCCTTCGACTTCGAGTGGACCAACAGGAACATCACGTTCGATTTCTTCAAACGCACCTGGTCCTATTTCCAGAACACGCCCATGGCGGCCACCGGCAAGCCGGGACCGGACGAACTGGCCCTGCTGGAGCCGCTGCGGGGCAAGGTGCCGGACGCCGTCTTCGGCGACGCCGTCATGCCGCCCGTGAGCGACGGCTCCGGCCAGGACAGGGCCCTGCTGTCGCGGGCCTTCAAGCTGCTCGGCGAAGCCGGCTGCAAGCGCGACGGCTCGCGGCTGCTCCTGCCCGACGGCTCGCCCTTGACGATCGAGTTCCTGGATTTCCAGAACTTCATGGAACCCCGCCTGGGCCCGTTCATCAAGAACCTGCGGCTGCTCGGCATCGACGCGAGCTTCCGCGTCATCGACGCGGCGCAATACCAGCAGCGCGTGCAGAGCTTCGATTACGACATCGTGGGCCGCAACCGCGGCGGCAGCGCGACGCCGGGCGAGGAACTCCGCGAGGAGTTCGGCTCGGAGGCGGCCCGCACGCCGGGGTCCGGCAACCTGGTCGGGCTGGCGGACCCCGTCGTCGACGGACTGGTCGGCCAGGCGCTCGTGGCCGACAGCCGCGACAGGCTGAACACGGTGTGCAGGGCGCTCGACCGGGTGCTGCGGGCGGGGCACTACTGGGTGCCGAACTGGTACCGGCCCGATTTCTGGCTCGCCTACTGGGACATGTACGAGCGGCCCGCCACGCCGCCGAAATACGACCCCGGCGTGCTCTCGACCTGGTGGGTCGACCCCGCCAAGGCGGCGCGCCTCAACCTGCCGGGCTAGCCGCACGCATGGCCGCCTA
>CAXTEP010000140.1:0-2533 GCA_964243125.1 uncultured Lichenihabitans sp. | reverse complement strand
ATCCCGCTCGGCATCGCCAAGGCGGTGCGGGACGGCTCGCGCTTCGACCTTTGGACCTCGTCGCTGATCACGGTGGGCTACGCGCTGCCGAGCTTCCTGTTCGCGGTGCTGCTCATCATCCTGTTCGCGGGGGGATCGTTCTACGACGTGTTTCCCCTGCGCGGCCTGACCTCGGACAACTGGGCCGACCTCGACTGGCCGCACCGGGTCACCGACTACCTGTGGCACATCACCCTGCCGGTCACGGCCATGACGATCGGCTCCTTCGCGACCGCGACCTTCCTGACCAAGAATTCGTTCCTGGACGAGATCCGCAAGCAATACGTCCAGACCGCGCGCATGAAGGGCCTGAGCGAGCGCCGCGTGCTCTACGGCCACGTGTTCCGCAACGCCATGATGATCGTGGTGGCGGGGTTCCCGGGCGCCTTCGTGAGCGCCTTCTTCACCGGGTCGCTTCTGATCGAGAGCATCTTCTCGCTCGACGGCCTCGGGCTCCTGTCCTACGATTCCATCCTGAACCGCGACTACCCCGTGGTGTTCGGCACGCTCTACGTGTTCGCGCTGCTGGGGCTGGCCGTGAACCTGCTGTCGGACCTCACCTACGCCTGGATCGATCCCCGCATCGATTTCGAAACCCGGGAGGTGTGAGATGGACGCCGTCGCGGACGTGCCCGACCTCGCCGCCGCGCCGCTCGCCCCGCCGCTGGCCGGGCGGGGCTGCCTCGCGCTCTCGCCCATCAACCGGCGCCGCCTCGACAATTTCAAGCGGAACCGGCGCGGTTCCTGGTCGTGCCTCATCTTCCTGGCCATCTTCGTGGCGTCGCTGTTCGCCGAGTTCATCGCCAACGACCGGCCGATCCTGGCGTCCTACAAGGGCGAACTGCTGGTTCCGATCTTCCACGCCTACCCGGAAGAGAAGTTCGGCGGCTTCCTGGCCGAAACCGACTACCGCGACCCCGTGGTCGGCGACGAGATCCAGGCCCACGGCTGGATGCTCTGGCCGCCGATCCGCTTCAGCTACAACACCCACAATCTCCAGCCTCCCACCGCCGTACCGTCGCCGCCGACCTGGACGCTGAGCGACGCCCAGTGCCGCGACGCGATCCTGCGCCGGAACGGCACGCCGCCCGCGGCCGACCCGTGCGACGCGCTCGAGACCAACTGGCTCGGCACCGACGACCAGAGCCGCGACGTGCTGGCCCGGCTGATCTACGGGTTCCGCATCTCCATCCTGTTCGGGCTGCTGCTGGCCGGCATTTCCTCGGTCGTGGGCATCGCGGCCGGCGCCGTGCAGGGCTATTTCGGCGGCTGGACCGACCTGATCTTCCAGCGCTTCATCGAGGTCTGGTCGTCCTTGCCCCATCTCTATCTGCTGATCATCATCTCGGCCGTGCTGGCGCCGGGCTTCTTCGTGCTGCTCGGCATCCTGCTCCTGTTCTCCTGGGTCAACCTCGTCCACGTGGTGCGGGCCGAGTTCCTGCGGGCGCGGAACTTCGAATACGTGACCGCGGCGCGCGCGCTCGGGCTGTCGGACCGCAAGATCATGGTCAAGCACCTGCTGCCCAACGCCATGGTGGCGACGCTCACCTTCCTGCCCTTCGTGCTGAATGGCTCGATCACCACCCTGACCTCGCTCGACTTCCTGGGCTTCGGCCTGCCGCCCGGCTCGCCGTCGCTGGGGGAATTGCTGCTGCAGGGCAAGTCCTACACCCAGGCGCCCTGGCTCGGCCTGACGGGCTTCTTCACGATCGCGATCATGCTGTCGCTGCTGATCTTCACGGGCGAGGCCGTGCGCGACGCCTTCGACCCGCGCAAGACTTTCCGGTGATGCACGGGTAGGATGGGGCCTGAGGAGTTGCGCCGTGAACAAGCTCGTCCGCGAACATTATCCCGTGTCGAACCTGCCCGAGGACCTGCGCGAGGGGTTTGGGGCGGACGCCAGCGTCCGCGTGACGATCGTCGCCGATGAGGCGGACGAGGCGAAGGCTGGCCATGTAGGCGACGCGCTCGTTGAGGGCGGGACGTTTGACGCCGCAGAGCTGATGCGGCGGGGGAAGGCGGTCCGTGTCGTCAATTATCAGTCCGGTGAAGAGATTGATAACTACGTTCGGTCGTTGCGCGAGTGACAGCTCGCGTGCCGCTGAGGACGATCTACATCGATACAAACGTGTTCATATCGGCGTTCGAGTCGGACCCGATAACCAGGGATCATGCCAGCGCAGTACTGGAGGTCGTTGCCGCTCGTCGACTCAATGCCTTGACGAGCATTATAACTTTGGCCGAGCTTCTGCCGAAACCCTTGAGGTTGGGTCAATTCGAACTAGCTGCTTTCTATAAAGATTTCATATCAAGTCGTGGCGTTGTCGATGTCGTTCCAGTGACACGGGCGATCCTGATCGCATCGGCAGAAGCGAGAGTGCAACATTATTCTCTTCGGCTGCCCGATGCGATCCATATTGCGAGCGCGACCAGCAGCGGCTGTGCCGCGATCCTGTCTGACGACAGGCGATTGGCGTCGCAGGGCAGCATCCCC
>CAXTEP010000139.1:6071-8171 GCA_964243125.1 uncultured Lichenihabitans sp. | reverse complement strand
CTAGCCGACAGGTTCAGCCCACGAACGCCGACCTCGTCGTGGGCGTCGACAACGATATCGTGCTGCGCATCGACAGGCGGAGGCCCGCCGAGTTGTCGGTGGCCCTCTCCATCGAGCCCCGCGGCTTGGTGCCCGAATCCCTTGAGGCGACCCTCTTCCCGGACAACGACGTGTCGTTCGATGACGGAAGATGTCGGACACGCGCAGCTTGACGAGGTCGCATCCGCGCAGCTTGCTATCGATGGCGGTGTTGAACATGGCGAGGTCGCGGACGCGGCCGTCGTGCTGTATGCGGGTGCGCATGGCCCAGATGTGCTTTGGCTTGAGCGGCGGCTTGGGCCCGATGATGCGGCCGTGGTTCCAAGACGCCCGTGAGGGTGACTGAGCTTCTAACATGGTGAGCTCCCTCCTTCGGATCTCACCATGCTCACTTCCGCCAAGCTCTTGGCGCGAGTCACTGCCTCGCGCCAACAACTGTCCTTCGCACCTTGCAACCTTCCGGATATTCGGCACGCGGCCGCGACACCGGTGACTGTCGACCCATCCAGAACCTTCCGAAGGTCTGCTCATGGACAGGCTGAACCAGTCTAGGCCTCTTCGAGATCTAAACGAGTTCCAAGCGCGAGTGCGGCACGAATGCATCACTCGCCAGATCGAAACCAGCTTGAACTCTTGTTGCTATGCTCGATGAGCTTAAGCGGCCGCTTGGTCCTGCTGCAGGGTAGGATCCTTGGCGGGAGGTAGCCCGATGCTGGGGCCATGGCCGCGGAAGTTCCTGAGCCACCAAGCCCAGTCGTCGGGTACGAGGTGAAACGGGTCATTATGCTGAAGCTCGCGCGCGGCCCAGACGGGCCAGTGCGGGTTGGCGAGCGCCGGCCGGCCCAGAAACACCAGGTCAACGATCTCCTCGCGGATTGCCCGGTCGGCGTTCTGCGGCACGCCGAGGTTCCAGCTCGTTCCGACCGGGATGCCGACCTCCCGACGCACCCGGTTCGCACGGGCGAGCATGAAGCCGACCTCGTTGAACGGTGGATCGGTCATCTCGTCCGTGTTGAAGCCGAGCGACAGGTCGGCGAAGTCGAGCCCGTGATCCCTCATCATGCAGATCGCCGCGACCGAGTCTTCGAACTGCGTGCCGTCCGGATGCAGGTCGTCCGAGCCGAGCCGCATGGTGAGCGGGTACTTTTCCGGCCACACGGTCCGCACGGCGTCGAGCGCCTCCAGGTGGAAGCGGACGCGGTTCTCCAGGCTGCCGCCGTATTGGTCGGTGCGCTGGTTGGCGAGCGGCGAGAAGAAGCTCGCCCCGAGGTAGCCATGCGCGTAGTGCATTTCCAGCCACTTGTAGCCGGCATCGAGCGCGCGACGAGCCGCATCGGCGTAAGCGCGGTGCAGCGACTTGATGTCGTCGATCGTGAGCTCGCGAACCGGGTAGACGTGGCCGCCGCCCCCGTAGGGGATCGCCGAGGGCGACACGCATTCCCAGCCGTGCTCGTGGTCGGGCGGCAGCTGCTTCCAGGTCCCCTGCTCGTTGACGCCCTTGTGGGGCGGCAACTCGCTGCCTTTGCGGCCCGTGTGGCCGAGCTGGATCGCCGGCACACCGCCCATGCGCTCGATGATGGCGCAGACGCGGGCGTGGCCCTCGACTTGATCGTCGTCCCAGATGCCGGCGCAGGACGTGGTGGTGCGGCCATCGGGCGTGATGGCCATCTGCTCGCCGAACACGAGCCCGAAGCCGCCGGCCGCGCGGGCTCCGAGGTAACTCACGTGGTAGTCGTCGAGCTTGCCGTCCACCGAGTTGTACATGGTCATCGGCGACATGACGATGCGGTTGCGCAAGGTCACGCCTTTGAGCGCGAAGGGACTGAAGAGATCGGGCATGGGTGGACCTCGAGTTTGGGTGTCTTTGGCCGTTTCCCCCCCAACCTTATGACGGTGTTGCCGGACGGTTGGTGACCGGCACCGTTCGTCAGCCGAACGACACTACGTCGCGGATGGCCTGCACGGCCCCGTCCAGGTCGAACGGATCAGCGTCGAGCTGATCGAACCGCAGCGGCGACATCGTCGGCAGCGTCGGGTTGACGGTTTCGTCGCGGCGCACCG
>CAXTEP010000139.1:0-5971 GCA_964243125.1 uncultured Lichenihabitans sp. | reverse complement strand
CGCGTCCTCGCGGCTCCTGCCGCCGTGCTCGACCGCTACGTCGACCAGGGCGCCTTCCACATCCCGGGCCATGCGCTTGGCGTCGCCGCAGATGTAGAAGTGTGCGCCCTCCTTGAGCCAGCGCCACAGTTCGGCCCCGGCCTCGCGCATGCGGTCCTGCACGTAAACCTTGCCCACGCCGTCGCGCGACCAGGCGAGCGACAGGTGGGCGAGGTGCCCTTCGGCCCGCATGGCCTCGAGCTCGTCTCGGTAGAAGAAGTCGGTCGCCTCGCGCTGGTGGCCGAAGAACAACCAGTTGGGGCCGGGCGCCGCCACGGCCTTGCGCTCGTGCAGGAAGGCCCGGAACGGCGCGATGCCTGTCCCGGGGCCGCACATGATGACGGGGGTGTTCGGGTTTGCCGGCAGCGCGAAGTTGTGCGCCTTCTGAACGTAGACCCGCAGCCTGTCGCCCGGCACGGCCCGCTCGCCCAGGTAGGTCGAGGCAACGCCGAGCCGACGGCGCTTGCCGACAACGTAGCGGACGGCGTCGACCGTCAGGGTGAGCCGGCCGGGTTCCATCTTGGGCGAGGAAGAAATCGAATAGAGGCGAGGCTGCAGCGGCTCCAGGGCGTCCACGAAGGCTTCGGCGTGCGGCCGAGCATTCGAGAACTTGTGCAGCGCGGCCAGCACGTCGGTCGTGGCCGCGTCACCGTGCGGGTCCTCGCCCCGGGCGAGTGCGCGCGCCGCCTCGCGCTCCGCCCCGCCGAGCACGTAGGAGAACAGTTCGAAGAGCGCGTCGGGCGCGGCTCCGAGCGCCACCTCGTCGGTAAGGACCTCCCGGAGCGTGCGGCCCCGGATGCGCGTGCGGGGTGATGCGCCGAGCAGCGCGATGACCTGGTCGACGTGGCCCAGGTCGTTCTTGGGGAAGATGCCGAAGCTGTCGCCCGCCGCATAGTCGAGACCCTCGCCGAGCTGGACCTCGACGTGCATCGTTTCCTTCTCGGAGCCGTCCCGGTTCAGTCTCCTGCGCGACAGGAAAACGGCCTCGCCGGGCGCCTCACGCGAGGGGCCGACCGCGACAGTCGGTTTCGACCCGGGCTCGGCGGCCGGCAGCGCGACGGCGGCGGTCGCGGGCACGGCCGCGTCGAGCTCGGCAGCCAAGCCCTTGACCAGCCGCGCGGTCTCCTTGCCGCCGGGGGCGCACAGGTTCAACCGTTTCTCATTGCGGAGGAAGATCGCGTTGGCGTAGTCGGCGCAGGTGTAGCCGCACTGGCCGCAGTCCTGCTGCGCCATGGCGGCCATCAAACGCGGCGCGAGCGGCCGGCTAGTCGCCATGCCCATGCGCTCGGGGGGCGCGATCGACGGGTCGTGCCAGGGTGCCTCGTCGTTGGTGGCCAGCACCGGGCCGTCCGGGATCATCGCGGCGCCCGGCAGGCCGAACCCGGCTTGCCCGGCTTGCAGCAATGCCTCGGGCGACGCGATCGGCCCGAGCGCCGCTGCGAAGAAGCCCGAAAGCCACACGCGCTGCTCCTCCGAGAACGGCGCCGACTCGGGCACGAGGTCCAGGCGGGAAACGGGAACCGGAGCCGTCACGCGACCACCTCGGCAGCCGCGAGGGCGCGCAGGTGGTTGGGATCGTGGCGGCGCGCGAAAGCCGCGAAGCCCTCGGCCGCGTCGGTCCGGTGGGCCATGTAGGCCTTGAGAAGTCCTTCGACGCACCGCGGCACGTCGACGGCCTTGAGGTCGGTGTAGAGCTCGCGCGCGATGGCGGCGTCCGTGCCGTAACCGCCGCCGACATGCAGGTGGTAGCCCTCCACCTGGTCGCCGTCGTCGTTGATCGTCACCTTGGCGCCGATCAGCCCGATGTCGCCGATGTAGTGCTGGGCGCAGGAGTTGTGGCAGCCGGTCAGGTGGATGTTGACCGGCTGGTCGAGCGCGACGCGGGATTCGCAATGCTCCGCGATGGCGAGCGCGTGGCCTTTGGTGTCGGACGCCGCGAACTTGCAGCCGCGGTTGCCCGTGCAGGCGATGAGCCCGGCGCGGATCGGCGTCACTCGCCAGCCAAGGCCCATGGCCTCGATGCCGGCCTTGATGCTCCCCACGGCCGTATCGGGCACGCCGGAGACGAGCAGGTTCTGCCAGACCGTGAGGCGGATGTCGCCGTCGCCGTGGAGGCGGGACAGCTCGGCCAGCGCCCGCATCTGGTCGCACGTGAGCCTGCCGGTCGGCAGCGCCACGCCGACCCAGTTGAGCCCCGGCTGCTTCTGCGCGTGCACGCCGATGTGCGCGGTGCGGTCGTAGGCGGGGCGGGGCGGGAGGCCGGCCGCGTCGACGCGCACGAGGGACGTCCCCAGGATCGTCTCGACGGCGCCGAGGAACTTGTCGAAACCCCATGCGTCGAGCACGTATTTGAGCCGCGCCTTGTTGCGGTTGGTGCGGTCGCCGTGGTCGATGAAGACGCGGACGATTGCGTCCGCCACGCGGGTCGCCTCGCTCGGCCTGACGATGACGCCGGTGTCGCGCGCGAAGTCCCGGTGGCCCGTGATGCCGCCGAGCGCCAGCCGGTACCAGACGCCGGGTGCGAGAGGCGCGCCGGCAATGTCGGCCGTGCCATCCGGCACCGCGATGGCCTGGAAGCCGATGTCGTTGGTGTCCTCCAGCGTGGCAATCGCACCGCCGCCGTCGAACGCCACGTTGAACTTGCGCGGCAATCCATACATCTCGCGGGTATTGAGGATGTGGTGGTGCCATTCTCGCGCGTGCGGTCTCGTGTCGATAAGTTCGTGCGGGTCGACGCCGGCGGTCGCGGTGCCGGTGACGTTGCGGATGTTGTCGGCGCCCGAGCCCCGCGACACGATGCCAATGTCGGTCAGCTCCTCGACAAGGGCCGGCCCGTTCTCGGGCCTGATCTCGCGGATTTGAAGGTTGGCACGCGTCGTGACGTGCGCGTAGCCGCCGCCGCGCCGTTCCGCGATGTCGGCCACCCCGGCGAACTGCCAGTGCTTGAGAATGCCGTTCGGGATGCGCAGGCGGCACATGTAGCTGTCCTGCGCGGGCGCGACGTAAAATAGGCCGTGGTAGCGCCAGCGGAAGTTGTCCTCGGGTTTGGGCTTGCGGCCGTCCAACGCCTCGGCCTTGAGGCGACCGTAGGCCTCGAACGGGTTCTCGGCCCGCTTCCATTTCTCCTGGTCCGCGAGCTTCCCGCCGGCCGCGACCGCGCGGTCCTGCGCCTTGAGGTGGACGGCATCCGGTCCGGCCGGCTCGGCAGGTTGGCTGGTCGGCGCCGGGAGGACCCGCACGGCGGCCGCGCCCGACGCGAATCCTTCAAGCCAGCGGCGTTGTTCGGGGGTGAAGGCCTCGCCCATTGGACGCCTCAGACCCTGGTCGGCGGGATGGTGAAGGCAAACATCGGACTGTCCTCGAGCACGGGTGACGGGTCTCGCGGCACGGCGAGCGGCAGTTCCGCACGGCGATGCGTTGAGAAATGTCGGTGTGGGTGACCCGCTCGTTCAGGTCGGACGCTGCTGCCGTCATTGGCTCGCGCGCTGGTCAGGAGGCCGATACCGTCGCAACGATCGACCACCCGTCGGAGCGCAGGAATAGCACGAGCAAAAAGCGCGTCTCAAGCCGAAGTTTTCGTCCTTAACAAGTATAATCCTTGAGCATCTGCCTGTCAGAGAAGCAAACATCAAAGGGGCATCGGAAAGGCACGTCTCCCGCGTTGCACAATCGACCCACCTGACCGACGATGCCGGCCATGAGCGATGACAACTATCGCGTGCTGGTGATCGACGACGACGCGTCCCGCGCGTCGATGATCGAAGCGGGGCTGCGCGAGGCCGGGCACGCCTCGGTCTGCGTCATCACCGACATGCGCGAGCTGCTGCGCCGCATCGTCGACATCGACCCCGAGGTCATCGTGATCGGCCTCGGCAACCCCAACCGGGACGTGCTCGACCAGATGTTCCAAGTCTCGCGCAGCGTGCAGCGGCCCGTCGCGATGTTCGTCGACCAGTCCGACCGCGCCTCCATCGAGGCCGCCATTGACGCGGGCGTGTCGGCTTACGTGGTGAACGGGCTTAAGCGCGAGCGGGTCAAGTCGGTGCTCGACACCGCAATCACGCGCTTCAACGTCGTCAACCGGCTGCGGGAGGAACTCGACCGCGCCAAGCAGGCCCTCGTGGACCGCAAGGTGATCGACAGGGCCAAAGGCATCCTGATGAAGAGCCGCGACCTGAGCGAGGAAGACGCCTACGCGCTGCTGCGCACGACGGCCATGAAGGAGAGCCGGCGCGTGGCCGAGGTCGCCCGGGGCCTTATCACGGCCATGAAGCTCCTGGGGCCGGCGCCGTGACGCGCCTCACGGTCGGCTTCATGCCGCTGGTCGACTGCGCCCTTTTGGCCGTCGCGGCGGAGAAGGGTTTCGCGCGGGCCGAAGGATTGGACCTGGCTCTCGTGCGCGAAACCTCCTGGGCCAACATCCGCGATCGCGTGGCGCTCGGCCATCTCGACGCGGCCCACATGCTGGGCCCTATGCCGATCGCCGCGAGCCTCGGGATCGGCCGCGCGGCCGTGCCGACCGTGGCGCCCTTCGCACTGGGGCTCGGCGGCAACGCCGTCACGCTCGCAGCCGACCTTTATGCCGCCATGCGCGACGCCGCGCCCGAACCGGTCGCGTTCGGCCGCTTTGAGCCGGCCGCCGTGGGCCGGGCCCTGGCGGCCGTGCTCGGGGGGCGCGAGGCACCCGTGCTGGCCGTAGTGCATCCCTTCTCGGCCCACCACTACGATATCCGCTACTGGCTGGCCGCCGTCGGCCTCGACCCGGACCGCGACGTCCGGCTCACGGTTCTGCCGCCCGCCGACACCGTCGAAGCCTTGCGGGAGCGGCGCATCGACGGCTTCTGCGCCGGCGAGCCCTGGGGGTCGCTGGCGGTCGAGGCCGGCCTGGGCGTCATGGCGGTCACCACCTCGGCCCTGCGGCGGCAGGGGCCCGACAAGGTGCTGGGCTTGCGCACCGACGTCGCCGAACGTCACCCCGACCGCCTGACCGCCCTGCTGCGCGGCCTCCACAACGCCGCCCGCTGGGCCGGCGACCCCGCCAACCTCGACGAACTCGCCACCCTGCTCGCCGGGGAGGCCTACCTGGGCACGCCGCCGACCGTGGTGCGCCGCGCCCTCGCCGGCCGCATGGTCCGCAGCGCCGGCACGGCGCCCGACACCATCCCGGACTTCCTGGTGCTCGACCGCTACGCCGCCACCTTCCCGTGGCTGAGCCATGCCCTCTGGTTCTACGCGCAGATGGTGCGCGCCGGCCACGTGGCGCACACGGCCGCGCACGCCGCCGCAGCGCGCGCCACCTACCGGCCCGACCTGTACCGCGCCGCCCTGGCCCCGGTCGGCGCCGACCTGCCGCGCGCCGACGCCAAGGTCGAGGGTGCGTTGCAGCACCCCACGCCCGTCGCGTCCCGCCTGGGCCGGCTGCTGCTCGGCCCGGACGGCTTCTTCGACGGCCGGCCGTTCGACCCCGATCACCTTGACCAATACATTGGCGCGGCAAGCGGAGGACCACGTACCACTGCCGAATAGTTGGGCGGCAACCGCCTATATTTTCTGCTTGCCTGGGACGGACCCGCTTCTATCCTGGCAAAAGGTGAGGGGAACGGCCTTCTCGCCCGCGCGCCACACGGACCAGCGGCGGTCCGACCGGCATCCCCCACACCTCGAGTCCCGCCAGGGCGTCCCACCGCGGGACCTCGGCTGGGCGTCATCGCCGGGTCACGCTCGGCGGCGTCGGGGCTGTGCGCCGGCTGTCGTCCGTCCGTCCGTTCAGCGAGGTGTCCCCATGCTGTCGCAGAAAGCGACCCATATCGACCTGTTCAGCTTCGCGACGCCGCAGATGCGCGCGTTTCACCTGAGCTGGCTCGCCTTCTTCGTGTGCTTCTTCGCCTGGTTCGCGGTGGCGCCGCTGATGCCGGTCATCAAGGGCGAGTTC
>CAXTEP010000138.1:0-8272 GCA_964243125.1 uncultured Lichenihabitans sp. | reverse complement strand
GCAACCGCGGCGCCGCCGTGCTGCTCGTGTCCGAGGACCTCGACGAGATCCTGGAACTGGCCGACCGCGTGGCCGTGATGTCGGGCGGTCGCATCACCTACGTGGCCCCCGTGGGCGACACCGACCGCGCCACCATCGGCAGCGCCATGGCGGGCCATTGACCCAGAAGGGCCGCGCCACGTGACCGACGCCATCGAGGTTCCCGCCGAGCCGTTCCCGTGGCGTCTGGCCCCCGGCCTCACCGCCCTGGTGGTGATCGACATGCAGCGCGACTTCATCGAGCCGGGCGGCTTCGGGGCGGCGCTGGGCAACGACGTGTCGCGGCTGAAGACCATCGTGCCGACCGTGGCGCGGTTGCTGGCCCTGTTCCGAAACAGGGGCTGGCCGGTGCTGCACACCCGCGAGGGCCACCGGCCCGACCTCGCCGACTGCCCGCCCGCCAAGCGCCTGCGGGGCGAGGCCGCGCTTCGCATCGGCGACCCCGGGCCCATGGGCCGCATCATGGTGCGCGGTGAGCCCGGCAACGCCATCGTGGACGCTTGCGCGCCGCTGCCGGGCGAGACCGTGATCGACAAGCCCGGCAAGGGCATGTTCTGGAACACGGACGTCCACGCGGTGCTCGACCGGCAGGGTATCACCCACCTCGTCTTCGCGGGCGTCACCACGGAAGTCTGCGTGCAAACCTCCATGCGGGAAGCCAACGACCGCGGCTTCGAAAGCCTGCTGGTCACGGACGCGACCGAAAGCTATTTTCCGGCCTTCAAGAAGGCCGCGATCGCCATGATCACGGCCCAGGGCGCCATCGTGGGATGGGCGACGCCCCTGGCGGCCCTGGAGGAGGCTCTGCGATGACCGACGCCGCCGGGGATCCCTCCTTCGACCCTGAGGCCGTGATCGACGCCGTGGCGCCTCTCCTCGGCCTGACGGTCGACCCCGCGGACCGGCCCGCGGTCGCCTTCAATCTGGAGGTTTCGGCGCGGTTCGCGCGGGTCGTACTGGCCGCGGTCCTCGACGACGAGGCCGAGCCCGCCCCGGTGTTCCGCGCGTGACGGTCGCCGGCCACCACGATACCGCCGCGGACGTGGCGGCCCGGGTCCGCGCCGGGAGCGAAACGGCCCGCGCCGCCGTCGAAGCCGCGCTGGCCCGCATTGCTGCCGGCAACGCGCGGGTCGGCGCCTTCACGGACGTGACGGCGGCGCGCGCCCTCGCTCGCGCCGATGCGCTCGACCGGGTGATCGCGGCCGGCGGTGATCCCGGTCCGCTCGCGGGCGTGCCCTTCGCGGTCAAGAACCTGTTCGACCTCAAGGGCCTGCCCACGCGGGCGGGGTCCAGGATCAACCGCGACCGCGCGCCAGCAGCCCGCGACGCCGCCCTGGTCGAGCGGCTGGAGGTGGCCGGCGCGGTCTGCGTGGGCGCCCTCAACATGGGCGAATACGCCTACGACTTCACCGGCCTGAACGTCCACGACGGTCCGTCGCGCAACCCGCACGACCCCGGCCGCATGACGGGCGGCTCGTCGGGCGGCACGGGCGCCGCGGTGGCGGCCGGCCTCGTGCCCCTGGCGCTGGGCTCCGACACCAACGGGTCGATCCGGGTGCCGGCCTCCCTGTGCGGCCTGTTCGGCCTCAAGCCCACCTACGGGCGGCTGAGCCGCGCCCGCACCTTCCCGTTCGTGGCGAGCCTCGACCACCTGGGGCCGCTGGCCCGCTCGGTCGCCGACCTGGCGCTCGGCTACGACGCCATGCAGGGCCCCGACCCCGACGATCCCGCCTGCGCGGCGACCGGCTTCGACCTCGCGACGCCGCAGCTCGCGCGGGGCGCGGGCGGGCTCAGGATCGCGACGCTCGGGGGCTATTTCGCCGAGCGCTGCGAGCCCGAGGCCCTGGCCGCGGTGGCGGCCTGCGCCGAGGCCCTGGGAGCGACGCGGACCGTCGAGGTGGCGGGCGTCGCGGAAGCGCGCGCCGCCGCCTACCTGATCACCACCACCGAGGGCGCGGCCCTGCACCTCGACCGCCTGCGGACGCGCGCGGCCGAGTTCGACCCCGCCGTGCGGGTCCGGCTGCTCGCCGGCGCCATGCTCCCGGCCGCCTGGGTCACGCGGGCCCAGAAGGTGCGCCGCCGATTTGCCGACCGCATGGGCGCGCTCTTCGAGGACGTCGACGTGCTGCTCGCCCCTGCCACGCCCTGCACGGCCCCGCGGCTCGACCAGACCACGCTGGTGCTGGGCGGCGAAACCTTGAACCTGCGCGCCAACCTCGGGCTGTTCACCCAGCCCATCTCCTGCGCGGGCCTGCCGGTGGTGGCGGTGCCGGTCTGGCTGCCCGGGGCCGCGCTGCCCATCGGGGTCCAGGTGATCGGCCCGGCCTGGCGCGAGGATCGGGTGCTGCGCGTCGCCCGCGCCCTGGAAGAGGCCGGCGCGTGCCGGTCGTTCGCCGCACCCCCGGCCTGAGCGTCCAGCCCGTCGCCACGGGGGCGGACGGATCGCCTCGATCGGCCGGCCGGGTTCGCGCGGCACTGTGTCAGGGCTGACAGGATCATGGGGGTGGCCCATGTGTAGGGACGCCGGGTGCTCGGGCCTTTCGGACCGGCACGGTCAACGATGACCGAACCCGAGCAAGCCGGAATAGTCGAGCCGATGGCCCTCCTTGAAACACCCAATCACGGGCCGACGACGCGGTCACGGGGCCGTGACGGCGAGTTCGACGCGACCCCCTTCGCCTCGTGCATGACGCGCCGTTCAGGCCTCGCTCGCCTCGCCGGTGCGGCCGGCCTGCTGGGCGCCGCGCTCCTGCTGTCCGGCTGCGAGGCTTGGGTGCTCGATCCGGCCGGGCCGGTCGGGGCCGCCGAGAAGACCATGCTGATCAACTCGCTCGTGATCATGCTGGCCATCATCGTGCCGATCATCGTGGCGACGATCGGCTTCGCCTGGTGGTACCGGGCTTCCAATTCAAAGGCCGAATACCGCCCCGACTGGGCCTATTCGGGCCGCCTCGAGGCGGTGGTGTGGGCCATCCCGCTGCTGACCATCACGTTCCTGGGCGGCATCGCCTGGATCGGCTCGCACCAGCTCGACCCGGCCATGCCGCTCAAGTCGGACGAGGAGGCGCTCGAAGTGCAAGTCGTCTCGCTCGACTGGAAATGGCTGTTCATCTACCCCGAGCAGCACGTCGCGTCCGTCAACCAGGTCGTGGTTCCGGCCCATCGCCCGGTTCATTTCACCCTGACGTCGGGCAGCGTGTGGGACTCCTTCTTCGTGCCCCAGCTCGGCAGCATGATCTACACGATGAACGGCATGGCCACGCAACTGAACCTGCTGGCCGACCGGGAGGACACGTTCTACGGCCTGTCCACCCACTACAGCGGCGACGGCTTCTCGGACATGCACTTCGACCTGAAGGCCGTGTCGCCGGACGCCTTCAAGGACTGGGTCGCGACCGCTCAGAAGACCGGCGGCGGCCTGGATGAGGCCGCCTACGTCGAGCTCGCCAAGCAGAGCATCGCCAACCCGCAGTCCACCTACAGTTCGGTCGACCCGGACCTCTTCCACAAGGTCGTGATGCAGCTGCTCGCGCCGGGCCCGGGCCCGCACGATGGACACGCACCGCGCGAAGTTTCGCCCAAAGGGGGCTCCTGACCATGTTCGGAAAACTCACACTCTCGGCGATCCCGTACGACCAGCCGATTCCCATGGTGGCTTCCGCGACGGTGGCCCTGGTTGTCGCCGGCGTGCTGGCCTGGATCGTCTTCGGCGGGCACCTGCCCTATCTCTGGAAGGAGTGGATCACCAGCGTCGATCACAAGCGGATCGGCATCATGTACACGATCCTGGCGCTTGTCATGCTGCTGCGCGGCTTCTCGGACGCGCTGCTGATGCGCTCGCAGCAGGCTCTCGCGTTCCAGGCGCCGGGCTATCTGCCGCCCGAGCACTACGACCAGATCTTCTCGGCCCACGGCACGCTGATGATCTTCTTCGTGTCCATGCCGTTCCTGATCGGGCTCATGAATTTCGTGCTGCCCTTGCAGCTCGGCGTGCGCGATGTGGCCTTCCCGACCCTCAATTCGGTCGGCTTCTGGCTGACCGCCACGGGCGCGCTGCTGGTCAACATCTCGCTCGTGGTGGGTGAGTTCTCGCGCACCGGCTGGCTACCCTATCCGCCGCTGAGCGAGATCACCTATTCGCCCGGCGTGGGTGTCGACTATTGGCTCTGGGCGTTGATGATCTCGGGCGTCGGCACGCTGATCTCGGGAATCAACCTCGTCACCACCATCCTGAAGGTGCGGGCGCCCGGTATGAGCTACCTGCGCATGCCGATGTTCTGCTGGACCTCGCTCGCCTCCAACCTGCTGATCGTGGCGGCCTTCCCGATCCTGACCGCCACCAGCGCCATGCTGCTGCTCGACCGCTACCTCGGCTTCCATTTCTTCACGAACGAGGCCGGCGGCAACTCGATGATGTTCATGAACCTCATCTGGGCCTGGGGTCATCCGGAAGTCTACATCCTGATCCTGCCGGCCTTCGGCATCTTCTCGGAGGTGATCTCGACCTTCTCGGGCAAGCCGCTGTTCGGCTACCGGTCGATGGTGATGGCCACCATGGCGATCTGCCTGCTCGCCTTCATGGTCTGGCTGCACCACTTCTTCACCATGGGGGCGGGCGGCGACGTCAACGGCTTCTTCGGCATCACCACGATGATCATCGCGGTGCCCACGGGCGTGAAGGTGTTCAACTGGCTGTTCACGCTCTACGGCGGCCGCGTCCGCTTCGAGACGCCGCTGCTGTGGTCGCTCGGCTTCATAATCACCTTCGTGATCGGCGGCATGACGGGCGTGCTGCTGGCCGTGCCGCCGGCCGACTTCGTGCTGCACAACAGCCTGTTCCTGGTGGCCCACTTCCACAACGTGATCATCGGCGGCGTGCTGTTCGGCGCCTTCGCGGGATACACGTTCTGGTTTCCCAAGGCGTTCGGGTTCAAGCTGCACGAGGGCCTGGGCAAGGCGGCGTTCTGGTGCTGGTTCGTGGGCTTCTACCTGGCCTTCATGCCGCTCTACGTGCTCGGCCTGATGGGCATGACGCGGCGCATGCAGCACTACGACGTGGCGGCCTGGCACCCCTGGTTGCTGGTCGCGGCCGCCGGGGCCGCGCTGATCGCGGTCGGCATCGGCTGCCAGATCGCCCAGCTCGTGCTGTCGATCCGCTGGCGCGAGTCCCTCCGCGACGAGACTGGCGACCCGTGGGACGGCCGTTCGCTCGAATGGGCCACGGCCTCGCCGCCGCCCGTCTTCAACTTTGCGGTGCTGCCGGACGTGAACGGCGAGGAGGCCTACTGGGGCATCAAGCAGCGCGCCCGCAAGCAGTCGCAGCCCAGCGAGGAGCCGCACTACGAGGCGATCGAGATGCCGCGCAACAGTCCGACCGGCTTCGTTTGCGCGTTCTTCTCGACCGTCATGGGCTTCGCGCTGATCTGGCACATCTGGTGGATGGTCCTCCTCGGTCTCGTCGGATCGTTCGCGACCTTCGTGGTCTTCGCCTGGCGCGACCGGGTCGAATACGACATCCCGGCCGAGGTCGTGGCGCGGACCGACCGGGCCAACCGGCGCGCCCGCACCGCCGCTCTCGCCCACGCGGGCCAGCCCAATGACTGACACGCTCGCGGCGCCCCGCGCCGACCCGAACCACCTGGAACCTGCCCGCGGCGGTGAAGGCGAGTCGCGGGCCCCCGGTCATGGCACCGGGGGCCCGCCGTCCAAGCGGATCATCGTGGGCTACGGCTTCTGGATCTTCCTGCTGTCCGACATCATCATGTTCTCGGCCTTCTTCGCCGCCTACGCGGTGCTGAGGACCGGCAACGCCGATGGGCCGACGAGCCGCGACCTGTTCGACCTGCAGAACACCGCGATCGAGACGGCCTGCCTGCTCGCATCGAGCTTCGCCTGCGGCATGGCCAGCATCGCGATCGGGGCCCGCAAAACGATGGCGTTCTACGCCGCCATGGCGGTCACCTTCGTGTTCGGGGCCGCCTTCCTTCTGCTCGAACTGGTGGAATTCCGGGACCTCGTGGCGCAGGGCGCGGGCCCGACGCGGAGCGCCTTCCTGTCGGCCTTCTTCACCCTGGTGGGGTGCCACGGCCTGCACGTGTTCTGCGGCCTGCTCTGGCTGCTGACCATGATGGCGCAGCTCTTCGCCAAGGGATACCGCGACGACATCCTGCGGCGCTTCCTGTGCTTTTCGCTGTTCTGGCACGCGCTCGACATCATCTGGGTGGCGGTGTTCACGGTGGTTTACCTGCTGGGGGTCATGGCATGAGCGACGCTGGCGTCAACAAGGGGCGCGCCCACACCGACACGGCGCCGGGCGACGAGCACCACGGCTCGGGCGAGGTCGCGCAAGGCATCCGCGGCTACCTAATCGGCCTGGGCTTCGCGACGCTGCTCACGGTGGCGTCCTTCACCATCCTGCGCTCCACCTTCGTGTGGGCGCCCGCCATCCCCATGGCGCTGATCGTCTTCGCCATCGCCCAGATGGGCGTGCACCTGGTCTTCTTCCTCCACATCACGACGGGGCCGGACGACACCAACAACGTGATGGCGCTGGCGTTCGGGGTGCTGATCGTCATGCTGGTCGTGGGCGGCTCGATCTGGATCATGGCCCACCTGAACGCCAACATGGTGCCCATGGACCAACTCATGCAGATGCAGCGCTGAGCCACGCGGCCCGGTCCCCGGGCGCACCGGTGATCGCGCATGGATATCCGGCTCGGCCGCGTGCCGGCCCGGAACGCCGGGCGAGCACTTCGCCCGCCTGATGCCGTTCTGAGATCGACCCTCGCCGGGATGTCACGCGGGGCCCCTGGAGGCCGCGGGCGCGACATGAACCGCGGCCGACATGTTCGGCTTGCCCCGCCCGGTTATTTCAGGGCCCCGCCTCGATCCCCGGACGGAAACGCGGCTTTTCGGCAACAGCGGTCACGCATCGGCGCAGCGTGTCCCTCGTGCTCGGCCCGCGCCGCGATTGCGCCATAAAGGTCCCGCTAAGTCCCGCTCAAGTATAAGTCAAGCTGAACTTCAGGTTGGTCTATCTTCATTCAGCCTCGGTCGGGACTGTTGCAGGAAAGTATCTGACCTCAAGAGTCGACCGATGATGCTTGCGCCGCGACTTTGGCGCGTGCGAGCCGGGATCGATCCAGATGGCGCTCAGCAGGGTCCGGGTTCCGAGATGAGGGTGCGCGCGGCGACGAACAGGGTTGGGGCCGGCGCCGCGAAGGCTGGACGCGCCCGCACGGCCGGCGCGCCGCGATGCGGCGGGGACGGCCGGTGACGCAGGCGGCCGCGAGGCTGATCGCGGGCGCGCGGATGGCGCTGCTGGCTGGCGTCCTGGCGCTGCTGACGGTCGCGCCGGCTCACGCGCTCGACGGCGAAAGCTACGCCCCGGCCGACAAGGCCCGCCTGCAGATCTTCAAGAACACCCAGCAGGCATTGCGCCTGGGCATGGACGGCTACCGGGCCGGCGACGTGAAATCCTCCGTGGAGGCGTTCAAATACGCGGCCGCAAACGGCAATCCCCTGGCCCGCTGGAAGCTCGGCAAGATGTACGCCGACGGCGACGGCGTCCCGCAGGACGATTCCAAGGCCTTCGACTACTTCTCGCAGATCGTCCAGAACTACGACGAGGACGACGACAACCGCCGCGACATGTCGGTCGTGTCCAACGCCTTCGTGGCGCTCGGCGTGTACAGCCTGAACGGGATCGCCAATTCGGCCATCAAGGCGGATCCTGAGCGCGCGCTGGAAATGTTCCAGTACGCGGCGCTCACCTTCAGCGACGCGGACGCGCAGTACAACCTCGCCCGCATGTACCTCGACGGCGCGGGCGGCGTTTCCAAGGACATCAGGCAGGGAGCGCGGTGGCTGTCGCTGGCGGCCGAGAAGAACCATTGTCAGGCCGAGGCCCTGCTGGGACACATGCTGTTCAACGGCTTCGACGGCTTCGCCCAGCAGCGGGCCAAGGGCCTCATGTGGCTGACGATGGCGCGCGACGCCGCCAGTGCCGCCAAGGACCCCAAGGACGGCTGGATCGTCGACCTTTACGACAGGGCCGTGGCGCTCTCCTCCGACGACGACCGGCAGGCCGCGCTCGCCTACCTGGACGAACGGCGCAAGCGCAACTGACGCCCGGTCCTCAATCCAGGTCGATCCGCACCGGCACGTGATCGGACGGCTTGTCGAGCGCCCGCATGTCCTTGTCGATCGCGAAGTCCCTGAGCCGGTCGGCGGC
>CAXTEP010000137.1:0-8314 GCA_964243125.1 uncultured Lichenihabitans sp. | reverse complement strand
CCGATCCTCGGGCCGCCGGTGGGCGGCCTGATCGTCACCTACCTGGACTGGCGCTGGATCTTCTACATCAACCTGCCGATCGGCCTGCTCGGCGTCGTCCTGGTCAGCCTCTATATCGACAATGCGCGGGGCAGCGGGGCCGAG
The DNA here is from genome assembly GCA_964243125.1 of uncultured Lichenihabitans sp. Lineage (GTDB taxonomy): Bacteria > Pseudomonadota > Alphaproteobacteria > Rhizobiales > Beijerinckiaceae > Lichenihabitans. The sequence continues at coordinate 8,170 of CAXTEP010000137.1, read as the reverse complement.
CGCCTCGACTTCACGGGCTTCCTGCTGTCGGGACTTTCGCTCGGATGCCTGTTCTTCGGGTTCGAACTGGTCAGTCACGCCGGCGAGGGCGTGCATGCGCTCCTGCTGCTGACAGTCGGTGCCGTCGCCGGTGCCTTCTACCTGCGCCATGCCCGGCGCGTGTCCGATCCCATCCTCGACCCCTCGCTCATGCGCGTGCCCAGCTTCGGCACGTCGCTGATCGCGGGATCGCTGACGCGCATCACCCAGGGCGCCCAGCCTTTCCTGCTGCCCCTCATGCTGCAGATCGGCTTCGGCCTGACCGCCGCCCAGAGCGGCAGCATCGTGGTGGCCACCGCCGTGGGCTCGATCGCCATGAAGGCCTTCGCGCCCCGCATCCTCCGCCGCTGGGGGTTCCGCGGGAGCCTGATCGTGAACGGCGTCGTGGCGAGCCTGGGCTACGCGGTCTGCGCGGCCTTCCGGCCGGGCTGGCCGGCTTGGGCCATGTTCGCGGTCCTGCTCGGCTGCGGGTTCTTCATGTCGTTCCAGTTCACGGGCTACAACACCGTGGCGTTCGACGAGATCCCGCCGGCGCGGATGAGCGCCGCGACCAGTTTCTACACGACGTTTCAGCAGCTCATGCTGTCGGTCGGCATCTGCGTGGCCGCGGTGGTGCTCCAGGGATCGATGCTGTTCCACGGCCGTGGCAGCCCGACGGTCGCGGACTTCTCGACCGCCTTCCTGGTCGTGACCGCGGTGTCGTTGCTTGCCACGATCTGGAACCGTCGATTCGCGTTCGACGCCGGCATGGCCATTAGCGGCCACACGCCGCGCAGGACCGTGGCGCTGGCGGCGGCCGAACAGTTCAACGAGGTCAAGTCGGCGTAGGTGCTCGGATCGATCGTCCCCGTCCGAGCCGCGTCTCATTCCAGGGGCGCGACGGGCACATCCCTGGAGGCCGGCGGCGGCGTGGTGGGCTTGGGAGGAGCCGCCGTTGCGGCCGCCTTCCTGTCCTCGTCGCGCGATCCCGGTATCGCGAGCGGGTCGCGCGCGATGGGGCGGCCCGGGCGGTCCGGCACGGCGGGAGCCGTCGCGGCGGCGGGTGGAATGGAAGCCGATGGTGTCGCGGGCGCCGCCGCAGGGGGCCGCTGGACCGGCGGGCGAACCGGGGCGAGCGGCGCGGACTCGACCGGCGCGAGCGGCCTCACGACGTCGGGCGTGCGCTCGACGGTGCGCGGCAGGCGGCGCGGGCGAGGACGGGGCTCGAGCGGTGTCGTAACCAGGCGGTCATCGTCTTCGTCGGGACGTGCCGCGGCGGCGTCGTGGTCGTCGCCGAACAGCCGTGAGAACAGGCTGCGCTCCCGCGGTGGCTCGGGGATGCGGCCCGGCGGAACGGGACCTCGCGGGATCGACAGGTCGGCTTCGCGGCGGAACCGTTGGTTGTCGAGGGAGAAGCGCTGGACGATCTCGCCGCTGTCGGCCGTGACGATCAGGCGTTCGCGTCGGCCCCGGCGGTCGAAGACGTCGGCCACGTAGACTCTGTCGTTGAGCATGGGCTGGCGGACCGGACTGTAGCCCCGCCGCATGACGACGCGCGCGACATCGTCGGCCGACAGGCGAGGCTGGCTGTTCCAGAAGAACTGCGCCCGGGCCGGCTGCGTCAGCGTCAGGGTGCCGGCGAGGGCCAGGGCACCCGCCGCCGTTCGGCCCGCGGCCCGCATCGCGATGCCGCTTTTCTGGCCCAACATCCTTCGCATCCCACCCGCTCCCCGCGCATCCCGATCAACAATCGCTCGCTAATACGGCGAGGATGCGACACCGGCGAAGCGGCGCGCCGCGTCAAGCAGCGCATCCACGGTGTCGTCCGTGGTTTCGAACGAGCAGATCAGGCGGACGAACACCTCGTCGGCCGTCGGTCGTTCATCCACCGCCAAGCCCGGAGCGTCCCACTCGTAGTAATGCGCGCCGGCGCGCGTGAGCGCATCGTGCATCGGGCGGGGCAGCACGGCGAAAACCTCGTTGGCCTGCGTGGGCCAGGGCATGCGGACTCCGGCCATGCGGCGCAGCCCGCCGGACAGGCGCGCCGCCGCCGCATTGGCGTGCCGGGCCAGGGCGAGCCAGTGGTCGTCGCGCAGGTAGGCGGCCAACTGGGCGCCGAGCAGGCGTCCTTTGGATAGGGTGTGGCCGGCGCGCTTGCGTTGCACCGCGACCGCGGGCGCACGCGCCTCGTCGAAGACCACCATGGCCTCGCAGGCAAGCGCGCCGTTCTTGGTGGCGCCGAACGACAGCAGGTCGACGCCGGCCCGCCACGTCATGGCGGCGGGCGTGCAATCGAGCGCCACCAGCGCGTTGGCGAAGCGCGCACCGTCCATGTGCACCCCGAGCCCCACCTCGTGGGCCACGGCCGCCAGGGCTCCGATCTCGTCGCAAGTGTAGAGCGTGCCGCTTTCGGTCGCTTGCGACAGGCTCAGGGCCGCGGGCGGCACCTGCCGGATCACGCCGTGCGGGAAGCGTGTCAGGGTTTCGCGCAGTCCCTGCACGGTGATCTTTCCGTCCGGCCCCGGGATGCCGAACAGCTTGGCCCCGCCCGTGAAGAACTCCGGCGCGCCGCACTCGTCGTCGTTGATGTGGGATTGAGCGTGGCACAGGATCCCGCTCCAGGGAGGCGCCAGGGCCGCCAGGCACAGCGCATTGGCGGCCGTTCCGGTGGGCACGAGCAGGACGGTCAGCTTGCGTTCGAACAGGTCTTCGAGCCGCGCCACGGCCTCGATCGTCCAACGGTCGGCCCCGTAGGTGCCCTCCGGGCCGGACGCCGCGGCGGCCGCCAGTTCGGCCATGATGGGGGTGCTGGCTCCCACGACGTTGTCGCTGGCAAATTCCATCATGGGCCTTCGCTGTCCCGTTCTTCCCGGCGCACCGCTTCGCGTTCGCGGCGCAGCAGTTCGCGCTTGCGCTCGACGCCCCACCGATATCCCGACAGGCTCCCGTCCGAACGCACCACCCGGTGGCAGGGAACCGCGACCGCCAGCGGGTTGGCGCCGCAGGCCCGGGCCACGGCCCGGACCGCGCGGGGCTCGCCCAGGGCGCGCGCGACCTCGCCGTAGGTCGCGGTGGCGCCGGGCGGGATAGCCCGCAGGGCCTGCCAGACGCGGTGCTGGAAGGCGGTCCCGCCGAGGTCGAGCGGCAGAACCGCGGCCCGTGCCGGATCATCGACCAAGCCGATCACCGCCCCGACCCGACCCTCGAACTCCGCATCGCCGGCCGCGAGTTGCGCGTGGGGAAGACGATCCTTCAGGTCGCGGACGAGAGCGTCGGGATCGTCGCCCAGCAGTATGGCGCAGATCCCTTGCGCGGTCGCGGCCACCAGAACGAAGCCGAGCGCGCAGCGGCCTACCGCATAACTGATCTCCACGCCCGCACCGCCTTTCCGATAGGCCGCGGGTGCCATGCCCAGGCGCTCCCGGGCGGACGCGTAGAAGCGGCTGGCCGACCCGTAGCCGGCCTCGTACAGGGTGCCGGTCACGGACCCTGCGGCCTCGCGCAGGCCGGCGGCCGCGCGTGCGGCCCGTTGGGCGTCGGCGTAGCCCTTGACCGTCACGCCCGTGATCTTCCGGAACACGCGATGGAAATGCGACGGACTCATCCGGGCCGAGGCGGCCAGCCGCGCGACCGGCACGTTCGCGTCGCTGCGGCCCATGGTTCGGCAGGCCTCGATCACGGCCGCGGTCTGCCGGTCGGCCCGGCCCGCATCGTCCGGACGGCAGCGCCGGCAAGCCCGGAGGCCCGCGCGCTCGGCCTCCGCGCAAGTCGGGTAGAACGCGACGTTCTCGCGTCGTGCCAGGCGGGACGGGCAGCTCGGCCGGCAGTAGATGCCCGTGGTCCGGACGCCGTAAACGAAGGCGCCGTCCGCCGCGGCGTCGCGGCGCAGCAGCGCGGCCCATCGGCTCGTGTCGGTGGTCGCGGGTTCGGTCGCGATTGCGGGGTACAGGCGGGTCACGGGTCATCCTCATAAACCGACGGGCGCGGGATTGCATCCGCGTGTCGGCAGACCCTGGCCCGTGGCGGCCGCCGGCGCATCCCGCTTCCTGCTTCCGAACCGGATTCCGGCGGGACGACCGTGCCGCTTCACCCCTTCTTGAGTTCGCCTGCCTTGTGGGCCGCCTTGGCGCCGGTTTTGTCGCTCTTGACCAGGAACTCCGGGTTTTCGGGCGAGGCCTCGACCTGATGGGTCTTGATCTTCATCGGCTTGGTCAGCTTCTTCTCGACCGTGCCCTTCACCTCTCCGGAGGACGCTCCCCACTTCACCTTGTCGCCGGGCTTCGGTTCCTTGGCCATGCTTTCCACTCCCGCTTTGGCAGGACGGAAATGAGGGCGGGGGCCGGGCAGTTCCACCGACCTCTGCGACGCTTTAATCGACCCCTCACGCCTTGCCTGCCACCCGCGATGCTGTAAGAGTTCCCCGCTTGATTTAGGACAGGGGTACTGACCCTTCGGTTCTGGCTCGCGACGTGCATCGGGATGCGCGCCGCGGTGCCGGACACGGGGTCGCGCGTCTGCGGGGAGCTAAGGGCAGGGGCCATGATCGAGAGCAACGAAGGACGCCTTACGGCCGGTCCGGCCGCCCCGACCGCCGATGCTCCGGCGGTTCGTTCCGCGTGCGATGCTTATCCGGGGTCCCGCGACCCCGGCCTGCCGGCGGCCCGCGGGCTCTACGATCCGGCGCGCGAGCACGATGCCTGCGGGGTCGGGTTCGTGGCCCAGATGAAGAACCGCAAGTCGCACGACATCGTGGCGATGGGCCTCAAGGTCCTGGAGAATCTCGACCATCGCGGGGCCGTTGGCGCCGATGCGCATGGCGGCGACGGCTGCGGCATGCTGGTGCAGATCCCACACGACTTCTTCGCCGGCGAGGCGGAGCGGCTCGGCTTCGCGCTGCCCGAGCCCGGTCACTACGGGGTGGGCTTCCTGTTCCTGCCGCGCGACGGCGGCGGCCGGGCCATCGTCGAGGAGATCGTGGCCCAGGTTGTGGCCGACGAAGGGCAGGTGCTGCTCGGCTGGCGCGACGTGCCGACCGACCCGTCCCAACTAGGCGACAGCACGCGCGCGACCGCGCCCGTGTGCCGCCAGGTCTTCATCGGCCGCGGCGAGGGGGTGGCCGACGAGACGGCCTTCGAGCGGCACCTGTTCGTGCTGCGCAAGGTAATCTCGGGCAACATCTACAAGCTGTCCGACCCGCGCGTGCGGGGTTTCTACCCCGTGTCGCTGTCGTGCCGTACGATCGTGTACAAGGGGCTGCTGCTCGCCCCGCGGCTCGGCGCCTTCTACCCCGACCTCGGCGACGAGGGGTTCACGTCCGCGCTGTCGCTGGTGCACCAGCGTTTCTCCACCAACACGTTCCCGGCCTGGTCGCTCGCCCATCCCTACCGCATGGTGGCCCACAACGGCGAGATCAACACGCTGCGCGGCAACGTGAACTGGATGGCGGCCCGGCAGGCGTCGGTGGAATCGGAGCTCTACGGCAAGGATATTTCCAAGCTCTGGCCGATCTCCTACGAGGGCCAGTCCGACACGGCCTGCTTCGACAATGCACTCGAGTTCCTGGTGGGGGGCGGCTACTCGCTGGCCCACGCCATGATGATGCTCATCCCCGAGGCCTGGGCCGGCAACCCGCTCATGAGCGAGGAGCGCCGCGCCTTCTACGAGTACCACGCGGCCCTGATGGAACCCTGGGACGGGCCCGCGGCCGTGGCGTTCACCGACGGGTTGCAGATCGGCGCCACGCTGGACCGCAACGGCCTGCGGCCCGCCCGCTACCTCGTGACCGACGACGACCTCGTGGTGCTGGCCTCCGAGATGGGCGTGCTGCCCATCCCGCAGGAGAAGATCGTCACCAAGTGGCGGCTCCAGCCCGGCAAGATGCTGCTGGTCGACCTCGGCCAGGGCCGCATCATCTCGGACGACGAGATGAAGAGCGCGCTCGCGGCCTCGCACCCCTACCGCGCCTGGCTCGACCGCACCCAGATCGTGCTCGAGGACCTGCAGCCCGTGGAAGCGCGCGGCGCCCGCACGGACGTGTCGCTGCTCGATAAGCAGCAGGCTTTCGGCTACACCCAGGAGGACCTGACACTTCTCCTGTCGCCCATGGCCACGACCGGCCAGGAAGCGATGGGATCGATGGGCACCGATACGCCCATCTCGGCGCTGTCCGACAAGGCCAAGCTGCTTTACACCTATTTCAAGCAGAATTTCGCCCAGGTCACCAACCCACCGATCGACCCGATCCGCGAGGAACTGGTCATGAGCCTCGTGTCCTTCATCGGGCCGCGACCGAACCTGTTCGACCTCGCGGGTAATTCCAAGCGCAAGCGCCTGGAGGTCCGTCAGCCGATCCTGACCAACAGCGACCTGGAGAAGATCCGCGGCATCGGGTTCTTCGAGGACGCGTTCGATACCAAGACGATCGACATCACCTACGCGGCCACCCACGGGGCGGCCGGCATGGAGGCCATCCTCCAGCGCCTGTGCGAGCGCGCCGAGGGGGCCGTCAAGGGCGGCTACAACATCATCATCCTGTCGGACCGGATGATGGGGCCCGACCGCATCCCACTGCCGGCGCTGCTCGCCACCGCGGCCGTGCACCATCACCTGATCCGCAAGGGGCTGCGCACCTCGGTGGGCCTGGTGGTGGAAACCGGCGAGGCGCGCGAGGTGCATCACTTCGCCTGCCTGGCGGGCTACGGGGCCGAAGCCGTCAACCCCTACTTGGCGTTCGAGACGCTGGCGGCGCTGGCGTCCGACTTCCCCGAGGAGGTCGACGCGCACGCGGCCGTCAAGCGCTACATCAAGTCGATCGACAAGGGCCTGCTCAAGGTCATGTCCAAGATGGGCATCTCGACCTACCAGTCCTATTGCGGGGCGCAGATCTTCGACGCGATCGGCCTCGCCGACGCCTTCGTGGAGCAGTTCTTCACCGGCACCGCCACGACCATCGGCGGCATCGGGTTGAGCGAACTCGCGCAGGAAACCGTACAGCGCCACGCCGACGCGTTCGGCGACTCGCCGATCTACCGCAACGCGCTGGACGTCGGCGGCGACTATGCCTACCGCATCCGGGGTGAAGTGCATTCCTGGTCGCCGCAGTCGGTGTCGCTGTTGCAGCACGCCGTGCGGGGCAACAGCCAGGACAAGTACCGCGCCTACGCCAAGCTGCTCAACGAGCAGGACGAGAAGCTGCTGACGATCCGCGGGCTGTTCCGGCTGCGTTCGGCCGAAGAGGACGGGCGCGCGCCCGTGCCGATCGACGAGGTCGAGCCCGCCACCGCCATCGTCAAGCGCTTTTCGACGGGGGCCATGTCGTTCGGCTCCATCTCGCGCGAGGCCCACACGACGCTGGCCATCGCCATGAACCGGATCGGCGGCAAGTCCAACACGGGCGAGGGCGGCGAGGAGGCGGACCGATTCAAGCCGCTGCCCAACGGCGATTCCATGCGCTCGGCCATCAAACAGGTGGCGTCGGGCCGCTTTGGCGTGACCACGGAATACCTCGTCAACGCCGACATGATGCAGATCAAGATGGCGCAGGGCGCCAAGCCCGGCGAGGGGGGCCAATTGCCCGGCCACAAGGTCGACGCCGTGATCGCCAAGGTGCGGCACTCGACGCCGGGTGTTGGCCTGATCTCGCCGCCGCCCCACCACGACATCTACTCGATCGAGGATCTGGCGCAGCTCATCTTCGACCTGAAGAACGTCAACCCGGACGCCTTTGTGTCGGTCAAGCTGGTTTCGGAAGTGGGGGTCGGCACGGTGGCGGCCGGCGTGTCCAAGGCGCGCGCCGACCACGTCACCGTGGCGGGGTTCGAAGGCGGCACGGGCGCGTCGCCCCTGACCTCCATCAAGCACGCGGGCAGCCCTTGGGAGATCGGCTTGGCCGAGACTCACCAGACCCTGGTGCTCAACCGCCTGCGCTCGCGCATCACCGTGCAGGTGGACGGCGGCATCCGCACGGGCCGCGACGTCGTAGTGGGGGCGCTACTCGGGGCCGACGAGTTCGGCTGCGCCACCGCGCCGCTGATCGCGGCCGGTTGCATCATGATGCGCAAGTGCCACCTCAACACTTGTCCGGTCGGCGTCGCCACCCAGGACCCGGTGCTGCGCAAGCGCTTCGTGGGCCTGCCCGAGCACGTCATCAACT
>CAXTEP010000136.1:6437-8401 GCA_964243125.1 uncultured Lichenihabitans sp. | reverse complement strand
GGCCGGCGCCACGCCCACCCAGGCCGTGGACGCCGAACCATGCACCCCGACCGCATCGGCGGCCGTCGAGGCGGGCGGCCGGGGCCACGCGGGCGCGGTCGATAGGAGTCCGGCCCGCTCGAACACCGCCGCGGCCCCGGTTCGCGCCACGAGGTCGCGCATGCGGCGGGGCGGCTCGGCGGTGGCACGGCCCAGGCCCACGAAGGCGCGGCACACGGCCGCCGCAGCGCGCGGCACCTCGTCCGGCCCGCACGAAGCGGCCGGCCCGTTCTCGGCGCCGCCGAGCCTGAGCACGAAGCGAGGGACGCCGCCGGCCAGCACGGCCTCGAACCGGAGGTCCGCCGCGACGCCCCCGAGCCCCAGCGTACCACCGCCGTCGATCAGGACGGCGAACTTGGACGGCAGGTCGCGGAACGAGGGGTCGGTCGCGAGCGCGGCCTCGAGCGCGCGGGCCGCCGCGGACGCGTCGAACGGGGCCGCGGGGTCGAACCCCGCCAGCGGGCCCGCCACGAGGTTGCGGACGCGCTCGGCTTCCGGCCCCGGATCGAGCAGGCCCAGATGGTCGAGCCCGTCGAGCAGGGGCGCGTGGGTTTCGACCCGCACGCCGCGGACCTGCAGGTTGCCGCGGCGCGTCAGGTCCAGCACGCCGTTGCCGTGGGTCGCGGCCAGCGCCGCGACGCCCTCGGCCTGCGCGACGCTCAGGCCGCCGTGCCGCGGCTTCACCCGCACGATCAGGCCGTCGCCCGCCATCATGGGGCGGTGGGCGCCGGGGCACCAGCCTTTCCGCAAGGCCGCGACCACGCTCATGCGGCCTGCGCCATGTCGGCCAGGATGGCGGACGTCGAATTACGGCGGGAGGTCCAGTGCCCGCGTTCGAGCGCCTGGGCGAACCGGGCCGCGACCGCGCGGGCCGCGGCCGGATTGGCCTCGACCAGGAAGGCCCGCACCGCGTCGTCGCCGCAGGTGGCGTCGAACAGCAGGTCGAAATGGCGGCTCGGCACCGCGTCGGTCGTGGCCGCAAAGGCGCAAAGATTGTCCACCGTATCGGCGATGGCGGCGGCGCCGCGGTAGCCGTGCCGCATCTGTCCGGCGATCCAGCGCGGGTTGGTGGCCCGCCCCCGCACCACGCGGGCCAGTTCCTCGCCCAGCGTGCGCACGGCCGCCCGGCCCGGCACGGTGGCGTCGGCGTGGTACAGCGCCGGGGCGGCACCCAGCAGCGCCGCCGCGGCCGCGAACCCTCCCTCGTGGTCCACGAAGGTGCCGGCGTCGAGCAGGTCGGTGCCGGGCAGGTCCTGGACGTGGAGGTAGGCCTCGGCGGCACCCACGCGGGCCCGGAACGCGTCGGGGGCGGCCCGTCCCTCGCCGGTCCCGTAGGCGTAGCTCGTGGCGGCGAGATAGATCTCGCCCAGGGCGTCGCGATCCTCGCCGTCGAAGGCGGCGCCGAGCCCGACGCCGTAGCGGCCCGGTGCGCCGCCGAACACGCGCGGCCCCAGCCCTCCCCCGGCCCGGCGGCTCGCGGCCAGCGCGTTCTCGTCGTCGGCCTCGTCGAGGGCCGCCACGGCCCGGCTCGCGGCGTCGAACAGGGCGATCTGCTCCGGGAAGGTGTCGCGGAACAGGCCGGAGATGCGGAGCGTCACGTCCACGCGCGGCCAGTCCATGCGGGCGCGGGGCTGGATGTCGTAGCCGAGCACGCGGCCGGTGCCGCCGTCCCAGCGCGGCCGCACGCCCATCAGCGCGAAGGCTTGGCCGAGGTCCTCGCCCCCGGTCCGCACCGTGGCGCTGCCCCACAGGTCCAGCACGAGGCGGCGCGGCCAGTCGCCGTGGTCCTGGGCGTGGCGGGTCATCACGGCGCCCGCGAGCCGCGAGCCGAGATCGCAGGCCGTGCGGGTCGGGACCGCGCGCGGGTCCACGGTGAACAGGTTGCGGCCGGTCGGCAGCACGTCGGTGCGGCCCCGCCCGGGCGC
>CAXTEP010000136.1:0-6337 GCA_964243125.1 uncultured Lichenihabitans sp. | reverse complement strand
TCGGGCTGGACCGCCACGATCAGGGTGCCGGCGCGCCATATCCGGAACGCGAAGACGCCGTCGGCCAACGCGGGATCCGCGTCCGGCTCACCCCAGGCATCGCGGACCGAGGCCGCGAAGGCGGCCGGCAGGGTCGCGAGCCCGGCCCGGTAGGCCGCCAGCGGCAGCACGGGGGTGGGCTCGCCCGCCGTGAGATGGCGCATCAGATCGGCGGGTTCGGGCAGCGCCTCGATCCCGAACCCGGCGGCCCGGAGATGGTCGGCGATGCGAACCACGCTCGCGGGGGTGTCGAGGCCGACCGCGGTGCCGGTGCGGCCGTCGCGGCCCGGGTAGTCGGACAGCAGGCAGGCGATCCGCCGGTCACGGCGCGGAATGCGGCCGAGCCGCGCCCAGGCGAGCGCCAGGTCGGCCGCGTGGGCGACACGGTCGGGCTCGGGGCGGTGGACCAGCGGGGTAAACGCGAGGTCGGCCCGGCGCCCGGCCTCGGCCTTGAACGACAGCACGCCCGCGATGATGCGCCCGTCCACCTCGGGCAGGACGACGTTCATGGCGAGATCGGCGGCCCCGAGCCCGCGGCTGGACGCCTGCCATTGCGCGCGGGTCGCGCCCGACAGCATGACCTGCAGCACCGGCGCGCCGGACCGGTCGGTCACGGCGCCGCCGTCCCGGCCGCGCGCCGAGAAGGCCGTGGTGTTGAGGATCACGGACGGGGGATCGCGGGCCAGCGCGTCGGCCACCGCGGTCCGGGCGTCCGGGTCCTTGAGGCTGCTGGCATAAACGCTGGTGACCCGCGCGCCGCGACCCGCGAGCGCGTCGGCCAGCGCCGTCACGGGCGCGGTGTCGCCCGCAAGCAGCACGGAACGGTAGAACAGGACCAGCGCGTGCGGCGCTTCGGGCGCGCCGGGCCGGCATCCGTCCGCGAAGACGCCCGCGGCCGGCACCGGGACGGGCTCGTCCCAGGTGGTCGGGAAACCGGCGCGGTCGGCCATGAAGCGGAGCGCCTGGGCGACGTTGCGGGCGCCCCCTTCCTGGAAATACAGCCACAGCCGGCGCAGGTCGGCGGGCGGCAGCGTGGAGGCTTCGGCCAGGCGCGGGTCGTCGCGGTCGTCGCCCGGCACGCAGGCCAACGCGAAGCCGTGCCGGCGCGCCGCCGCCGCGAGTTCGTCCACGCCGTAGCGCCAATAGTCGAGCCCGCCGAGCAGGCGCACCAGCACGACCCGGGTCCGCTGCGCCAGCTTGGCCACGAACAGGTCGACCGAATAGGGGTGCCTGATCTGCGCCAGGGACACGAGCCGCAGTTCGGGCCCGTCGCCGCACGCTGCCGCGTGGGCCGCGGCCGCGACGCCGAGGTCGCTGTCCGTGAAGGACAGCACCACCAGTTCGGCCGGGCTGTGCGCGAGGTCGACCGCGGGCGCCTCTTCGTCCAGCGAGCGTTCCTGGATCTGCAGCAGGTGCATGGCGTCAGGCCGCAGCCGCGGCCGCGATGTCGGCCTCGACGGCGGCGCGGTCGATGCCCGTCTGGCCGATCACCACGAGGCGCCCGGTTCTCGCCTCGCCCGGTTCCCAGGGACGGTCGAACTGCTGGCGGAAGCGGGCGCCGACCCCCTGGACGAGGAGCCGCATGGGCCTGCGGCCGACCTCCAGAAAGCCCTTCACGCGCAGGATGTCGTGGCGGGACGCCACGGCGGCGAGCGCGTCAGTGAAGGCCTGGGGGTCGCCCACGGCCGGCACCGCCACCACGAAGCTCTCGAAGTCGTCGTGGTCGTGGCCGTCCTCGCCGTCGTGGTGGGACGGCCGACCCGCGAGGTCGTCCTCGGCCGCGGCCGCGAGGCCGAGCAGCACGGCGGGGTCGAGCCGGCCGTCGCGGGTGGCCACGACCTTGACGGCGCGGGGCACGGCCTGCCCGATGTCGCGCCGCACGGCCGCGAGCGCCGCCTCGTCCAGGAGATCGGCCTTGTTGACCACGATCAGGTCGGCGCAGAGCAGCTGGTCCTCGTAGACCTCCTCCAGCGGGTTGTCGTGGTCCACGGACGCGTCGGCGGCGCGCTGGGCCGCCAGCTTCTCCGGATCGTCCGCGAAGCGTCCCGCCGCCACCGCGGCCCCGTCCACCACGGCCACGACGCCGTCGACCGTCAGCCGCGCCCGGATAGCCGGCCAGTCGAAGGCCTTGACGAGCGGCTTCGGCAGGGCGAGGCCGGAGGTTTCGACCACGATGTGGTCGGGTCGCGGATCGAGCGCCAGCAGCTGCTCGATCGCCGGAATGAAGTCGTCTGCCACCGTGCAGCAGATGCAGCCATTCGCCAGTTCGACGATGCTCCCGTCCGGGCAGGCGTCGGCCCCGCATGACCGCAGGATGTCGCGGTCGACCCCGACATCGCCGAACTCGTTGATCACCAGGGCGAGGCGGCGGCCGCCCGCGTTCTCGATCAGGTGGCGGATCATCGTGGTCTTGCCGGCCCCCAGGAAGCCGGTGACCACCGTGACCGGGACCTTGGCGAAGCTGGTGGTCATGGGCGGTCCCTCGAGGCTTGCGGCGGCGCGAAAGGCGGCAGGCGCGCCACGACGCCCTTCTTGATCGGGTCGGACCGGAGCTTCCACGGGATCAGCCCGTCGGGCGCAGCGGCGTAAAGGCGCGCGGCGTCCAGGATGACGGCCGCGGACGAATCGGGCGGAAGGTCGCCGTACACGTAGGTCCACTTACCCGGCGCCGCGAAACCCACCGTGCAGGGGCGGCGGCAGACGCTGAGGCATTCCACGGGGACGAGGTCGACCGCAGGGTCGGCGGCATCGGCCAGCGCGCGGAACAGGCGCGCCCCGGCCCGCTCGGCCCCGGGCTCGCCCGCCTCGCCCTCGGCCCGGCAGGTGGTGCAAACGTAGATGCGGGTCGGCTCGACGCTGTGCACCCGATTCTCCTTACGTGCCCCGAGGGCACGCGGTGCCGCAACGGCACGTTCGACGGGTGCTTGCGCCTCGACGCGCCGCGGGTGCGGCGCCGAAACATCCGGATCGCGGGCTCGCGCCCGATCCAAACGGCCTCCGGGACACCCCGCCCGGCGACGCGACAGGTGTTCAAAGCAGGTTTCCTGGCTCGCGGATCGTCACGCCCGTGCCGCCTTCCCAGGATCTGAACGGTCCCAGTGGCCCTGACACGGGCTGTCCGCATACAGTTACGGGGGCAGCCGCGGCTTCCCGGGGTGTGACCCGGACCGCATTCCCTGGCTTCCCTGCCGGGAAGCCTCTCCTTACGGGGATTTTCGAACAGGATGGTGGTACGGAGCCGCCCGGAGCCTGTCAACCGCCGGTCTCGGGCGCCGTCGGAGGGCCTCCGTGGCGCGTCCGGCCCCGCTCCCGGCCGCGAACAGGATTGACTCGGGCGCGCGAGCGCTTAAGTGTTACTCCAAGTGCCGCAAAGTCCCCGTGATCCTGGTTCGAGCCATTCGACGCGGACGCGACCACCACGACAGGTGGTCCAAGTGCGCTTCGTTGTTCTCTCAACCAAGATGACCACATGGATTTCAGCGAACTCGGCCTGAGTGAAAAGGTCCTCGGGGCCGTGCAGGGCGCGGGATACAAGACGCCCACCCCCATCCAGGCGGAGGCCATCCCGCAGGCGCTCGCCGGCCGCGACATCCTGGGCATCGCCCAGACCGGCACGGGGAAGACCGCGGCGTTCACGCTTCCGATGCTGTGCCGGCTCGAACAGGGCCGGGCTCGGGCCCGCATGCCGCGCACCCTGATCCTGGAGCCGACGCGAGAACTCGCGGCCCAAGTGGAGGAAGCGTTCAACAAATACGGCGTCAATCACAAGATCAACGTGGCGCTGCTGATCGGCGGCGTGTCGTTCGGCGACCAGGAAGCCAAGATCATGCGGGGCGCCGACGTGCTGATCGCCACGCCCGGCCGCCTGCTCGACTTCTTCGAGCGTGGCAAGCTGCTGCTGACCGGCATCGAGATTCTGGTGATCGACGAGGCCGACCGGATGCTCGACATGGGGTTCATTCCCGACATCGAGCGCATCTGCAAGATGGTGCCGTTCACGCGGCAGACCCTGTTCTTCTCGGCCACCATGCCGCCCGAGATCACCCGGCTGACCCAGCAGTTCCTGCACAACCCGATCCGGCTGGAGGTCGAGCGGGCGGCCTCGTCGGCCCCCACCATCACGCAGGGGCTCGTGGCCTCGGCGCCCGGCCCGGCCAAGCGCGAAACGCTGCGGCGCCTGCTGCGCAGCACCGAAGGGTTCAAGAACGCCATCATCTTCTCGAACCGCAAGCGGGACGTGGCCCTGCTCAGCAAGTCGCTCGAGAAGCACGGCTTCTCGGTGGGCGCCCTGCACGGCGACATGGACCAGCGCGCCCGGATGAGCTCGCTCGAAGCCTTCCGCAACGGCGACGTGAGCCTGCTGGTTTGTTCGGACGTGGCGGCGCGCGGGCTCGACATCCCCGACGTGAGCCACGTGTTCAACTTCGACGTGCCGACCCACGCCGAGGACTACGTGCACCGGATCGGCCGCACGGGGCGCGCCGGCAAGTCGGGCACGGCCTTCTCGATCGTCACGCGCGGCGACGAGCGCTACGTGGACGACATCGAGAAACTCATCCAGCGCAAGATCGACTGGACCGGAGCGACGCTCGCCGAGGTCGGCGAAGGGGATGGCGACGTGCAGGCCCCCGACCGCAGCCGCCGCGGCACGCGCTCCGACGAGCGGCCGCGGCGGAGCACGGCCCGGGCGGAGCCTCGCGCCCCGCGGGAGGTCGCCGCACCCTCGCAGGAGGCTCCGAGACCGTCGCGGGACGACACCCGCTCGCGCGTGCGGGACGGCAGCGCCCCGCCGCGCGACCGCAAGCCCCGGCCCGCACGCAGCGAGGCGCGTGTGAGCGGCGGCGAGGCATCGCCGCGGTCCTACGGGCGCGAGGAGGGCGATGCCCCGGTGGTCGGCCTGGGCGACCATGTCCCGTCGTTCCTGCTCCGGCCGGTCAAGATCAGGTAAAGGCTGCGGAACGCTGTCCCGGTTAACTGTTTCCCGTGGGGAAACGGGGGTTGGCTTCGCCGGATCGTCACCGGACCTTCCGGCGGATCAGCCCCGCGCCATTGCGGCGGCGGCTTCCGGGCTGGCGGGCGTGATGGCGATGCTCTCGCCGCACCCGCAGGCGGAAGTCTGGTTCGGGTTGTCGAACACGAATTGCGACGACAGCTTGTCGGTCCTGAAATCCATGCGGGTGCCGAGCAGGAACAGGATGGCCTTCGGGTCGATCAGGATGCGGACGCCCTTGTCCTCGACGACCTCGTCGGACGGCTTCGGGCCGTCCGCGAATTCCATCGTGTAGGACATGCCGGCGCAGCCGCCGTTCTTGACACCGACCCGAAGCCCGTAGGCGGGGCTGGCGGCGTTGTCCATGATGGCGCGCACGCGGTCTGCGGCGGCGTCGGTCAGCGAAACGACCTTGAAAGCGGAGGCCTTGACGGCCATGGCGGTGACTCCCCCCGGGCGGACCGCAGTCCGCGACGAAACACGTGACCTTCCCGGGCGCTCGGCCCGGCACAGAGACAATGTAAGCGTTTCCGCCGGATTCGAACAGGCCGGCCCGTCCGATGGGCCGGAAGTGAGAACGCAGCCGTGAATGGAATTCACTGTCGCGCCGTCGCGCGGTCGGCTTGGACCGTGAAAAGCTCACGAACTTATGTTAATCCGGCGACCACGCCCGGGCATTGGAGTGGATGACGGCCGGCATGAAAGCGAAAGTTGCAAAGTTCAGGATCGGGCAGGTCGTCAGGCACCGCAAATACCCGTTCCGCGGCGTGATCTACGACGTGGACCCGGAATTCGCCAATACGGAGGAATGGTGGCTCGCTATTCCCGAGGACGTGCGCCCCCGCAAGGACCAGCCGTTCTACCACCTGTTCGCCGAGAACACGGAAACCGAGTACGTGGCCTACGTGTCCGAGCAGAACCTCGTGCCCGACACGTCGGGCGAGCCGCTGCGCCACGCCCAGGTCGACGAAGTTTTCATCAAATCCGACAGCGGCACCTACGAGATGAAGGCGCAGGTCCGGAACTGACGGGCTCGGCGGCCGGACCGCCGCGCGGTCCGGCGCCACGCCGCTACTTGGCGGGGGCCGGGGGCGCGGCGGCGGGCGCGGCCGCGGGAGCCGCGGCGGCGGGCTGACTGGCGGCCCCCTGCTGCTGCAGTTGCTCGCGCTGCTGCTTGGCCTTGGCTTCGAGCTGCTTCTGCAGCTCTTCCTGCTGGGCTTGCAGCACCTTGGGGTCAATGGGCGCCCCGTCAAAGGCCTTGCCGAACCCCGCCATCGGCAGCGCGAAGGTCAGCTCGTTGTTGGCCGC
>CAXTEP010000135.1:7342-8420 GCA_964243125.1 uncultured Lichenihabitans sp. | reverse complement strand
GACCTCGCCAGGCAGGTCGCGGGGCCGCACGCCGAGGTGGTCAGCATCCTGTCCAACCCCGACCAGGATCCGCACCTGTTCGAGGCCGACGCCAGCACCGCCAGGGCGCTGTCCAACGCCCGCGTGGTGATCGCCAACGGCGCCGACTACGACCCCTGGATCGACAAGCTGCTCGAAGCCTCCAAGGCCGAGAACCGCACCGAGATCGTGGCGGCCGATCTGGTCGGCAGGAAGCCGGGCGAGAACCCCCATCTCTGGTACGATCCCGCCACCATGAAGGCCGTGGCCGAGAAGCTCGCGGCCGCGCTCGGCCAGGCCGACGAGGCCCACAAGGCCGACTACGACGCCAACGCCAAAACCTTCGTGGCCGGCCTCAAGCCGCTCGACGCCAAGGTGGCGGCCATGAGGAAACAGTTCGCGGGCACGCCCGTGACCGCGTCCGAGCCCGTGTTCGGCTACATGGCCGGGCTGCTCGGCCTCGACATGCGCAACGAAACGTTCCAGACGGCCGTGATGAACAGCACGGAACCGAGCCCGGCCGACGTGGCGGCCTTCGAGGACGACCTCAGGAACCACAAGGTCAAGGCCATGCTGTACAACAGCCAGGCCGACGACGCGGCCGTGAAAAGGCTCGTCGGCATCGCCAGGCACGCGGGCGTCCCGGTGGTGGGCGTGAGCGAAACGGAACCGGCCGGCAAGACCTACGAGGCGTGGATGACGGGACAGCTCACCGCCCTCGACAAGGCGCTGGCGAGCGGCAGGTCTTGACCGCCGTCGCGTTCGACCGGGTGTCGCTGACGCTCGGCGGCCGCACGGTTCTGTCGGGCGTCGACGTCGCGATCCGCCCGGGCGAGTTCGTGGGACTGCTGGGCCCGAACGGGGCCGGCAAGACCACGCTGCTGCGCGCCATCCTCGGGCTGGTGCGGCCGAGCGCGGGCGCCATCCGTGTGCTGGGCGAGCCGGCGCGGCGCGGCAACCGTCTCGTCGGCTACATGCCGCAGCACAGGGCGATGGCGTCGGGGCAGGCGCTCACCGGGTGGGACTACGTGGCGAGCGCGGCCGGGGGCTGGCGCTGGGG
>CAXTEP010000135.1:5893-7242 GCA_964243125.1 uncultured Lichenihabitans sp. | reverse complement strand
TACGGGTCGCCGATCGAGGTGGTGCGGGTCGGCTCGCGCGTGTTCGTGATGAACGGCGGCCTTGATGTGGAATGCGGCGCGCACCGGCACGAGCACGGCGACGGGCGGGCCGAGGCGGGACGCCGGCGTGCTTGACTACGCGTTCATGCGCACCGCCTTCGAGGCGGGCGGCATCGTGGCGGTCATGTCGGGCCTGGTGGGCTATTTCCTCGTGCTGCGGGGGCAGACCTTCGCGGGCCACGCGCTGAGCCACGTGGGCTTCACGGGCGCGACCGGGGCCGTCCTGTTCGGCCTGTCGCCGCTCGCCGGGCTGGTCGGCTTCACGGTGCTGGCCGGCATGGCCATGGGTTTTCTGGGCGAGCGCATCGCGGCCCGCGACGTCGCGGTCGGCATGATGCTGTCGCTCGCGCTGGGGTTCGGCCTGCTGTTCCTCCATTTCTACACCGCCTACGCTACGCAGGCCACGGCGCTGCTGTTCGGCAACGTGCTCGGGGTCAGCCCGTCGGCGCTGCTGAGCCTGGTGGTGCTGTCGGTGCTCAGCCTGGCCGGACTCGCGGTCGTGTCCCGGCCCCTGCTGTTCGCCAGCCTCCAGCCCGAACTCGCGGAAGCCAAGGGCGTGCCGATGCGCGTCCTGTCGGTCGCGTTTCTGGCCATCGTCGGGGTCGCGGTCGCCGAATGCGCCCAGATCGTCGGCGTGCTTCTCGTCTTCACCCTGATGGTCGGGCCGGCCGCGGCGGCCCAGAACCTGTCGGCCCGCTTCGGACGCGGCCTCGCGCTGTCGGCCCTGTTCGCCCTGGCCGAAGCCTGGGGCGGCATCGCGCTGTCCTGGGAAACCAACTGGCCGACCAGCTTCTGGATCACGGTCCTGTCGGGCGTCGCCTACCTGGCGAGCGTCCTGTTCGCGGCGCGCGCGCCGCATCGGACCGAAGCCCTGGACGCCGCCCCGCTGGTCGGCCGCTGATCCCGCGCGGCTTGTTCCCGCCCGCGGCGGGTCGGGCGTCCGGGCCGCGGGACGGAACGGCGCGCGTGTCCGTCATCCCATGCAGCGGGCCTTCGGCTCCAAGCCGAGGATTGCGCGCGGGCGCGGGTGCGATCATGCTGCCCCGACGTGCGGTCGAGGCGACCCACATGGCGAGGGAGGCAGGGATGGCGAAAGGCGAACAGCGGAGCAACAAGGAGAAGAAGAAGCCCAAGCAGGACAAGCCGAAAGGCGACGACGTCAAGTCGCCCTTCGCGGCCAAGTCCGGCGGAGCCGCGCAGGCCAAGCCGAAAGGCTGAAGCCCCGGCAGGGGGGATCGGCCCCGGGACCCGCCGGCCGGGCTCCCGGGGCCCGTCGGCCGCGATGGAAC
>CAXTEP010000135.1:4485-5793 GCA_964243125.1 uncultured Lichenihabitans sp. | reverse complement strand
GCCACGTCGGCGCGCGCGATGATCCCGTTCCGCCAGGACCCGGGCTTTTCGAGGATCTTGTACCGGCCGGTCCTGGGTCCGTTGGTCAGGATGCCGGGCCTGGCGATGACCCAGTCCAGGCTGCTTTCGCGGACGACCTGCTCCTGGACGCCCTTGTCGTCGTAGACGCGCCCCAGCAGGAGCCGGAACGGGATGCGTTCGAGCGGCCCGACCGCCGGAGCGCTGTCGCCCGCGCCAAAACCCGTGACGCAGATCAGGCGCTCGACGCCCGCCTGCTGCATGGCCTGCACGACCACGCGGGTCGCGTCCGAGAAGAGGGAGACCGGCCCGATCACGCTTGCGGACCGCAACGCGACCCCGAGCGTCAGGATGACGGCCGAAACCCCGTCCAGGGCCGTCGCAACGTCCGACGCGCTCAGCGCGCTTCCGTTGACCTTTTCCAGCCTGCCGTCGTCGAGCGCGATTGCCTCGGCCGAGCGCGCCATGGCCCGGACCGCGTAGCCCCGGGCGAGCGCCTGTTTCGTTGTTTCGAGCCCGATGCCCTGGCTGGCTCCGACGACGAGGATCTTCGTCATGCTTGCACTCCTTGGATGTCCGGCGGTCCGACGCCGTCGACCGGGCTTATCCCGTGCCGATCCACGCGGCGAGGGCGGTGCCGGACAGCCAGGCGCTTTCCACCCGCGGACCGAGCAGCCAATCGCCGCACAGGCCGAGTTTCAGCGTGCCGTTCCACAGGGCGGGGCGACCCAGGCTGCCCGAACGCGCGTAGCGCCACCGGTGCGCCGCCACCGCGACGGTCGGTGGGAGAGGGGCTCCGGCGGCGGCCGCAAGGCCGGCCAGCAGGTCCGGACCGATGCCGTCGGGCGACCGTTCGAGGTTCTGCCGCGACCAGTCGGGCGTGGCGTGCATCACCCAGGCCTCGGGCCCGGAGCGGCCCGGCTTGGCGACGTTCCGGGCCGCCCAGTCGAGGAGGCCGGCGTGCCGGAGGACGTCGGCCCCGACCGGCACGCGATCCTCGAAGGCCGCCATGACGGTCCAGCACGGCTGGCTCGCGACGCGGGCCGCCTCGCCAAATCCTTCGTCGAACGGGGCCGCCAGCACCCTCGCCTGTTCGGCCGGCAGGGCCACGACCGCGCCTTCGAACCGTCCGGCCTCGATCCCGTCCGCCTCGACCTGCCAACCGTGCCGGTCGTGCCGCAGGGCGCCGATCCTGACCGATGAGCGGACATCGAGGCTGGCCGCCAGGGCGAGCGCGGGCGCGTTCATGCCCGGCATCCCGACCCAGGCCTCCTGGCCGGCGGCCGGCCA
>CAXTEP010000135.1:0-4385 GCA_964243125.1 uncultured Lichenihabitans sp. | reverse complement strand
CTGGGCGCCGTGGTCGAATGCGGCCTCGCCCAGCGCCGTCGCGATCCCGCGGGTCGCCAAGCGGCCGCCCGGCGCGCGCCCTTTGTCGTAAACCGCGACCGCGTGCCCGGCCCGGGTCAGCCGGGTCGCGCAGGCGAGGCCCGCGAGCCCCGCGCCGATCACCACGATCCTCATCGCCCCCTCCGGATCGACCGCGCAGCCGCCCTTCGGCCTTTGCGGTCCGCCGCCTGTTCTAACGCGCCCGGGCGTCCCATATCGAGGGAATGGAAAAACTTCTCGTCTGGTACGACGGCGGTTGCCCGCTGTGCCGTCGCGAGATCGCCCTGATGCGGCGGCTCGACCGACGCGACGCGATCGCGTTCGCGGATGCGACCCTCGACGATACCGCCTGCCCGATCGACCGCCGCTTGCTGCTTACGCGACTCCACGCCCGCGAGAACGGCCGGGTCCTGTCCGGCGCCGCCGCCTTCGCGGCCATGTGGCGGGCGATCCCGGTGCTCAGACCGCTCGGCCTGGCGGCGCGGAGGCCGTGGGTCCTGGCCCTGCTCGAATGGCTTTACCTGATCTTCCTGCGCGTCCGGCCGACGCTGCAGCGGGTCGCGGCTCGGATCGGCCGCTGAGATCCGGCCCGTGCCCGCTCGGAGCCGGGCGCCCTCACGTGTCGTGGTGGCCGCCCGAGATGCGGTCGGTCAGGGCGAGCAGCAGGCTCGAGGCCACGAAGGTCAGGTGGATGCCGATCGCCCACCCCATGTCGCGGTCGCTCACGGCCGCCATGTTCATGAAGTTGCGCAGGAGCTGGATGCCCGAGATCGCCACGATGGAGGACAGCAGCTTGAGCTTGAGGCCGGTGAAGTCGACCGAGGCCATCCAGTCGGGCCAGTCCGGGTGCTGGCTGGCGTCGATCTTGGAGACGAAATTCTCGTAGCCCGAGAAGATCACGATGACGATCAGCGAACCCGTCAGGGTCAGGTCGACGATCGACAGCGTGTTGAGGATCACGCCCGCCTCGGTTTCGTCCTTGAAGTGCAGCGCGTATTCGTAGACGTGCTGCAGCGTCTTGAGGAGCAGGCCGAACAGCGCCAGCACGAGGGTGACGAAGAAGGGGGCGAGAAGCCAGCGGCTCGCGAAGATGAACCGTTCGACCGCGCGCTCGAGCATACCCACCCCCATCCGGATTCGACCGGACGCTTGTCCGCGCCGCCGTCCCCGAAGTCAAAGGAAAGCGCGCGGGGTGTCCGGCCGCTCAGGCGGCCGCGGCTCCGACCGGGCAGCTCACGCCCGTCCCGGCCAACCCGCAATAGCCGCGGGGGTTCTTGGCCAGGTACTGCTGGTGGTAGTCCTCGGCGTAGAAGAAGTCCGGCGCCTCCCCGATCTCGGTCGTGATCGGCCCGAACCGACCGCCGCGGGCCGCGAGCGCCTGGCCGTAAGCCTCGGCCGAGGCCTGCGCGTCGCGCAGCTGCCCGGGCGTGGTGGTGTAGATCGCGGAGCGGTACTGCGTGCCCACGTCGTTACCCTGGCGCATGCCCTGGGTCGGGTCGTGCGCTTCCCAGAAGATCTTCAGCAGGCTCGCGAAGGGGATCACCTTCGGGTCGAACACGACCTTGACGACCTCGGCGTGGCCGGTCATGCCCGAGCACACTTCCTCGTAGGTCGGGTTCGGGGTGCCGCCGCCCTGGTAGCCCACGGCCGTGACCTCGACGCCCGGCCCCGCCTGCCAGAACAGGCGCTCGGCCCCCCAGAAGCAGCCCAGGCCGAAATACACCGCCTCCAGGCCGGGCGCGACGGGCCCTTTCAGCGGGCGCCCGTTGACGAGGTGCTTCTCGGCCGTGGGAATCGCGTCGGGCCGCCCGGGCAGCGCTTCGCGGGCGGTGGGCAGGCTGGCGGACTTGCGGAACAGGAACATGGCGGCAACCCCCGTGCGTGTCGTGCACCGTTATGTATGGCGCCGGGGGCGATCCGGTAAGGTGGGACGATCCCCGAGGTGCCTCGCGGGACCGATCGGTTCGGATCCGGTTGCGCCCACCGCGTTCCCGACTATATTGCGCCGCTCCAACGGCCCGCTTCCCGTGAGCACGCGGCCTTGGTTCGGAGGGGTGGCCGAGTGGTTGAAGGCGCACGCCTGGAAAGTGTGTATGCGGGAAACCGTATCGCGGGTTCGAATCCCGCTCCCTCCGCCAGCGCAAAGTTGATCCTGACTGCTCAGTGACCCTGGTGTCTGTTTGATGCCGCTTCGGCAGTGGTCCCTCACGGGTCACCCAGGCTTTGAGCCAGACCCGTAGGCCGGGACCCTATTCCGCTGCCTGCAGGTCGACCGGGTCCTTGGCGAGGCCGGTCGGCTCGTAGTTGAGGACCGGCGACAGCCAGCGCTCCGCCTCCTTCATGCTCATGCCCTTGCGCCGGGCATAATCCTCGGCCTGGTCGCGCTCGACCTTGGCGACCCCGAAGTAATGCGCCTGCGGGTGGGCGAGGTAGAGGCCCGACACGGAGGAGCCGGGCCACATGGCGAGGCTCTCGGTCAGGCGCACGCCCGTGGCCCGCTCGGCGTCGAGCAGGCGGAACAGGGTGAGCTTCTCGGTGTGGTCGGGCTGCGACGGGTAGCCGGGCGCGGGCCGGATGCCGCGGTAGGTTTCGGCCAGAATGTCGGCCCCCGACAGCGCCTCGTCGGGCGCGTAGGCCCAGAACTCGCGGCGCACCCGCTCGTGCATGCGCTCGGCGAGCGCCTCGGCGAAGCGGTCGGCCAGCGCTTTCACCATGATGGACGAGTAGTCGTCATTGGCGCGGGCGAAGCGGGCCGCGATCGCCTCCTCCTCGACCCCGGCCGTCACCACGAAGCCGCCCACGTAGTCGGGGATGCCCCGCGGCGCCACGAAGTCGGCCAGCGCAGTGTTGGGCTTGCCGTCGCGCTTGGAAAGCTGCTGGCGCAGGGTGAAGAAGGTGTCGACCGGCGTGCCCCGCGCCTCGTCGGCGTAAATCTCGATGTCGTCGCCGTTCCGGTTGGCGGGCCAGAACCCGAGGACGGCCCGGGGCCGGAACCAGCCCTCGCCGACGATGCGGGCCAGCATGGCCTGCGCGTCGGCGTGGAGCCCGCGCGCCGCCTCGCCTTGCCGGGGATCGTCCAGGATGGCGGGGAACCGGCCTTTCAGCTCCCAGGTCTGGAAGAAGGGCGTCCAGTCGATATAGGGGACGAGCTCGGCCAGATCGATGTCGGCCACGACCCGCGCGCCCAGGAAGGTGGGCCGCGGCGGCGCGTAGCCCGTCCAGTCGATCGGGAACGCGTTGGCGCGGGCCCGGGCGAGCGGCAGCCGCTGCTTGTCGCGCTCGGACCGGGCGTGGGCGTCGGCCACGCGGGCGTATTCGGCCCGGGTGGCCGCGACCGTGCCGGCGCGCGTGTCGGGCGACAGCAGGGACGATACGACGCCGACGGCCCGGCTCGCGTCCGTGACGTAGACGGCCTGGCCGCGCGTGTAGTTCGGGTGGATCTTCACGGCCGTGTGGACGCGGCTCGTTGTGGCGCCGCCGATCAGCAGCGGCACGTCCATCCCCTCGCGCTCCATCTCGGCCGCCACGAAGCACATCTCGTCGAGCGAGGGCGTGATCAGGCCCGACAGGCCGATCACGTCCACCTTCTCGGCCCGCGCCACGTCCAGGATTTTTCGGGCCGGCACCATGACGCCGAGGTCGATGATCTCGTAATTGTTACAGGCCAGGACCACGCCCACGATGTTCTTGCCGATGTCGTGGACGTCGCCCTTGACGGTCGCCATCAGGATCTTGCCGGCCGACCGGCGCCCGCTCGCGTCCCCGTTGGCGAGCTTCTCGGCCTCCATGTGGGGCAGCAGCACCGCCACCGCCTGCTTCATGACGCGGGCGGACTTCACCACTTGCGGCAGGAACATCTTGCCCGACCCGAACAGGTCGCCCACCACGTTCATGCCGGCCATCAGCGGCCCCTCGATGACGTGCAGGGGGCGGTCGGCCTCAAGACGCGCTTCCTCGGTGTCGGCCTCGACGAAATCCGTGATGCCGTTGACGAGCGCGTGTTCGAGCCGCTTGGCCACGGGGGCGTCGCGC
The DNA here is from genome assembly GCA_964243125.1 of uncultured Lichenihabitans sp. GTDB lineage: Bacteria > Pseudomonadota > Alphaproteobacteria > Rhizobiales > Beijerinckiaceae > Lichenihabitans. The sequence continues at coordinate 314 of CAXTEP010000135.1, read as the reverse complement.
CAGGCCAGGTCCTTGACCTTGGCGGCGGCGCCCGGGCCCTTGACCCGCTCGGCCAGCGCCAGCAGCCGTTCGGTCGCGTCGGACCGGCGGTTCAGCACCACGTCCTCGCAGGCCTCGCGCAAGGCGGGCTCGATCTCGGCGTAGACCGCGAGCTGGCCCGCGTTGACGATGCCCAGATCCATCCCGGCCTGGACCGTGTGGTAGAGGAACACGGCGTGCATGGCCTCCCGCACCGTCTCGTTGCCGCGGAACGAGAAGGACAAGTTGGACACGCCGCCCGACACGTGGGCGTGCGGCAGGCCGGTGCGGATCGC
>CAXTEP010000134.1:3227-8520 GCA_964243125.1 uncultured Lichenihabitans sp. | reverse complement strand
TTCTTCCGCATGGGCAACTGGATCGGCGGCGACCGCGACGGCAATCCCAACGTCGACGCCGGCACGCTGAACTTCGCGCTCAAGCGGCAGTGCGAGACCGCGATGACCTTCTACCTGGAGGAACTGCAGCAGCTCGGTGCCGAACTGTCGATGTCGCGCATCCTGGTGGGCTGCAGCGACGCGCTCGACGCCCTCGCCAAGGCCTCGCACGACGAGAACCCGCACCGGGAGGACGAACCCTACCGCCAGGCCGCCATCGGGATCTACGCCCGGACCGCCGCCACCCTGCGCTTCCTCACGGGCGCCAGCGCCCCGCAGCCACCGCTGATGGCCGGCGCGCCCTACGGGTCCGCCCACGAGCTGCTGGCGGACCTGCGGGTGATCGAGACCTCGCTGCGCGAGCGCCACGGCGGCGCTCTGGTCGACCTGCGCCTCGGGTCGCTGGTCCGGGCCGTGGAGGTGTTCGGCTTCCACCTCGCCACCGTCGACCTGCGCCAAAGCTCCGACCGGCACGAGGAAACGCTGGCCGAACTCCTGGCCACCGCCGGCGTCGCGGCCGACTACCCGGCCCTGGACGAGGACGCCAAGCAGGCGCTGCTGCTCCGCCTGCTCGGCGAAGGCCGCCCGCTGCGCTTGGCTTTCGCGACCTATTCGGACCGCACCGAAGGGGAGTTCGCCATCCTGGACTCGGCCCGGCGCCTGCGCGAGCGGTTCGGGCCGGAAGCCATCCGGCACTACATCATCAGCCACACCGAAACCGTCAGCGACCTGCTCGAAGTGCTGCTCCTGCAGAAGGAGTTCGGCCTGATGCGCGGCACGCTTCGTCCGGCCCTGGACGGGGGCGCTGTGGCGGACCTCATCGTCTCGCCCCTGTTCGAGACGATCGCGGACCTGCGCAACGCGGAAGCCATCATGCGGGCCTTCTACGCCCTGCCGGGCATCGAGGTCCTGGTGGCCCGGTCCGGCGGCCAGCAGGACATCATGCTGGGCTATTCGGACAGCAACAAGGACGGCGGCTTCTTCACCAGCACCTGGGAGCTATACAAGTCCTCGACCGCGCTGGCCCGGATGTTCGCCGACAAGCCGGGCATCACGCTGCGGCTGTTCCACGGCCGCGGCGGCACGGTGGGACGCGGCGGCGGCCCGAGCTACCAGGCCATCCTGGCCCAGCCGCCCGGCACCGTGAACGGCCAGATCCGCCTGACCGAGCAGGGCGAGATCATTTCGAGCAAATATTCCAACCCCGACATCGGCCGCCGCAACCTCGAACTGCTGATGGCCGCGAGCCTGGAAGCGACCCTGCTGTCGGGCGCCCGCGAGCCCGACCCCGACTTCCTGGCCGCGGCCGCGGACCTGTCCACCGCCAGCATGGCGGCGTACCGCTCGGTCGTTTACGACACCCCGGGCTTCACGGACTACTTCTTCGCCGCCACGCCCATCTCGGAGATCGCCGACCTCAACATCGGCTCGCGCCCGGCGTCCCGCCGCTCGACCCGCAAGATCGAGGACCTGCGGGCGATCCCCTGGAGCTTCTCCTGGGGCCAGAGCCGGGTCACCCTGCCGGGCTGGTTCGGGTTCGGGTCGGCCGTGCACGGCTTCTTGGGCGTCGACCGCGACGAGCGGCTCGCCCTGCTGCGGCGCATGAACCGGGATTGGCCCTTCTTTCGCGCGATGCTGTCCAACATGGACATGGTGCTGGCCAAGGCCGACCCGGCGGTGGCGCGCCGCTACGCCGACCTCGTGCCCGACCGGGCCCTCGCGTCCCGCATCTTCGCGGCCATCGAGGCCGAATGGCAGCGCACCGTGGCGATGCTCGACGCCATCCTGGAAACCACCGAGCGACTGGCCGAGAACCCCACGCTGGCGCGCTCGATCAGCCACCGCTTCCCCTACATCACGCCCCTCAACCACCTGCAGATCGACCTGATCCGCCGCTGGCGGGCCGGGCAGACCGACGAGAAGGTGCAGCGCGGGATCCTGATCTCCATCAACGGGGTCGCGGCGGGCCTGCGCAACACGGGCTGACGGGCCCGGTCGCGGGAGGACCCGCGCGCCGTCAGAACGCCTCGGTCAGCGAGAGGTAGAGGGCGAAAAGAAAGCCCGCGACGGTGGGCATCACGACCAGCGAGCCCCCTTCGTGGATGGCTTCCGGGATCATGGCGTGGGCCACGAGCGCCAGGACGGCGCCGCCCGCGATGGCCTGGCAGAAGATGGCCGCGAGCGAGTGCGGGTCGCCGATGAACAGCCGGCCCGCGATCGCGGCGAGCAGGCCCGCCAGCAGAACCGTGGACCAGAGGCCGAAGACCTTCGCGGGGCGGTATCCCGCCCGCAGCAGGATGGAGGCGCTCGCCGCTGCCTCCGGAATGCCGCCCACGAACATGCCCAGGATCAGGGTGAGCGCCAGGCTCGACGAGCCGTGGTACTTGGCGCCGATCACCAGGCAGCCCGGGATGGTGTCGAGGATGTTGCCCAGGATGATCGCGATGCCGGCGCCGTCCCCCGCCTGCTTGAGCAGCGCCGTCACCTCGCGCCGGCTGAGGCTCTGGAGATTGCCGCGGGCGACGCGCGCCCACCGGCCCGGATCGGAGCCGCCGCGGGTGAGATTGGTGAGCGCGCGGGTATGGCTGAGGCTCTGCACCACCGTCGCGATCTGCTGGTCGGCTTCAAGCATGAGGTCGAAGTCGGCGCGACCGAGTTCCAGAAGCACGGCCGGGGTCACGGCGCGGGCGGTCGCGGTGCGGATGCCGCCCGAAAGGAGCGCCATCTCGCCGAAAGCCTGTCCCTGGCCGAGGGTGGCCAGCGACACGTCCTTGTCGGACACGATCTCGACCGTCCCCTGCGCCACGACGAACAACGCTTCCCCGGCCTCGCCCGCGCGAAACACCTCCTGGCCCTTGCGCACCTCCACGGTCTTCAGTGCGTGCAGGATGTTTTCGATCTCGGGGGCCGGCAGGTGGCGCATGAGATCGCAGCGGGACAGCACGTTGATCAGGTCCCGGCTTTCCCTCCGTTTCCGGTGCATCGCGTATTCGCGGAACCGCGTGGGGGACCGGACCGCGGCGCCTCGCCCTTCGAGGACCTTGGTGAAGATCAGGTAGATGCTGGACCCGATCGCGAAGCCGCCGCCCACGAAGGCCCAGGCGCCCCGGCCGGAGAAGTTCGCGTGCCGAAGGTCCAGCGCTCCCTGGAAGCAGAGGTCGATCGCCAACGCGCTGATCAGCGATCCGGCCGCGAAGGCCAGGACGCAGGCCAGCAGCCGTTTGGAAATGGGCAGGTAGAGCCCGATGGCGGCGCCCAGGAGGGACGAGGAGGTCGTTGCCAGCCCGACAACCGCCACGGCGGCAACGTCCAGAAAGGCCGTCATGAATGGTGCGGCGGGGCTGTTCCGCGATCACGTCGACGCGGGGTGCGAAGAAGGTCCGTGGGCCGCGGTCGCGACCCCGGCCGGGCGAGCCGATGCACGTCGAGGCCCCGCGGGAACGCAAGCGTCGCCGCGGTTGGCCGGATCGAAACCATCTTCCGTTGCATTCTGGCGCGCCGATCAAATCTGGCTCACGGCCGTCCGCGGTCGAAGCCGCGGCAGGCCGGACACCTGCACCCTTGACGCCGACCTCCTCCGCTTTGGCCGGAGTCGCGAGCGCGGAGCATTCTCGCGCTTTACCACGAGAACGTCAGAACGTGACGCCGGCTTCCGTCATGAAGCGGTCCTGCGACGTCTTCGCGCCGTCGCGCCCGAACGCCGACCCCGCGGCCGCGTCGAACAGTTCCACGTGAGAATATTCGCCGCGGGCGAAGAACCGGTCGAACGTGAAGGTCGGCGTGAGGGTGGCCGAGAAGGCCGAACTCCCCGGGCCGTAGAGCAGGCTCGTGCCGCCCGAGCCCGGCCGTCCCGTCTGCCCTTCGTATTCGAGGCGGCCCGCCAGGGCCCAGTGGTCCGTGAAGGCGTAGCTGGTCAGCAGGGCGCCGCCGAGCGTCGAGGCTCCTTCCGCGATCCCCAACCCCGGATCGCGCTCGACGTTGGTGACTTGCAGGTAGGGCGTCACCGTCCAGGGACCGTTGGCGTAGGTGTAGTTCACGTCGAAGATCCCGCTGTTCTGCTGATTGAGCGGCGTCACGAACTGGTCGGCGACGCTGCGCCGCAGCACGTCGGTGCGGCCGAGGTTGAGACCGCCGTTGACCCCCACGGTGCTGGTGTCGTCGATCTTGTAGCTGACCGATCCGGTGAACCAGCTGAGGTCGCCCGCGTAGAAGCCATCCGTGCCCGCGACCGACGCCGACCACGGCCCGTGGGCGTAATTGACCTGCACGCCCTGGTTGATGACGTTCTCCTGGTTGAACAGGAGGCCGCGCTCGATGTTGAGGTTCTGGAAGGTGAACGGCGCTTCGCTGCCGATCAGGGTCGGGAGGCGGCCGCCCTGGATCGACCAGTCGTCGTTCAGCTGGATCTTGCCGTAGGCGACCGGCACCGGGCCGAACAGCAGCGACGTCTGGTCGAAGGTGCCGAAATTCACGGCACCGAGGGAGGGAAGCGCGTAGGCGCCCACCTGGAGGTAGAACTGCACCGGGCCATCGGGCTTCTGGATGAAAACCTGCAGATTCGACAGGTCGACGCGCGACGTTGCATCACTCGGCAGCGAGGTGGTCGAGAGCGGAAACGGGTTGCTTTGCGTGTAGGCGTAACCCGTGAGGGCGCCGCCGACGTAGAGATCGCCGAATCCCGGAATGGTCAGGCAACCCGGGTTCGGGTTCTGCCTGATGGGTCCGTTGTAGGCCGGCGCCGAGAGCGTCGCCTTGCAGGCCGGCGTGGGCGTCGCCAGCGTGGGCAGGTCCGCCGCTCGCCCGGCCGTCGTCGCGACCATCAGAGCGATGCCGGAAGCCATGATGCGTCTCGTCAAATCGTTCTCCTTGCCTCATCCCGGGCCGGCCGGACAGGGGTCCGGCCGGCCCGCTGCCTCGGGCGGAACGGTACGGGCACGCGTGCGATGTTCATGCCGAGCGCACCGGGAGCGGCGCCGATCGTCACTGGCCACAATGCGGGCCGTACTCCGACAGCATCGATCGGACGCGACCGAGCCGACGGCACCCCGGCGCGGATCGAACGGGCGGTTGCCGAGCCGGGCGCCTCGAAAACCCGCAACCGCGCGGGAGTAGCCCAGCCCATGAGCAAGAAGGCGGTCAAACGCGCTTGCCGAGCGAGGGTCGTGGTTGGCGAGCGGAGCATGCCGGGCCCGAGGAAAGCGGAGGGCCTATTACGGCGACCGGCGCATAAATATGCCATTCACGTCGGGGCGGT
>CAXTEP010000134.1:0-3127 GCA_964243125.1 uncultured Lichenihabitans sp. | reverse complement strand
AGCATGGCGTCGGCCAAGCCGGTCAGGCTGAGACCGGCCTGCACGGCGCGGACCTGGTCCTCGAAGCCGAGCGGATCAGGGTCGCGGGCCAGGATGGCATCGTAAAGGCCGGCCACCTGGCCTCCCACGCTGCTGAAATCCGTCGCGATCGAGCCGAAGACCGGGACCGGGCTGACGCGAAGCCCGAGGTCGTCTATGATGGCGACGTCGAGGGTGGAAATCGCGTAGCGTTGGCCCTCGAAGTAAACGATGCCGTTCATGAGGTCGGAGGCGTCCGCGTCGGCCGCGGTATTGCCCAGATGGAAATACTGCTCCCCGTTCTTCAACGTCGTGACCGGGACGGGACCGCCGTAGACCTGCTCGGCACTGGCGCCCGTGAAGGAGGCGGAGCCGTCGCCGTTGATCCTGACGAGCTGGTCCCAAACCGACTCGACCCCACCCAAGGCGCCGGTGGTCGGATCGCGGAACCCGGTGATGCCGAGACCGTGGCCGATCTCGTGGGTCAGCACCCCGATGCCATCGACCCGATTGTTCGGGATGGCGCTCGGCCGGGACGGGTCGGGGTCCAGAAACATCACGTCGCGGAGGTAGCCGGCGTCGATCGAGATCTGGATGTCGGGCGCCGCGCCGTTCGGGTCGGTGCCGGTCAGGAGTTCCTCGTCGGACCCGAACGTGTCGACCCTCACCCCGTTCACGGTCAGCTGCGGGACCGAGACGGTGGGACCACCCTCGGCGCGCGTGACGCCGGCGGTCTCGACGCTGACCAGGATGTTGAGCGTCCCGAGCCCGTCGAGCTCGGACGACCAGGCCGCGGCGGCGGCCTGGGTATCGGCGATCAGCGCCGCATCTTCCGCGGACTGGGTGGGGTCATCGAGCGAGACGGTGTATTTGAACGTCATGGCGAATCAACTCTGCGCCGCAATCGTTGTTCCTGCCCAGAGTTGATGGTTCGACAAAAATGTGGCCCTCATGTCGCGGGCGGATGGTCCCCGACCGTGGAGCGCCGGCGGGAACGCTCGCCGAGCTTGACCCTGCGCGCACAGCACCCTCCGTCTTGACCTCGCCGCTTTCGCCTGTGAAGCCTCGAAAACGCGGGTTCGTCGGCAACCAGGGTGACCATGTCAAATCAGCACGTCGAGGCACGGCCGGGTTTGCCGGGTTTCGCGAAGGGTGCCGCGGTTCAGGCCCGCATCCTGTCTGCCCTGATGATCCGGCTGCTGATGACCAAATACGGCCGCAGCAACATCGGCTTCCTGTGGCTCGTGGCCGAGCCCATGATCCTGTGCTGCGGCGTTCTCCTGGTCCGCACCCAGATCCAGGCGTCGGAGGAGAACGGCGTACCGCTGATCCCGCTGCTGATCACCGGCTACCTGCCCCTCACGCTGTGGCGCCACATTTCGGGGCCGGGCGTCTTCCTGTTCAGGCGGAGCGCGTCGCTGCTTTACCACCGCAGCATCACGTTGCTCGACTGCGCGCTGGCGCTCCTGTTCCTGGAAATCGGTGGCTGCACCATCGCGGCCGGCGTGGTCTACTGGACGCTCTACACGTTCGGGTTCGTGAAGCCGGTCTACGACATCGGCCTGCTTCTCACGGGCTGGTTCTGCATGGGCTTCCTGGCGTTCGGGCTGATGCTCTGCTTCGCGGTTCTGACCGAATTCTACGAGGCCGCCGAACGGTTCGTGCAGCCGTTCCAGTACCTGCTCCTTCCCGTGTGCGGCTTCTTCTTCATGGTGTCCTGGCTGCCCGACTCGGTCCAGAAGATCGCCTGGTACATGCCGACCGTTCACTGCTACGAGATGGTGCGCGGCGGTTTCTTCGGACCCGAGCTCAAGACCTACTACGCTCCGTGGTATCCACTGCTCTGGGGCCTGATCCTGATGGGCATCGCGCTGCCGAAGGTGGAGAAGGCCCGCGAGAAAATTCATTTCGGCTGATCGAATGCGAACCGGTGGCGTCCCCCACGATCCGTGGTCGGGCTTGCGACATCCGCGATCCGAGGACCTGCTGACCGGCGGCGGCAGGGACATGTTCGTCGCCTCCGCGGGCAACGACACGATCACGGACTTCACCGGCGCCGACACGCTGAACATGCAGGCCTTCACGGCGTTCGCGAGCTTCGCTGACGTGCAGGCGGCGCTGACCCAGCAGGGTGCCGACACCCTCCTCGAACTCGGCAACGGCAACTCGGTCCTGATCCGGAACAAGACCGTCGCGCAGTTCACGGCGACGTGTACGACTGGACGATGCACAACGCCCAAGCCGTTAACCGCACCTATCAGGGTAGCCCGATCCAGCCGGACTGGCACGTCGCTTCGCATTGATCTGCCAAGGCGAAACAGGGTCTTTGATACGCCACATGGTCAACGCCAAGGGGCGCCGACCTAACCGGCCAGCATGTTGATCAGCCCGCGACCGCGCTGCTCTTCATGTCGTTCGGCCGGCTTGGCAGTGGCCTTGCGGCCCCACTTCTCCAGGCGGATGCCCTGAGCCACGGGCCGGGCGGGATTGCCGAACACGGTGGTGTTGGCCGGCACGTCGGTCAGGACGACGCTGCCGGCTCCCACCACGCATTCGTCGCCGATCGTCACGCCTGGCATGATCACGGCCCTGACCCCGATGATGCAGTTGCGGCCGATGCGCGTGTCGGCGTGCAGTTGGCGCGACCCGTCATGCGTCAGGATGGTGGCGCCTCGGCACACGGCGGTGCCGAAGCCGATGTGGATGCCCCTCGGGTTGGCCCGGTCCAGATCGGCCGAAAACGACACGTAGGCCTCGCCCGCGATGTCCATGCCCCAGAACGTCCGGAGATAAAGCCGGCGCAACGCCATGACCGCCGGCCGCAACCCCGTCCTCACAGTTCCCAGAATCCCGCGCGCTGCCATCTTCGCCGTCCCGTTCTGGGACGATCCTTTCCGTTTTTTGTGCCGGAACCGATCGTCCGCCTGCTACAGATACGGAACAGTTCAAGCCGCGTTCCACATGACCCAGCAGGGCCCGCGGGCAGGGTGAACGCGCAGGCTCAGCCCTTGAAGAACACGAGGCAGCCCTTGCTGATCTCAGCCTTGCGGCGGAGCATGCAGGCCGTGATCTTGTCCTCGTCGGGCACGAACTCGCCGCACAGCCGCTG
>CAXTEP010000133.1:3041-8529 GCA_964243125.1 uncultured Lichenihabitans sp. | reverse complement strand
CCTGCGTGGCGGCCGGCGTGGTGTCGGGCTCCGCAGTCGGCGGGGTCGCGGGCGCGCTCGCGGCGGGTGCAGGGACCGCAGGAGTAGCGGGAGCCTCCGGGGCCGGGCTCGCGGGCGCGGCCTGCGCCGGCGCGGCTTGGACGGGCTCTGGCGCGGTCACGGGCGTCACCGCCGCCGTGACCGGTTTGGGAAGGTCGGGCAATCCGTGCTGGATCTTGGCCAGGATGGGAGGCAGGTCGTCGGGGTCGGGACCGAGGTCGCGTGCGTGGTTCCACTGGAACTGCGCTTCCAGCTTGCGGTCCGATCGCCAGAAGGCGTCGCCCAGGTGATCGTTGATGGTCGGGTCAGCGGGCTTCAGCGCCACCGCCCGTTCGAGGTCCTTCACGGCCTCGTCGTATTCACCGAGCTTGTAATGAGCCCAGCCCAGGCTGTCGACGATGTAGCCGTCCTCAGGCTTCAGCGCCACGGCGCGGCGCAGCATCTTGAACGCCTCGTCGAGGTGCAGGCCGCGATCCACCCAGGAATAGCCGAGGTAGTTCAGCACCAGCGGTTGATCGGGGCTGATCGACAGCGCGCGCTGAAAGTCGGCCTCCGCGTCGGGCCACTTCTTCAGGCGCTCGTTGGCGATGCCGCGGAAGTAGAGGAGCGGCCACGCCGCCTTGTCGCCCGGCCCGAGCTTGTCGAGGGCCTTGCCGTAGGACTGGACCGCGTCGGCGTAGCGCTTCTGCTCGCGCTGGATGTTGCCGAGCGTGGTAAGCGCGTCGAGATCGCCCGGCTGCCCGGTGAGCAGGCCCTGGATGTGTTTGATGGCGTCGTCGGGACGGCCGAGAACATCCAGGGTCAGGCCGGTCTGGATGTCGGCGTTGCCGCGCAGGGGGCTCGCTTCCGGCACCGACTGGTACACGTCGATGGCCTGCTCGTTCTGCTTCAGCCGCTCGTAGATGTCGGCCAGGGTGACGGTCGCGAGCGCGTTTTGCGGGGCGAGGAAAAGCGACAAGCGAAGGTAGACCATGGCGGCCAGTTCGTCGCCTTGCCGGCCGCCGGCGGCGCCGAGGCCGTACAGGACCTCGCCGGCTCCGTCCTCGGCGCCCTTGATCAGCGGCGCGAGCGGCCTCCCGGCCTTCAGGTCGGCCAGGGCCGCCACCACGATCGGGTGGTGCGGCATGACGCGCTCGTAGTCGCCGTAGGCCCGCGTCGCCTCGGCCGGATCGCCGTGCCGGGCGAAGAAGCGCCCGTAGGCGTCCACCAGCCGCAGCACGGTCTTGTCGATCGCGTAGGCGGCCTTGAACCGCTTGGTCGCCTCGCCGGGATCGCCCAGCAGGTCGGCGATCAGGGCCGCGTGGTAGTCCTTGAACAGCGCGAAGCTCGAGGCGTGGATGCCGTCCAGGGTCGCCAGCGCCCGCTTCTCGTCGCCCTGCCCCGCGTAGGTCCAGGCCGTGAGCAGGGTTCCGGTGACGTCGCGCTCCTCGCCGGCCGAGCCGCGCGAGAACTGCCGGCGGGCTGCCACGAAGTGGCGCTCCTTCAATTGCACCACGCCCAGCACGAGGTGGCCGAGGCTGTTCTTCGGGTCGCGGGCGACGAGGCGGCGCGCGAGGTCGGACGCATCGTCGATGTCGCCGTTCGACAAGGCGGCCACGAAGGTGCGCTCGATCAGTTCGGGATTGGCGGGGTCGGCCCGCAGCGCTTCGCGGAAGAACGTCGAGGCCGCCACCGTGTCGCGGTCCGCCCCCGCCACCAGCGCCGCGAGATAGCTGCCGAGCGGGCCGCCGCCGACCTCGAAGGGTGCCGCCACCGACACCGTTTCCCGCGCCGCTGCCGAGCCCGTCGCGGCCGGAGCCAGCACGCAAAGGGCCGCCAGGGCGGCGGTGCGGGCCAGGCGCGACCGCTCGATCATCGAAAGAAGGACAGGGGACAAGAGCGCCAACTTTGAGCTGCAAACGCCGACGGCGGCCGCCGAAGCCGCCCCGAAAGCGTGCCGGAGGTGAGCGTCGAGCATGTCCTTTTTGCGGGGTGGCCGCAAGGCCGGGCCGGCCACGGCGGGTTGACGGCGGCCCCCGCGGCCGCTTTGCTCGGCCGCGACGTTCGGGAGCTTGCTCATGGCGGGATTCAAGGCACTGCGGATCGACCGGGCCGAGGGTGGCCAGACCGTGGCGGCCGTGACGTTCCCGGACGCCGAGCTGATGGACGGCGACGTCACGGTCCGGGTCACCCACTCCACCGTCAACTACAAGGACGGGCTCGCGATCACAGGGCGGTCGCCCGTTGTGCGGCGCTTTCCCATGATCCCGGGCATCGATCTCGCGGGCGTGGTCGAATCGAGCCGGAACCCGGCGTTCGAACCGGGCGATCCGGTCGTGCTCAACGGATGGGGCCTGGGCGAAACGCACCTGGGCGCCTACGCGGAGCGGGCCCGGGTGAAGGGCGACTGGCTCATCCCCCTGCCCGCGGGCCTGACGCCGGCCCAGGCCATGGCGGTCGGCACCGCGGGCTACACCGCCATGCTGAGCCTGATCGCGCTCGAACGGCACGGTCTGACACCCGCGCACGGGCCCGCCGCGGTCACGGGCGCGGCGGGCGGTGTCGGCTCGATCGCGGTGGCGCTGCTGGCGCAGGCCGGATGGCACGTGATCGCCTCGACGGGACGGACCGCCGAGGCGGACTTCCTGAAGGGGCTCGGCGCGGCCGAGATCATCGACCGGGCCGACCTGTCGGGCCCCGGGCGCCCCCTCGCCAAGGAGCGGTTCGGGGCCGCGATCGATTCGGTCGGCTCGCACACCCTGGTCAACCTGCTGGCGCAAACGCGGGAGAATGGGGCCGTGGCGGCCTGCGGGCTGGCCCAGGGCATGGATCTGCCGGGCAGCGTGGCGCCCTTCATCCTGCGCGGCGTGGCGCTGCTCGGCATCAACAGCGTGACGGCCTCGCGCGTGCGGCGGCTGGAAGCCTGGACCCGCCTGGCCCGCGACCTCGATCCGGCCAAGCTCCAGTCGCTGACCACCACGATCGGCTTCGACGACATCGTCCCGACCGCGCACGCGATCCTTGAAGGCAAGGTGCGCGGCCGCGTGGTGGTGGAGATCGGGTGACCCCGCCTACGGCCGCGGCGCCGCGGCCCGGCGCAGCCGGTCGTTGATGGCCTCGCCCAGGCCGTGGTCGGGAACGCGCGCCACCGCGATGACCGGTGCCCCGGTCGCGTCCAGGCGCCGCAGGGCCGCGAACAAGGAAGCGGCCGCTTCCGCCAGGTCGCCCGCCCGTGACAGGTCGAGGCGGGCGTCGGCCCGGCCCCGCCCGCGCAGGCGCCCGGCAAAGTCCAACACCGCCTCGCCGTCCGAAACCTGGAGCGCGTCCAGCCGGAGACGCGCGCGGGGCGCGTAGTGCGAGGCCAGCAGCCCCGGTGCCAGCGGAGCGTCGGCGACACCGGACGCGGACGGAAGGGGGTGGCCCAGCACGGCCTCGACGGCCGCGCGCGGCAACCCGCCGGGGCGCAGCAGCGCGGCGGGACCCAGGCACGACACGATGGTCGATTCCAGGCCGACCGCGCAGGGTCCGCCGTCCAGCACGGCCTCGACCCCGCCCGCGAACTCGTCGCGCACGTGGGCCGCCGTCGTGGGGCTGACCCGGCCTGACCGGTTGGCCGAAGGCGCCGCGACCGGGAACCCACAGCGATCCAGCAAGGCCCGGGCGAGCGGGTGAGCCGGCACCCGCAGGCCCACGCTGTCGAGCCCGGCGCGGGCCAGCAGCCCCACGTCGCCGTCGGGCCGGACCGGCACCACGAGGGTCAGCGGACCCGGCCAGAACGCTTCCGCCAGGGCCAGCGCCTCCTGGGTGAGGACACCGAGGCGCCGCGCCGCGTCCAGCGATCCCGCGTGGGCTATCAGGGGATTGAAGCGCGGACGCCCCTTGGCGGCGTAGAGCCGCGCCACGGCGGCGTCGGACCGCGCGTCGGTTCCCAGGCCGTAGACGGTTTCGGTCGGAAAGCCCACGAGGCCGCCGCCGCGCAGGATTACGGCCGCGGCCTCGACGCCGTGGGGCGTGCCGGGCAGCAGGGCCGGCGGTTCTGGGTCGATGTCCCGCATGTGGCCCCGTTGGTTGCAGAACCGGGCCGCGGGGGCAACAGCCACGCGCGCCATGACGCCAGCGGCGCGGTCGGCCGCTCACGACAGCAACGAGCGGCGGCGGCTGCCCGGGGGGCGCGTGAACACGGCCACGAGTTCGAGGTGGGGCGCGTAGATAAACTGGTCCACCGGTGTGACGCGCTCCACCACGTAGCCGCCGCGCAGGAGGATCGCGGCGTCGCGCGCGAAGCTCGCCGGGTGGCACGACACGGCCACCACCCGCGGCACCGCCGAGGCCGCGAGCTGCTCGGCCTGAGCCGCGGCACCGGCACGGGGCGGGTCGAACACGACCGCGTCGAAGCCCGCCAGGTCCGCCGGACCGAACGGCCGGCGAAACAGGTCGCGGGTTTCCGTGGTCACGGGCCGCAAGGCAGGGGTATCGCGCGCCGCCCGCGCCAGGGCCGCGAGCGGCGTCGCTTCGGCGTCGACCGCGTGGACCGTGGCGCGTTCGGCCAAGCGCAGCGCGAAAGTGCCAACCCCGCTGAACAGGTCCAGCACGCGGCGGGACCGCCCGACCCATTCGACCACCAGGGTCACGAGCGCGGCTTCGCCGGCCTCGGTGGCCTGGAGGAAGCAGCCGGGTGGGAGATGGACCGAGGCCCGCCCCATGCGCAGCAGCGGCGCGCGGCGCTCGATCAGCACCTCGCCGTGGTTCGACACGCGCGCGCAATCCGCGGCGGCGGAGGCCGTGACGATCGCCGATCGCAGGGCGGCATCGAGGGGCCCGCAGCCGCGCAGGTCGACATCGAGGCCGGTCGCGGTGGCGGTGACCAGCAGGTCGAGAGGCTTGCCGAGCCGCGCCAGCAGGGCCGCGAGCCGTCGCGCCGCGGGAAGCGCGCCTGCCATCGCAGGGGCCAGGATGGGGCAATGCTCGATCGCCACGATGGCGTGCGAGCGGGCCTGCATGAACCCGACTGCGGGCGGTGCCGCGGCCAGCATGTTCACGCGCGCCGCCGCGCGGGCATGGAAGGTCGCGCGGCGGCGCCCCTCGCCGTGGGCCGGCAGCATCGGGTCGACCGGCGCGTCCACGTGCGCCATCGACAAGGCCTGGACCAGCAGGCCCTGCTTCCAGGACCGGTACAGGACGGGGGCCAGCGACTGGGTGGCGCAGCCGCCGCAGGTGCCGAAATAAGGGCAGATCGGCTGCACCCGGTCGGGGCTGCGGCCGAGCAGGTCGATCACGAGGCCCCGCTCGCCGTCGATCTCCGCCAGCACCCGTTCGCCCGGCAGCGTGTCGGGCAGGTAGACGGGCCCGGCCGGCCCGTCGGCCACGCCCTCGCCCTTCGCGCCCAGGCGCAGGATGTCGAGTTCGGCCGCGAACGTCACGGCCGGGACGCGCCGAGAAGGAACTCGCGATTGCGGTCCCGTCCCTCGAC
>CAXTEP010000133.1:0-2941 GCA_964243125.1 uncultured Lichenihabitans sp. | reverse complement strand
CCCACATCCGCGGCGGGTTTGGTGAGCGCGGCCCCGTCGGCCGTGACGAGCCCTGCCTCGATCGCTTCGCGGGCCTTGGCCCGGCTATCGAACAAGCCCGCCTGCACCAGGGCGACGTCGGCCCTCACCGACGGCGCCCGCGCCGGTTCAGTTCTGCCGGCGCGCCACTACCCGCTTGACCGCCGGCGTCACGCCGGCTCCGGCCACGACCTCGGGCCGCGCGGGGGCGTCGGCGATCTCGTGGCCGATCAGCTGCAGGGCCTTGGCCACGATGGCCTTCGCGTCGAGCCCCGCCTGGGCGTACATCCGCTCGGGCTTGTCGTGGTCCATGAACAGGTCGGGCAGCACCATGCTGCGGACCTTGAGCGAGCCGTCGAGCAGGCCTTCCTCGGCCAGGAAGTGCATCACGAACGACCCGAAGCCGCCCACCGAACCTTCCTCGATCGTGATCAGGACGTCGTGGCCGGTGGCGAGCTGGCGGATCAGGTCGCGGTCGAGCGGCTTGGCGAAGCGGGCGTCCGCCACCGTGGTCGAGAAGCCGTGCGCACCGAGCTGCTCGGCCGCCTTCAGGCTCTCGGCCAGGCGCGTGCCGAGCGACAGGATGGCGATCTGCTTGCCCTGCCGGAGGACGCGGCCCTTGCCGATGGGAAGCGGCACGCCGACCTCGGGCAGGTCGATGCCGACGCCCTCGCCCCGGGGATAGCGGAGCGCCGAGGGTCCCGCGTCGTGAGCCGCCTGGGTCGCCACCATGTGGACGAGTTCGGCCTCGTCGGCCGCCGCCATGATGGTCATGTTGGGCAGGCAGCCGAGATAGGCGAGGTCGAACGAACCCGCGTGGGTGGCGCCGTCAGCGCCCACGAGGCCGGCCCGATCCATGGCGAAGCGCACGGGCAGGTTCTGGATCGCCACGTCGTGCACGACCTGGTCGTAGGCCCGCTGCAAGAATGTCGAGTAGATGGCCACGAAGGGCTTGTAGCCCTCGGTCGCCATGCCGGCCGCGAAGGTCACGGCGTGCTGCTCGGCGATGCCGACGTCGAAGGTCCGGGTCGGGAAGGCTTGGTCGAACAGGTCGATGCCGGTGCCCGACGGCATGGCGGCCGTGATGGCCACGATCTTGTCGTCCTTGGCGGCCTCCTTGATCAGGCTTTCGCCGAACACCCGCTGGTAGGCGGGCGCGTTGGGCTTGGCCTTGGCCTGCTTGCCGTCGATGACGTCGAAGGTCGTCACCGCGTGGTACTTGTCGGCAGCCGCCTCGGCAGGCCCGTAGCCCTTGCCCTTCTGGGTCACGACGTGGATCAGCACCGGCCCGGCCTCGCTGTCGCGCACGTTCTTGAGCACGGGCATGAGGTGGTCGAGGTTGTGCCCGTCAATCGGGCCCACGTAGAAGAAGCCGAGCTCCTCGAACATGGTGCCGCCGGTGAGCAGGCCGCGCGCGTATTCCTCGGTCTTGCGCGCCTTGTCGTAGACGAATTTCGGCAGGATCTGGGCGAACTGCTTGCCGAGGTCGCGCAGGGACCGGTAGGCGCCGCCCGACACGAGCCGGGCCAGGTAGGCCGACATGGCGCCGACGGGTGGGGCGATCGACATATCATTGTCGTTCAGGATGACGATCAGGCGCGAATGCAGGGCGCCCGCATTGTTCATGGCCTCGTAGGCCATGCCGGCCGACATGGAGCCGTCGCCGATCACGGCGATCACATTGTTCTTGCCGCCCGCGAGATCGCGCGCCACCGCCATGCCGAGACCCGCCGAGATGGAGGTCGAGGAATGGGCGGCCCCGAACGGATCGTAGGGGCTTTCGCTGCGCTTAGTGAAGCCCGACAGGCCACCGCCCTGCCGCAGGGTGCGGATGCGGTCGCGGCGTCCCGTCAGGATCTTGTGCGGATAGGCCTGGTGACCGACGTCCCAGATGATGCGGTCACGCGGCGTGTCGAAGACGTGGTGGAGCGCCACGGTCAGCTCGACCACGCCCAGGCCAGCCCCGAGATGGCCCCCCGTCACCGCGACCGCCCCGATGGTCTCGGAGCGAAGCTCGTCGGCGACCTGCCGCAGGTCACTCTCGGGCAGCTGGCGCAGCTGGTCCGGCGTTGCGACCTTGTCGAGCAGGGGAGTTGGAACTTTCATGCAGAACTCGCGTCGAAATTGCGGCAGCCGACTGGGCGATTTTTGGAGCTACACCAAAATCGACCGGACAGGCAAATAACCTGGGTGTCGCCGCGTTGAAGTTTCCGCACGTGTTGTTCCGAAGCGGCACCTTCGGCCGCGGGACTCCCCAGGCTTGTTTTGATCGAGGCAGACAGGACGACGCATGACCAGCTTGAACCCTTTCGGCCCGTCCTCGGGACCTTTCGGCACGCACGGCGAACGCCTGCAGCATCGGCGGGGGTGGGTCATCGCGTCGGGCCTGTTCAGCGCGGTCCTGGGCATCCTCGCCCTGACCCTGACCGTCACGGCCACCATCGCGTCCGTGCTGCTGATCGGCATCTTCATGCTGGTGGCCGGCGCGATCGAGCTCAGCGTGGGGCTCAGGATGCGGAGCCTGGGTCGCATGATCCTGTGGGAGCTGGCGGGACTGCTCTACGTCGCGGCGGGCCTGTTCGCCATCGCGCAGCCCGCGGTCGGCTCGGTGGTGCTGACCCTGATGCTGGGTGCCGGCATGCTGGCCACGGGTCTGGTGCGGATGATCTTCGGCCTCCGGGTGACCGGAACGCGCTCGCGCGGCGCGCTCGTGGCGGCCGGGGCCGTCACGGCCCTGGTGGGCCTGCTGATCCTGGTGGGCTGGCCGGGCAACAGCTTCGTGGTGCTCGGGGTGTTCCTGGGCGTCGACCTTCTGCTCTACGGCATCACCTGGACGATGCTGGGCCTGCGCATGAGGCCCGCGCCCTGAGGATTGCGTCCCGCCCCCGCTTGGCCGAACATGAGGCAAATGGTCCATCGGGGG
>CAXTEP010000132.1:0-8574 GCA_964243125.1 uncultured Lichenihabitans sp. | reverse complement strand
TCGACGGCATCGACATCGCCCAGGTCGACCCGGCCTGGCTGCGGCGGCAGATCGGCGTGGTGCTGCAGGAGAACCTGCTGTTCAACCGCACCGTCCACGACAACATCTCGATCGGCAACCCCGGCATGGCGCGCGACCAGGTGATCCGCCTGGCGCGGCTGTCGGGGGCGGACGAGTTCATCAACAAGCTGCCGCTCGGCTACGACACGCTGATCGAGGAGCGCGGCCTCAACCTGTCGGGCGGCCAGCGGCAGCGCATCGCCATCGCGCGCGCGCTGTCGAACAATCCCGCCATCCTGATCTTCGACGAGGCCACCAGCGCGCTCGACTACGAGAGCGAACGGATCATCCAGAACAACATGAAGGAGATCGTGCGGGGCCGCACGGTCATCATCATCGCCCACCGCCTGGCCGCGGTGCGCAACTGCAACCGCATCATCGGGGTCCAGGACGGCCGCATCGTCGAGGACGGCACCCACCTGGAACTGATCAATCGCCCGTCGAGCCTCTACGGCCGGCTGTGGCGGATGCAGGTCGCCACCGCCGAAGAAGAAGTCGCGTGAAACCCGCGAAGCCCGCCACCGCACGGAGTCCGGCACGATGAGCGTTTCACCCGACCGCAACGACCGCTCCTGGCGGTCGCGCCTTCCCGCCCGCCGCACCACGGACCGGAAGGTGGGCGTCCCCCGTCGCCCCGCCTACCAGAACCGGCCGCGCGAGGACCTGGAGTTCCTGCCCGCCGCGCTGGAGATCCTGGAAACCCCGCCTTCGCCCATCTCGGCCGCCTTCGTGTGGTCGATCTCGCTGATCCTGGCGGTGGCGCTCGCCTGGAGCGTGCTGACCCGCATCGACATTTACTCGATCGCCACCGGGCGCATCCAGCTCAGCGGCCGTTCCAAGACCGTGCAGCCCCTGGAGCCGGGCCGGGTCCATTCGGTGTCGGTCCAGAACGGGCAGAACGTGAAGGCGGGCGACCTCTTGGTGGAGCTCGAATCCACCGAGACCCAGGCCGACGTGGACGCCAACGCGCGCGAGTTCGAATCCCTCGACGCCGAGATTTCCCGCCGCCAGGCCGTGATCGCGGCGGCGCTGACCAACCAGGACGAGCGCCCCGCCGTGTCGTTCAGCGCCGGGGTCGGGCCGGGCGTGCGCGACCGCGAGCAGCAGGCCATGCTGGCCGACTGGATGCAGTTCAGCGCCATGCGCGAAAGCTTGAAGGCCCAGCTCGAACAGTCCCGCGCCCAGAAGCGCCGGCTGAACATGAGCGTGGACGCGCGCTCGAACCTGATCGGCTCGCTGCAGGAGCGGGTCGACATGCGCCAGAAGCTGATCGAGCGCGACGCCGGCACCAAGGCCTCCGCCATCGACGCGCTGCAGCAGCTGCAATCCGAGCAGACCAATCTCGCCTACGACAAGGGGCAGCTCATCGAGACCGATGCGGCCATCACGCTGGCCCAGCGCCGCATCGAGCAGCAGCGGGCCGAGTTCATCTCCACCCAGATGGACAAGCTGCACGACGCCGACAACAAGCGCGACCACACCCGCCAGGACCTCGTCAAGGCCCAGGCCAAGGAGGACCGCACCCGCCTGCTGGCGCCCACGGGCGGCACCGTGCAGCAGCTCGCCATCACCACGGTGGGCCAGGTGGTCACCAGCGGCGAGCCGCTCATGGTCATCGTGCCCAACACGGGTCCGCTGGAAGTCGAGGCCCTGCTGGCCAACCGCGACGTCGGCTTCGTGGAGCCTGGCCAGAAGGCCGTGGTGAAGATCGACGCCTTCCCGTTCACCCGCTACGGCAAGATCGACGGCACGGTCACGCGGGTGTCGCACGACGCGATCGACAACCGCGACGTGAACGGCAGTTCCGACACGTCCCGTATCGCCAAGGGCCAGAGCATCGCGCCCACGGCCGGCGCATCCAGCAGCCAGGATCTCGTCTTCCCCGTGACCATCAACCTGTCCAAGGCGAGCATGCCCGTGGACGGGCGCGACATCGCGCTCACGCCCGGCATGACGGTGGCGGTCGAGATCCGCACCGGCGACCGTCCGGTGATCGACTACCTCCTGTCGCCGCTCCGGGAGCTGGTATCGACCACGGCGCACGAGCGCTAGGCCGAGGGAGGCGTCGGCGGGTCGGGGGCCTGGAACTCCAAAGCGCCCCGGGCCCCGGCTCGACGTCGCGAGCCGACCGCCGGATGAGGCATCCCCGTCCGGCGCTCCGCGGCCTCTCTTCCCCCGGCGGGGAAAAGGAAAGGGTGGGCGTCCGGGGGTGGCGCCCATCGGCTTGTCCTCCGCCGCGACTTGGCCGATCGTGGGCCCCGCACGGGTCCGTCGGAAAGGCCGCCCCTTGATCAAGCGCGATCCGAGGCTGCTCGCCTTGTACGCCCTCCTGCTCGGCGCGGTCGCGGGTTACGCCCTCACGGTTCTCAACATCCGCGGGTCGTGGCAGGTGTCCGAGCGGACCTTCGAGGATCGCCCCCGCGACGATGGCGCGCGTCTCGACCTGTACCTCGAGATCCTCGCGGTTGATGCCGTCAACGACAGCCTGCGGCTGCGGCTCACCCTGAGCGCCGACGCAGCGTCGCGGGGAACCGGCTCGGCGAACCAGGACCTGACGGTGCGCCTCGAGAATGCCGGTGTCCGGCGCGAGGTCGCGCTTCACGGCGGAATCGGCATGGCGGTCGACACGATCGAGATCGACCTCGACGGCGGCACCGTGGCGGCCTTTCCGCTTGACCGGTTCCGGACCGAACTCCACCTCGCGGCCCGCGATGCGAGCGCCGCGGCCGTGCCGCTGAGGGTCACGGCATGGGAAGGCATCGCGGGCTGGACGCCGGCGATCACGCGGAACGCGGCCGGCGCGCCGGGCGAGGTCGGCCTCCGCTTCGACCTGCGGCGCAGCGCGGCGCAACGGCTGCTGGTTCTGGCCGTCTACGGCGAAATGGCCATGATCGCCATCGCGGCGCTGACCATCGGTTGCCGCACCTTTCTTGGGCTGAGACCGGCCGAATCGACCCTGACCGGGGCGCTCACCGGCATGGTCTTCTCGCTTCCGGCCCTCCGGTACGCCCTTCCCGGGTCCGTTCCGCTCGGGGTCCGGGCCGACCTTCTCGTGTTCTTCTGGGCCGAACTGGCCGTGGCGCTGGGGTTTCTGCTGTTCATCGTCGCCTGGGTCCGGGTCAGGGTCAAAAGCTGATCAACGCCCGCGCGGTTCAGCGCCGCGCGTCAGCGCCGTGCGAGCGCGAGCGCCGTGTCGCCGTCGACGATGAGGCCGCTGGCGAGGCCCGTGCGCAGCAGGGCCTCGATGGCCGCCACCTTCTCGATCCCGCCCGCCACCAGCACGACCTGCCGACCGCGCAGGTGTTCGGGGTCGACCGCCAGGGTGCGGGTGCTGAGGCTCACCCGGACCTCGCGGCCCGCGGCGTCGAACAGCCGGCCCAGCGTGTCGCAGACCGCCCCCTCGGCCCGCACGGCCGCGAGTTCGGCCGCCGACAGCATGTTCTGGTCGCGCAGGAACGAGGTTTCGGTCAGCTCCCCCACGCTGATCAGGAACAGGTCGGCCGAGTGGGCGAGCGCCAAAGCTTCGGCCACGGAACGCTGCGACAGGAGGACGGCCCGATCGCTTTCCGAGTCCGCGATGAAGGGCACGGGCAGGAAGTGCCCCTCGCCCCCCGTGCGCGCCGCCAGCGCCTGCACGACCTCGAACGGGTTGGAGGCGGAATTGCGGGTCAGCGAGCCGAGCAGCGACACGAACAGCGCCTGGGCGTTGCGGACGCCCGACAGCTGAAGCGCCACCTGTTCCAGCGTGCGCCCCCAGCTCACGCCGACCTTGACGGGGCCGAGGCTGAGCTTGCCGCGCAGGAAGCTCGCGCCCGCGGCCCCCACAGCGCGGCGCGCCACGAGACCCTGGATGGCCAGGACGGCCGCGTCCGTGTCCGGCCCGACCTCGACCCCGATGGCGGGCGTGGACAGGCAGACGTCCAGCCCGAACCGGCTCGCGACCGCCTGCTCGGCTTCGAGTTCGCGGCCCGAATCGTGGTGGATGGTCACGCTGACGAGGCCGCGGTCCCGCGCTTCCGACAGCAGCCGGTTGACGCGGCTGCGGTGCAGGCCGAGCCGCCCCGCCACCTCCTCCTGGGTCAGCCCGGCCACGTGGTAGAGCCACGCCGCCCGGACGATCAGGTTCTGGTCGCTTTCGTGGTTGAGCGCGAGGGTGAGCCGGGATTTTTGCTTCTTCACGGCGCGGACCTTGACAACAGTCCTACGCCTCGGCAAGCTCTGGACATATGTCGTGAGAAACGGCAAACGTGATCAAGTTGGGGAGGGCTGCGAGTGATGGGGAACAGGCTGCCTGCTTCTGCACTCTCTCTTGCGCCGCATCCCCGGCGGGAGATCCTCCCGTGAGCGTCGTGATCGGCGTCGACGGCGGCACGGAAAGCCTGCGGGCGGGCGTCTACGACGCGTCGGGCCGCTGCCTGGCTTCGGCCGCGCAGCCCTACGAAACGCGCTTCGCCGCGGGCGCGCGGGCCGAGCAGGACCCGGAAGACTGGTGGCGGGCGCTGGCCGCGGCCGTGCGGGAAGCGGTGGAGCGTTCGGGCGTGACGGCCGACGCGGTTCGCGCGATCGCGCTCGACACGACCTGCTGTTCCGTGGTGGCGCTCGACGACCAGGCCCGCGCGGTGCGTCCGGCCATCATCTGGATGGATGTCCGCGCCGGCGAGGAGGCCGCGGCCGTGCTGGCCACGGGCGACGAGGCCCTGCGGGTCAACGGCGCCGGCGAAGGCCCGGTGTCGGCCGAATGGATGATCCCCAAGGCGCTCTGGCTGAGCCGCCACGAGCCCGAGAATTTCGCGCGCGCCGCGACCATCTGCGAGTACCAGGACTTCATGACCCTGCGGCTGACGGGCCGGCGGGTCGGCAGCTTGAGCAACGCGGCGCTGCGGTGGCACTACTCGACCGAGCGCGCCGGCGGCTGGCCGCTCGGCCTCCTGGACAAGCTCGGCTTGTCGGCCCTGGCGGCCAAATGGCCCGCCGACGTGCTGCCGCCCGGCGCGCCCCTGGGCCCTCTGACCGCCGAGGCCGCGGCCCATTTGGGCCTGCCCCGGTCCACGATCGTGGTGCAGGGCGGGGTCGATGCCCTGGTGGCCATGGTGGGCCTGGGCGTCGCGCGACCCGGGCAACTGGCCCTGATCACCGGGTCCTCGCACCTGCTGTTCGGCGTGCTGGAGCGTTCTGGCGCGAGCCTGCCGGGGTTGTGGGGCGCCTACCCGGACCTGCTTTATCCCGGCCGCGCGCTGCTCGAGGGCGGGCAAACCTCGACGGGCTCGGTGATCAACTGGCTGCGCCGGATCGGCGGCGGCGCGGTCGACCTGGACGGGCTGAACCGCGAGGCCGCGGCGCTCGCGCCCGGCTGCGACGGGCTGCTGGTGCTCGACCATTTCCAGGGCAACCGCACGCCCTACACCGATCCGCTGTCGCGCGGCGCCTTCGTGGGGCTGACGCTGGCGCACGGGATGCCGCACCTGTTCCGCGCCGCCGTCGAGGGGATCTGCTTCGGCACCCGCGCGATCCTGGACCGCATGGCCGAGGCAGGTTTCGAGGCCCGCGAGATCACGGTGGGGGGCGGGGCCGCGAAATCCGACCTGTGGCTGCAGATCCACGCCGACACCGCCGGCCTGCCGGTGCGGGTGCCCGACACGGCCGACCCGGCGCTGCTCGGCTCGGCGATCCTGGCCCAGGTGGGCCTGGGCACTTTTACCACCATCGACGAGGGCATCGCGGCCATGACGCGGCCCGGCCGGTCGGTCGAGCCCCGGCCCGCCGAGCGCGACCTGTACGCGGCCATCTACCCGCGCTACCGCGCGCTCTACCCCACCCTCAAGCCTTTCCGTCCCACCCCCGCCTGAGCCGGCCGGATCCGAAGCGAGCCCCATGCCGAGCAACATCCCGCTCCTCGACCTTTACCGCACCATGCGGCGCATCCGCGGCTTCGAGGAGCACGTGGCCGAGCTCTACGTCCGCGGCGAATCCGCGGGGTCCATGCTGCACCTGTCGATCGGCGAGGAAGGGGCCGCGGCGGGCGTGTGCGCCGCCATGCGCCCGCAGGACAGCTTCACCACCCACCATCGCGGCCACGGCATCTTCCTGGCGCGGGGGGCCGCGCCCGACCGGATGATGGCCGAGATCGGCGGCAAGGCCATGGGCTATTGCGGCGGCAAGGGCGGCTCCATGCACATCGCCGACATGGGGCTCGGACACCTGGGCGCCAATGCCATCGTGGGCGGCGGCATCCCCCACGTGGTCGGGGCGGGGCTGAGCTACAAGCGCAAGAAGACCGATGCCGTGTCGGTCGCGTTCTTCGGCGACGGCGCCATGCAGCAGGGCATCCTGTACGAGAGCATGAACATGGCGGCGCTGTGGGACCTGCCGGTCCTGTTCGTGTGCATCAACAACCAGTACGGCATGGGAACCCGCATCGATCGCGCGACCCGCAACACCGCGTTCGAGCATCGCGCCCTGGCGTTCGGCTTGGAGGCCGCCATGGTGGACGGCGAGGACGTGGAGGACGTCTACGGCACGGCCCAGGACCTGGTCGACAAGGCCCGGGCCGGACGCCCCGGCTTCATGGCTGTGTCCTGCTTCCGGTTCTTCGGCCACGGCCGCAAGGACAAGAGCCCCTACCGCACCGCCGAGGAGGAGGAACTGGGCCGCAAGCGCGACCCGCTCGCCCGCGCCCGCGCCACCCTGATCGAGCGCGGCCTCGCGGGCGCTGCCGCGCTCGACGCGCTCGACGCCGAGGTCGCGAGCGAAATGGCCGCTACCATCGACGTGACCGCCGCGGCCGCCGCACCCCCGCCCGCCGCCATGTTCCGCGACGTGTTCGCGGACGGTCAGCCCGAGCCCGAACCGCTCAGGACGCGCATCGACCGCGTCCTGGCGCGGGCCTGAAGGGAGCGCGCCCGCATGACGGTCGAGATCACCTACCGCGACGCGCTGCGCCAAGCGCTCGGCGACGCCATGCGGGCCGACCCGGACGTGATCGTGATCGGCGAGGAGGTGGGCCTGTACGGCGGCGCCTACGGGGTCACCAAGGGGCTGATTGAGGAGTTCGGGCCGGAACGCCTGCTCGACACGCCCATCAGCGAGCCCGCCATCGTGGGCACGGCCGTGGGGGCCGCCATGACGGGGCTGCGGCCCGTGGCGGAACTCATGTACGTTGACTTCCTGGGCCTCGTCATGGACCAGCTCGCCAACCAGTGCGCCAAGATCCGCTACATGTTCGGCGGCCAGATCGGCGTGCCCCTGGTGTTGCGCACCCAGGGCGGCACCGGCCGGAGCGCGGGGGCCCAGCATTCGCAGAGCCTGGAAGCCTGGGTCATGCACACGCCGGGCCTCCGGCTCGCCATGCCGGCGACCGCCGCCGACGCCTACCACCTGCTGCGGCACGCCCTGACGCTGCCCGACCCGATCGTGTTCATCGAGCATAAGGCGCTTTACACCCTGAAGGAGCAGGCCGACCTCGACCGGCCCGCGGCGCCCTGGGGCAAGGCCGTGGTCCGTCGCGCCGGCCGCGACGTCACGGTGGTGACCTATTCGCGCATGGTCCACACGGCGCTGAAGGCCGCCGAGGCGCTGGCCGCCGAGGGGATCGAGGCCGAGGTGATCGACCTGCGCACCCTCAACCCGCTCGACATGGAAACGGTGACGGCCTCGGTGACGCGGACCGGCCGGGCCGTGGCCCTGAGCGAGGGCCCGCTCACCGCGGGGGTCGCGGCCGAGCTCGCGGCCCGGATCACCGAGGAATGCTTCGACTACCTCGAGGACCCCGTGCTGCGGGTGGCCGGCGAGGACATCCCCATCCCGGTGTCGCCGGCGCTGGAGTCGGGCAGCATTCCCTCGCCCGAGCTGATCGTCGACTGCATCCGTCGCATGGTGCGCCCGTGAGCGCGCTCATCACCATGCCCCGCATGGGCGAAACCATGGAAGCGGGCCGCGTGGGCGCCTGGCTGAAGAAGCCCGGCGATACGTTCGAGCGCGGCGAAACCCTGGTGGAGATCGAGACCGACAAGGTGACGGTGGAGATGCCCGCGCTCGACCGCGGACGCCTGACCGAGATCCTCGCTCCCCCCGGCACCGAGGTGGCGGTGGGGGAGCCGCTTGGCCGCTACGACGCCGCCGGCACGGCGACCGTCGCCGCGCAGGCCGCGCCCGCGCCCGCCGCCCCGACGCCCACCCCGGAGCAGGGCGTGGCCGACGTGCTGCTGCCCCGCATGGGCGAGACCATGGAGGAGGGCCGCGTCGCGGCCTGGCTCAAGAAGCCCGGCGAGCCGTTCCGGCGCGGCGAAGCCCTGGCCGAGATCGAGACCGACAAGGTGACGGTGGAGATCCCCGCGCTGGCCGACGGGGCGCTAGTGGAGATCCTGGCCGAGCCGGGCGCCAGCGTCGCGGTGGGCGCCGCGATCGCCCGCTTCCGGCCCTCGAGCGCGGGTGCGGCGCCCAAAGTTGCCGCTGAGCCCCCGGCGCCCGCCGCACCGGCGGGTCCCGCCGCCGTGCTCCCGGCCCGGAGCGCCGCGC
>CAXTEP010000131.1:0-8587 GCA_964243125.1 uncultured Lichenihabitans sp. | reverse complement strand
TAGCGCTGAAGCTCCATACCGGCCCGCTATCCCCCTCAGCCCACCATCCTATTGGCCTCCCGCCCTCGCCCCGCGCGACACTGCCGCCCAAAGCGGCAGGATAACGGGAGACGCGCGTGGGAGATCTCGAAGGGTTGATGGTCTTGTCGGTCGAGCAGGCGGTGGCGGCGCCCTACCTGTCGAGCCGGCTGGCCGATGCCGGGGCGCGGGTGATCAAGGTGGAGCGGCCGGAGGGGGATTTCGCGCGGAACTACGATCATCTCGTGCATGGGCAGGAGAGCGCCTATTTCGTCTGGCTCAACCGGGGCAAGGAATCGATCTGCCTCGACCTGAAGCTTGAGGCCGATATCGCGGTGCTGCGGGCGCTCGTGGCCGAGGCCGACGTCTTCATCCAGAATCTCGCGCCGGGCGCGGTCGACCGGCTCGGCTTCGCGCCGGCGGCGCTGCGGGCCGCAAACCCGCGCCTCATCACCGTGTCGATCTCGGGCTACGGCGAGACCGGCCCCTATCGCGACCTCAAGGCCTACGATCTCCTGGTACAGGCCGAGAGCGGGCTTTCCACCATCACCGGCAACGAACACGGCATGGCGCGCGTCGGCGTCTCGGTCTGCGACATCGCGGCCGGCATGACGGCGCTGCAGGCCGTGCTGCAGGCGCTGCTCGGCCGCGAGCGCACGGGCAGCGGCCGCCACATCGACGTGTCGCTCTACCACGCGCTCTCCGACTGGATGAACGTGCCGTATCTGCAGTATGTTTATGGCGGCAAGGCGCCCGCCCGCTCGGGCCTCAATCACCCCACCATCGCCCCATACGGCGCCTACACCTGCGGGGACGGGCGCGCCGTGCTGTTCTCCATCCAGAACGAGCGGGAATGGGTCAACCTCTGCCGCGAGGTGCTGCGGCAGCCGGAGGTCGCGACCGACCCGCGCTTCGTCTCGAACAGCCTGCGGGTACGACACCGCGACGAACTCGACGCCATCGTGGTGCCGGCTTTCGCCAGCGTCGACCGCGACGTCATGGTGGAGCGGCTGGAGGCGGCGCGCGTCGCCTACGGCCGCGTCACCTCCATGGAAGACCTCGCCCATCACCCGCAGAACCGAACCGTGACGGTGGACACGCCGAACGGCCCGGTGACCTGCCTCGCGCCCGGCGCGATCTTCGACAAGCAGGCACCACGGTTCGGCCCCGTGCCGGCGCTGGGCCAGCATTCCGAGGCGATCCGGGCCGAAGTGGCGGCCAAGCGCTCCCCTTCTCCCGTGTGAACGGGAGAAGGGTGGCACGACCCAGTCATGCCGGATCAGGGCCAGCGCTGTCTTCGGAAGCCAAGCTGACCTTCATTCGACCTTTCGGCGCAAGGCTACCTTCTCCCGCTCGCGCGGGAGAAGCGACATCGCACCTACGGCCTTCGGGTTTGCTGCTATCCTCCCCTCAAAACAAGGCCGGAGGAGGCGCGCGTGGACCTGAGACAGCTCCGCTATTTCGTGGCGATCGTCCGGAGCGGCTCGATCTCGCGCGCCTCGTTACAGCTCAACATCGCCCAGCCCGCGCTCAGCCTCCACATCCGCAACATGGAGGCCGACCTCGGCGTGCCGCTCTTGTTCCGCACCCCGCAGGGCGTGCAGCCGACGGAGGCCGGGCTGATCCTGTTGCGCAACGCCAAGACCATCCTGGCGCAATTCGAGCAAGCCGAGCGTGAAATCCGGGGCAGCATAGCCGAGCCAAGTGGCGAGGTGCGCCTGGGGCTGCCGGGCACCATCAGCCAGATTCTCGGCGCACCTCTCGTTATTGCGGCCCGCGAGCGGCATCCGAAGATCACGCTGCGCATCGCCGAGGCGATGAGCGGCTATGTGCTTGAATGGCTGCGGCTCGGCCGCGTCGATCTCGGCCTGCTGTTCCAGACCGTGGAGGATCGCGACCTGCGCTCGATCGGGCTCGCGACCGAGACGCTCGTGCTGTTCGGCCCAGCCGACCCCAAGGGCGGCATGACGCATCCGCCCGACGGGGAGCCGGTGGCTTTCGCCGCGATCGCGAGTTTCCCGCTCATTCTGCCGAGCCCCGGCCACGGTTTGCGCGATCTCGTCGACGAGCGCGCCACGACGCTTCGTGTGCCGGTTCGCACCACCATCGACATCGATGCCTACCCTGCCATCAAGACGCTCGTCGAACAGGGCCTCGGCTATTCCATCCTGCCGGTTCACGCGGTGCAGCGGGAAATCGCCGAGGGGCGGCTGCGCTCCTGGCCGATCGACCCGCCGCTGCTGCGCACGGTGCATCTCGTCATCCCCACCAACCGCCCGCTGTCGCCGGCCGCCAAGGCGATCGACGACCTCTGCCGTGTGACGCTGCGGGAGCTGGTGCGGTGCGGCGCGTGGCACTCGGCGCAGATGCGGATCACGCTGTGAGCGGAGAAGCGCAATCCAAACCAAAACACGATGGGAGATGGCGGAAGACGGCATCACTCGAGGCGCGAACCGACCGCGACACTGCCGCAAGGCCTGTCCGAGACTGGGCGTCGAACGGTCAGAGGAAGTGAAGGATGAGGCCTTTCGCACGGCATGTCCACGATACAGGCCAGATCCCCCGGTGCTTCGCGACGAACTCGAACCTCATGTCGAGTCCCTGGCGAAGTAGGCAGCCGCTTTTTTTAGGATGTCGCGCTCCGCCTTCATCCGGGCCAGCTCGCGGCGCAGCCGCTCGATCTCCTGCTGCTCGGGCTTCATCACGCCGTGGCCGGGAAACGCCGACCCCGGGTCCGACGCCTGCTCACGCACCCACTTGCGCAGCACGTTCTCATGCAGGTCCAGGTCGCGGGCGGCCTGCGACACCGACACCCCGCGTTCCCGCACCAGCTTCACCGCCTCGAGCTTGAACTCCCGGCTGAACTGCCGTCGTCGCATCTCCATCCTCCGGTTCCAAAGACACCTTGATCTCGGTGTCCACAGAACCAGCAGCAGCTCAAACAAGTCCACTGACCGTCCAAGAAACCAGGGTAATCCCAGTTCGTCCGCCGCCGGTGCATCGAGACCACCTTCGGAAAGGTACGGACTCACGCCGGCGTTGAAACACGGCGTCGGTGGTCCGACGGCGCCATCGCCCGCACCACGCCCTGCCTGTCGGCCCTGTTCTCCATCGTCATCCTTCTGGCCGGTCGAATAGCGCCGCTCCGCGATGGCCGCCGCCGGGTACCCCGAGGGCCGCCCGACCTTCTCCGACGCCCTCGCAGCCGTTCGACCGCGATCTGGCGCGAACAGCATTTCCAGATATCGTCACGGCGAACCGATCATCGGGAAACCCCGTTCAGGATGCCACAGGCCTGAGCACACGCCCTCTGCAACGCGGCCGGAAGAGGTCGAAGTCGAGCTCACAGGACACCGGCCTCCCGCATGCAGCCGATCACCGGATTGAACATCTCCTGCGTGATCATGCGGCCGACCTTGAGGCGGGGCGTCAACACCGCGGCGGCCTCGGCGTTGAAGATCACCGGCAGGTTGAGCGCATTGGCTTCGCGCAGGAGCAGGGCGGCGCCCTCCCCGACGCCTCGCGCGACCAGGATGGGCACCAGGGCATCAGGGACCGCGTAGCGCAGGGCCAGCGCCGCGTCGCCGCCGCGGACGACGAAGGTCGCGTGACGCAGGCCAGTTTTCAGCGCGAGGCTGCTGCGGCGGTCCTGCCGATGCTTGTTCCGGATGGTCGGGTCGCCCTCGCTCTCCTTGCGCTCCCGCTTCTGTTCGGTCTTCGTCATGCGCATGTCGCGCCGGAACAGCCAGCGCTGCAGGCCGATGTCGAGGGTTCCCACGACCAGGAACACGCCCGACGTCGTCAGCAGCAGCGGCAGCAGCAGCCCATGGAGGATCGGGCCGGCGCAAAGCAGGCCGCAGGCCGGCAACTCGGCCAAGGCCTGCAGCGAGCCGGCGGTCAGGAAGGCCGTCAGGCCGCCCACCACCGCGACCTTGGCCAGGGCCTTGAGCAGCTCGACGAGGTTCTTCATGCCGAACAGGCGCTGCAACCCCGCGACGGGATCGAGGTGGTCCATCTTGGGGAGCACGGGGTCGATCGCGACCAGTGCCCCGCCGTTGACCATCACGTTGGTGACCATCGCCACGGTGACCAGAAGGCCGACCAGGGGCGCCACCGACCAGACGACGTCGGCGGCGAGGCGTGACAGCAGGGGGCCGAGGGCTTCGGCGAACGGTTTGTCGATCAGGGCCGGCACGGCCAGGAGGCCGTCGCTCACCTTGCTGAACAGGATCTCGAACCGGACGATGAGGTAGGCGAACCCCGCCATCGTCACCACGGCGCC
This sequence comes from uncultured Lichenihabitans sp., assembly GCA_964243125.1. Classification (GTDB taxonomy): domain Bacteria; phylum Pseudomonadota; class Alphaproteobacteria; order Rhizobiales; family Beijerinckiaceae; genus Lichenihabitans. The sequence continues at coordinate 4,287 of CAXTEP010000131.1, read as the reverse complement.
GACCATCTCCTTGCTGCGGGCGATCTGGCCCTTCTTGCGCGCTTCCCGAAGCTTCTTGGCCGAGGGCGGAAGCGTCTTCTCCTCGCTGGTGTCCTGACCGCTCACGGGCCGGCCGCCGGGGCCGCGGCGGTCCGCATGAGGTCGAGGATGCCCGGCAGGGTCGCGAGGTCCCCCCGCACGTAGGTCATGAGGAACAGCGCGTAGAGCGGCATGAAACCGTAGAAGACGACGTTGCGGACCGACAGCGCGAGGTCGTCGATCCGCAACTGCGGCGCCATGCGGGCGACGATCATCAGCCCGGTGTCGACCATCAGCATGGCGACCACAGCCGGAAGCGCCAGGAGGAGGCCCTGCCGCGTCACGCGATCCAGCAGGCCGAGCAGAAGGAGCGGCGTGCGGTCATCGACCTGGGGCAGCGCACCCAGCGGGCGCCACACGACCCAGCTGCCGTACAGGAGGTCGGCCAGCACGTCGAGCCCTCCGGTCAGCACGAACAGCGCGATGCCGGTGACGATCAGCATCGTCCCCGAGATGGACACGTCCTCGAACCCGGCGGGGTCGTTGAGCCGGCCCTGCGTCGCCCCGCGCTGCGCGTCCAGCACGTCGCCCGCCACGTCCAGCGCCCAGAACGGCGCCCCGAGCAGCAGGCCGAGGGCCGCGCCGATCACCGCCTCCTTGCCGGTCAGGAGCAGCAGCGCCACGGGACCCGACCGGTCGAGCGAGCCCGCGGCGGCCAGCACGGGCACCATGGGCAAGGCCAGGGCGGTCGCGACGGCGCCGCGCACCAGCCCGGTCACCTGCGCCCGGGTGAACGCCGGGTTGAGGGACAGCATCGCCAGGGGGCGCGCGAGCGCCACCCCGTAGGCCAGCAGCCAGTGCCATACGACGGACAGGTCGAGCCCGTCGCTCACCGGACGGCCCTTCCCGCGGCGGGCCTCATCGCGTCATGGCCGGGAAACCGTCGAAGAGCTGGCCCGACAGCCGCACGAGGGGCTGCACCAGCAGGGGGCCGGCCAGGGCCAGGATCGCGATGACGGCCAGCAGCTTGAAGGCGATCGGCAGGGACTGGTCCTGCACCTGCGTCACCGCCTGGAGGATGCCGACGATCAGGCCCACCGCCATCGCGGCCAGCAGCGGGGGTAGCGCCATGACCAGGACGATGCCCAGCATGGCCTGCAGCTGCGCGATGAGGTCGGGGTGTGTCACCGCGGGATCAGCCCGCGTAGCCGAGCACGAGGCCGTGCATGAGCCGGGTCCAGCCCTCGATGGCGACGAACAGGAACAGCTTGAACGGCACGGAGATGGTCGTGGGCGACACCGCCGACATGCCCATCGCCATCAGCACCGCGGTGGTCACCAGGTCCACGGCGATGAACGGCAGGTACAGCAGGAACCCCGCCTCGAACGCGCGCCTGAGTTCCGACAGCACGAAGGCGGGCACCACGACCAGCAGGTCGTCGGGCGTGGCCGACACGCCGGGGTCGGAACCCCAGACCCGCACCGCCGCGGTCGTGAAGAACTCGCGCTCGCCCGGGCTGACGAAGCGCAGCATGAATTGCTTGGCGGGCACCTCGGCCCGGCCCGCGACCGCGCCGAAGTCCGCGAAGGTGGCGTAGTGCTGCCCCGGCCGCGTGACCTCGGCGTAGACCTTGGCGGCCACGGGCGCCATCACGTAGCCGGTCAGCAGGAGCGCGATGCCGTACAGCACCAGGTTGGGCGGGGTCTGCTGGACGCCGAGCGCGTTGCGCAGGATGAACAGGATGACCGAGATTTTGATGAAGCTCGTCATGGTCACGGCCACGAAGGTCAGGGTTCCCAGCGCCGTGATGGCGACCAGGATCGCGATCAGGTTGGGTTGCGCTTCACCCATGGTCGAACAGGCTCACGATTCGCACCCCCGCCGCGCCCTCGACGTCCACGAGTTCGCCGCGCCCAATCGGCCGCCCGTGCGCGCTGATCCGCACCAGGCCGGCCGGACCGCTCCCCAGGTCCAGCACGGCCCCGGGCGCGAGTCCGCGCAACTCGCCCAGGGTGATCTCCAACCGCCCGACCTCGAAGGTCAGCTGGACGGGCAACTCGTCGGGGTCGGTGAGCGGCACCGGTCCGGGATCGTTCTCGTCGCCCTGCATCGTCCACTCCATCAGCCCCGTGTCGCGCATCCGCCGCGGACGCGAAGACAGGCGCCACACGTCCAAGTCGTACCGCGCGTCCGCGGCCCAGGTTTCGGCGATCACGACCATCCCGCCTCCCGCGCGCCTCGTGTCCAGCAGCACCGCGTCGCCGGGCCGGAGCGACGCCGCGACCGCGACGGGCACGCGGGTCGCGCCGACCCGCAGCACCGTGGGGAGCGCGAACCGCTCCATGGCGCGCGGCGCCGCCGGCCACAGGTCCAGCAGGCGATCGGTCACGGACGGGCCACCGTCCCGCACCCCGGCGCTCGACAGGTGGATCGGCCACCGTGCGTCGCCGTCCTTCAGCGTCAGGAGCAGGCCGCCCGGGGACGTCGGCGCCGCGTCGCGTTCCAGCCCCTCGATGCCGACGCGCCGCCCGCCCGCCTCTTCCCAGGCCGTGAGAATGGGAAGCAGCGCGGTTTCGAGCAGCAATCCGGCCAGGTCGGGCGGCAGGTCGCGATGGAGGTCGGGGGCGAGCGCCCGCAGGACCTGGACCGGCAACCCTTCCGGACAGTGTAGCGCGAGGTGGTCCTCGCCCCAGGACACGTCGACGCGAACGTCGTCCGGCCCGGGCGTGCGCGCCGCGACCGCGGTCAGGCTGAGTTCGAGCGGGCCGTTCAACACCGTCAGCACGGCACGGGGACGGTGGCGCCCGCGCGAGGCGACCGCCTCCGCCCGGCTGAGACGCGGCAGCGTCAGCGGGGCGAGGCGCATGGCCCCCGGCCGTTCGCGGCCTCGTCACGCTCGGCATCCTGCACGGCATCCGACGCGCGCGCCGACGCCGCGCCGACGCGCTGGTTCAGGCGCTCCCGCTTGCGCGTCGCCCGGACGCTCACGTGCAGCGCGGCCCGGGCGGTCGCCAGGCCGCCCTCGCGGTCGCGCAGCGCGGCGCGGGCTTCGGCCAAGCGGGCCGCGAGGCCGGCCGACCGGTCCCGAAGCGCCTCTTCCCGCGCCGCGAGGTCGTCGAGCGCCGCGGGGTCGATCACGCGCCCCCGAAGCGCGCCGTGGGCGGCCCGGACCTGCTCGACCCGCGCGCGCTCGTGCGCCTCGCACCCCTCGCGCGCCGTGCGCTCGGCCACCGTGGCCGCCTCGCACTCGCGCTCGGCCCGCGCGAGCTCGGCGCGCGTCCAATCCTCCCGGACGCGTTGGAGGCGCAGCAGCGTGGCCACGCGCCGCACGCTCAGGGCGTCAGCCGGGACAGCCAAGCCTGGGTCTCCTCCCACGGGGTGTGCTCGGCCGGACCCTGGCGCAGGAAGGCGCGGATTCCGTCGATGGCGGCCAGCGCCGCATCGCCGCGCGCGTCCGAGCCGGGCTTGTACTCGCCGACCTGGACCAGGAACTCCAGCTCGTTGTAGCGGTGCAGCAGGTCCCGCACGCGGGCCGCCCGGGCGCGTTGCGCGGGCTCGGTAACCGCGTCCATGATCCGGCTGCGGCTGGCCAGCACGTCGATGGCCGGGTAGTGGCCCGCCCCCGCGAGGCTCGGCGACAGCACGACGTGACCGTCGAGGATGGCGCGCGTTTCTTCCGCGACCGGGTCGCCGGTGCCGTCGCCTTCCACCAGCACGGTGTAGATGGCCGTGATGGACCCGGACGCCGCGGGTCCCGTCCGTTCCAGCAGGCGGGGAAGCTCCGCCATGACCGAGGGCGGGAAGCCGCGACGGGTCGGCGGCTCGCCGGCCGCCAGCCCGATCTCGCGCAGCGCGCGGGCGAACCGCGTGACGCTGTCCATGACCAGCAGCACGCGGCGGCCTTCGTCGCGGAACGCTTCGGCGATGGTGGTCGCGGTGTAGCTCGCCTTCAGCCGCTCCGCCGCGGGGCGGTCGGAGGTGGCCACCACCACGACGGCCCTCGCCCGCGCGTCCGCGTCCATCTGGCGTTCAATGAAGTCGCGGACCTCGCGGCCGCGCTCGCCGACCAGGGCCACCACCACGACGTCGACGGCCGCCCCCCGCACGAGGGAAGCGAGCAGCGTGGACTTGCCGCCCCCCGGTTCGCCGTAGATCGCCAGCCGCTGCCCCTCGCCGCAGGTCACGAGGCCGTCGATCGCCCGGACGCCGAGCGGCATCACCTGCCCGATCGGCCGGCGGTCGAGCGCGGGCGGCGCGGCGGCGTCGAC
>CAXTEP010000130.1:0-8668 GCA_964243125.1 uncultured Lichenihabitans sp. | reverse complement strand
ACACCCGCCCGCTGACGGCGCGGTCGCTCAGCCTGTTCGCGCTCATGCTCACGGCTCAGTGAGGTACGGGTGTCCGCACTGACGAGAATGCCCGGCCGGGTCGCGGCCGACGACGCCGCGCCGTCGCGCGCCGTCGCGGGAGCCCATGCGATGCCGTTCGGTGCCGCGCTCGCGCCCGACGGCTCGGTCCGGTTCCGAATTTTCGCGCCGGCCTGCGAAACGGTGCTGCTGCACCTGCCCCTGACCGGCGAGAGCCTGCCCCTCGGGAAAGCGGGCGAGGGCTGGCACGAGCTCGTGACCGGGGCTGCCGGCGCCGGCACCCCCTACCTGTTCGAGCTGCCCGACGGCATGCGCGTGCCCGATCCGGCGTCGCGCCACCAGCCCGACGACGTGCACGGTCCCAGCGCCGTGGTCGACGCCGGGGCCTTCGCGTGGACCGACGGCGCCTGGCAGGGGCGGCCCTGGGCCGAGGCGGTGATCTACGAGATCCACGTCGGCACGTTCACGCCCGAGGGCACGTTCCGCGCCGCCATGGGTAAGCTCGACCACCTGGCGGCGCTCGGCGTGACCGCCATCCAGCTCATGCCGGTGGCCGAATATGCCGGGCGGCGCGGTTGGGGCTACGACGGCGTCCTGCTCTACGCGCCCGAAAGCGCCTACGGCCACCCGGACGACCTGCGCGCCATGGTCGACGCCGCCCACGCGCTGGGCCTCACCGTGATCCTGGACGTGGTCTACAACCACTTCGGCCCGGACGGGAACTACCTGTCGGCCTACGCGCCGCAGTTCTTCACCGAGCGCCACATGACGCCCTGGGGCAAGGCCATCAACTACGACGGCCTGCGCTCGGACGTGGTGCGCGACTTCATGGTCCATAACGCGCTCTACTGGATCGAGGAGTTCCACGTGGACGGGCTGCGGCTCGACGCCGTGCACGCCATCGTGGACGACAGCGAGACCGTGCTGATCGCCGAGATGGCCGAGCGGGTGCGCGGCCTCGACCTGGGCCGCGACATCCACCTGATCCTCGAGAACGAGGAGAACGAGGCGAGCCGGCTCGTGCGAGACGAGACCGTGCCGGGCCGGTTCACGGCGCAGTGGAACGACGACGTCCACCACGTCCTGCACGTGGCCGCCACGGGCGAGGGCGCGGGCTACTACGGGGACTACCTCGGCGACACGGGCAAGCTCGGCCGGGCGCTCGCGGAAGGTTTTGCGTTCCAGGGCGAGGTCATGGCCTACCGTGGGTCGCGCCGCGGCGAGCCGAGCGTGTTCCTGCCGCCCGACGCCTTCGTGGCCTTCGTGCAGAACCACGACCAGATCGGCAACCGCGCCTTCGGGGACCGCCTGGTCGCGACCGCGGCCCCCGAAGCCGCCCGCGCGGTCGCGGCCGTGCTGCTGCTGCTGCCCCAGGTACCGCTCCTGTTCATGGGCGAGGAATGGGGCTGCGTGCAGCCGTTTCCGTTCTTCTGCGACTTCGAGGGCGACCTGGCCGAGGCGGTCCGCAAGGGCCGGCGCGAGGAGTTCAAGCGCTTTCCCGAATTCGCGAACCCAGCGTCGCGCGAACGGATCCCCGACCCGCTGGCCGAGTCGACCTTCCTGTCCGCCAAGCTGGACTGGTTCGCCCTCGACCGGCCAGCCCCCCGCGCCACCCTGGATTGGTACCGGACCATGCTGGCCCTGCGCCGGGCCCGGATCCTGCCCCTGATGGGCGCCATGACGGGCCGGGCCGGTGCCTACGAAGAGGTCGGCCCGTCGGCCGTGACGGTGCGGTGGCGGACCACGGACGGCACGGTCCTGCGGCTCGACACCAACCTCAAGGCCGACCCGCAGCCCGGCTTCGCGGAGCCCGCCGGCGAGACGATCTGGCGGGAAGGCCGCGCCGACGGTCGCGTGCTCGCCCCCTGGGCGGTGCGCTGGACCGTCCAGCCGTGAGGGTTTCATGACGCCGCGCGCCACCTACCGGATCCAGTTCCACAAGGATTTCGGCTTCGACGCCGCGGCCCGGCTCGCGCCCTACCTGCGTCGCCTGGGCGTCAGCCACCTTTACGCCTCGCCCTACCTGAAGGCGCATCCGGGCAGCACGCACGGCTACGACATCGTCGACTACGAGGTCCTCAATCCCGAGCTGGGGGGCCGGCCCGCGTTCGACCGGCTGGCGGCGGCGCTCGACGCCGAAGGGCTCCGCCACATCCTGGATTTCGTCCCCAACCACATGGGGGTGGGGGGCGCCGACAACGCGGTCTGGCTCGACCTGCTGGAATGGGGGCCGGAAGCCGACCACGCGGGCTGGTTCGACGTCGATTGGGACACCGACCGCCCCGACCTGCGCGGCAAGCTGCTCGTGCCGTTCCTGGGCGACCAGTACGGCGCGGCGCTGGAAGCCGGACACCTCCGGCTCAAGTTCGACGCGCAGGACGGCAGCTTCGCGGTCTGGGCCCACGACACCCACAAGCTGCCGGTCTGCCCGCTACACTACGACCTCATCCTGGGGCGGGACCATCCGGCCCTGGAGCGGCTCGGCGACGGCTTCTCCTACCTGATGCGCTGGAAGCCGCAGGTGATGCGGCGCGCCCGCGAGCTCAAGGACGAGCTGCGCCGCCTGGTGCTGGAGCAGGCCGCGGCCAGCGACGCCGTCAACGACGCCGTGGCCCGCCTCAACGGCACGGCCGGCGACGGGCCGAGCTGGGACCGGCTGCACGCGCTGATCGAGCGGCAGAACTGGCGGGCGTCGCACTTCCTGGTGGCCGGCGACGACATCAACTACCGGCGCTTCTTCAACATCGCCACCCTGGCGGGCCTGCGGATGGAGCTGCCCGACGTGTTCGACCACGCCCACCGGCTCGTGTTCGGGCTGATGGAGGAGGGCCTGCTCGACGGGTTGCGCATCGACCATGTGGACGGGCTGTTCGACCCCAAGGCCTACCTGGACGGACTCAGGCGCGCCATGCCCCGCGCGCGGGACGGCGGCCGACCCTACCTCGTTGTCGAGAAGATTCTGGGCCGCGGCGAGTCCCTGCGGGCCGACTGGCCGGTCGACGGCACCACCGGCTACGACTTCACCAACCTGCTCACCGGCCTGTTCGTCGACCGCGGCGCCGAGGAGGCGTTCACGGCGATCTACGCGCGGTTCACGGGCCGGCACCCGTCCTTCGACGACACCGTGCTGGCCAGCAAGCTGCAAATCATCGACAACGAGATGTCGAGCGAGTTGCACAGGCTCGCGCGCTCGGCCGTCCGCGTGGCGCGGCAGAATCCCCGCACCGCCGACTTCACCGACACGGTGCTGCGCCGCGCGATCCGGCTGATCGTGGCCTTCTTCCCGGTCTACCGCACCTACATCGACGACGAGGGCGCACCCACGCCCGAGGACCTGGGCAACCTCGACACGGCCGTGGCGGCGGCCCGCGCGCACGACCGCACCATCGACCCCAGCGCCTTCGCGTTCCTGCGCGGGGTGCTGTCGGGCGACTGCGTGAGCAGGCCCCGCAGCGCCTACCAGCGGTCGGCGGTGTTCCGTTGCGCCATGAAGCTGCAGCAATATTGCGGGCCCGTGATGGCCAAGGGCGTCGAGGACACGGCCTTCTACCGCTACTATCGCTTCGTGGCCCTCAACGAGGTCGGGGGCGCACCCGACCACTTCGGCACCAGCGTCGCCGAATTCCACGACGCCAACCAGGTGCGGGCGGAGCGCTGGCCCGACGCCATGCTGGCCACCTCGACCCACGACACCAAGCGGGGCGAGGACACGCGCGCGCGGCTCGCGGCCTTGTCGGGTATGCCGGAGGCCTGGGACGCGGCCGTGACGCGCTGGAGCACGCTGCTGCGCGACCCGCGGGCGCCCGGCCCCGACCGCAACGACGAGTACCTGATCTACCAGCTCCTGGTCGGCACGGTGCCGCCCGAGATCCTCGGCGGTGCGGCGGATGCGGCTCTCCTCGACGGCTACGCGGACCGCCTGAAAAGCGTGCTGACCAAGTCGATCCGCGAGGCCAAGGTGCATTCGACCTGGGTGGCGCCCGACGCGGCCTACGAGGATGCCACGCTGGCGCTGGTCGACCGCGCCCTGCGGGGGCCGGACGCGGCCCGCTTCCTGCCGACCTTGTGCGACGTCGCCGCCACGGTCGCCGAGCGGGGCGCCGCCGTGACCTTCGCCCAGACGGTGCTGAAGTTCACCGTGCCGGGCATGCCGGACATCTACCAGGGCTCGGAGCTCTGGGATCTGTCCATGGTGGACCCGGACAACCGCCGCCCGATCGACTACGACGCCAGGGAGGCAGCCCTGGCGGAGGTGACGGCGCAGCTGGCCGACGATCCGGCCGGCACCCTGGCGGCGCTGATGCGCGACTGGCGGACCGGCTGCTTCAAGCTCGCGCTGACCACGGTGCTGCTGCACCTGCGGGCCGACAGGCCGGACCTGTTCCGGGCCGGCTCCTACGCGGCGGTGGCGACCCCCGACCCCCTCTGCGCCTTCGTCCGCTCGGGCGGGGGTGCGTCGATCCTGGTCGTGGCCGCGCGCCGGCCCGGCACGCCGGTGGGCGATGCCGCGCTGACCCTGCCCGACCACCTGCACGGCCGGCCGGCCCGCAACGTGCTGACCGGGGCCGCGGTCCGATTGGACCCGATGATGAACGCCGCGGATCTGCTCGGTGGCCTGCCCGGCGCCGTCCTGCTCGCCTGAACCGGCGTCAGGAACCCGGGACGGGTCCGGGCCGCCGCGGCGCGCGGCCGAACGGCCAGTCGATTACCCCGGCGCAGAACAGCGCCCACCAGACGATCACGGGCTGCGCGAGCAGGCGGGGCCCGTGGTACCACCAGCCGCTGGGCAGCTGGGGCACGTCGACGTGCTCGACCGCGTGCTTGATGTTGGCCGGAAACACGCAGACCGCGTAAAGGGCCAGCATGACGCCCGCGAGCCGGCGCGTGCGCGGCACCAGCAGCCCCGCGGCCCCGGCGAGTTCGCAGGCGCCCGTGGCCAGCACCATGTCGCGCGGTCGCGGGACCCAGTCGGGAACGATGGGCAGGAAGGCGTCGGGTGACGCGAGATGCACGGCCCCGGCGGCCGCGTAGAACGCGACCGTGACCCACAGCATGGCCCGGCGCGGGCCGGTTACGGACAGGTCTGACATCGGGGAGCGCCCCATACGCGAGCCGGCGGGTTCGCGCGGGCAGAATGCCCGGTTCCGGCCACGATGGCCGAAGCCGGAGCGGCGGGAAAGCGGCTCAGAGCCGGAAGGCTGCGAGGTCGGCCCGGGTCAGGCCGATATCCTGAAGCATGTGGTCGTCGAGGGCTTCGAGCGGCTGGTGATGGTGCCGGGCCCGCAGTCCCGAGAAGAGGGACTTGATGACCGAGCCGGAGCGGCCCGACGTGGCTGACCGGGCTGCCCCGGCGTCGTGATCCGTCGCATGACGGCTGGAGAAGGTTGAGGACGGCATTTTCTTGCTTTCCGAAACGTCTTTTTGGTTGCTGCAATGCAATATAAAGGCAGGTTGCCGAAATGCGAGGCATGGCTGACATGCCGTTGTGCAGGGCTGCGGCGGGGCGACGTCGATGGATCCAAGGAGTCGCGCACGACCGCTATCATGGCAGCAGGACGCCGGGGATGACGCTGCGAAAACGGCCGATATCCTCCCCCGCGACGAAGATGGCCCTCTATTCTTGTAACACCCCCCGCGCGCGCGACGTATCTTCTGCAACGACGCCGCCGCGGTGGCGCATGCCGGGAGATTTCGAGATGATGACGCGACGTGTGGTGGTGTCGGGCGGCGTGCTGGCCCTCGCGGCCGTCGGCTTCAGCCGGTGGTGGCCTTCGCTGGTCGGAAGCGAGCCTGCGCATGCCGCGACCGGAACCTTCCCGGTGTCCTACACGGACGCCGAATGGCACAAGCGCCTGACCGCCAACCAGTTCGACGTCCTGCGCGAGGCGGGAACCGAGCGCCCCTTCACGAGCCCGCTCAACGACGAGCATCGGCACGGCGTGTTCTCCTGCGCGGGCTGCGCCACCGAGGCTTTCTCGTCGACCACCAAGTTCGACAGCGGCACGGGCTGGCCCAGCTTCTGGGCGCCGCTCGACGGCGCCGTTGCCGAGACCGTCGACAGCAGTTTCGGCATGAAGCGGACCGAGATCCATTGCACGCATTGCGGCGGGCATCTCGGCCACGTGTTCAACGATGGTCCGAAGCCCACCGGGCTGCGCTACTGCATGAACGGCGTCGCGCTGACGTTCATGCCGACCGCGGCCTGACGGGAAACGACCCTGCCATGACCCTCATCTTGCTGGCCTACCTGGGCGGGGCGCTCACCATCCTGAGCCCCTGCATCCTGCCGGTGCTGCCTTTCGTGTTCGCGCGGGCCGACCGGCCCTTCGTGCGCAGCGGGCTGCCGCTGCTGTGCGGCATGGCAATCACCTTCGCGGGCGTCGCGACGCTGGCCGCCGTGGCAGGCGGGTGGGCCGTGGCGGCCAACCAGTACGGGCGTTTGGCCGCCATCGTGCTGCTGGCGGCGTTCGGCCTGACGCTGCTGTTCCCGACCCTGTCGGACCGCATGACCCGCCCGCTGGTGCGGCTCGGCGCCCGGATCAGCGAGTCTGCGGGGCAGGACACGGGCCCGAACCGGTCCGCCCTCGCGTCCTTCCTGCTCGGCATCGCCACGGGGCTGCTGTGGGCTCCCTGCGCCGGACCGGTGCTCGGCCTGATCCTCACCGGGGCGGCGCTCAGCGGCGCCAGCCTGCAGACCACTTTCCTGCTGCTGGCCTATGCGGCCGGTGCCGCGACCTCGCTGGCCCTGGCGCTGCTGGTCGGGGGGCGGGTGTTCCGGGCGATGAAGAGCTCGCTCGGGGCCGGCGAATGGGTGCGGCGCGGCCTGGGCGCGGCCGTGCTGGCCGGCGTGGTGGTGATCGCGCTCGGCCTCGACACCGGGACGCTCACGCAGGTGTCGCTCGCCAGCACCACCACCCTGGAGCAGGGCCTGCTCGACAAGCTGCATCCGGCTTTGCTGCCGCCCTCCACCGTCGGGAGCGCCGACGCCCCCGCCATGAAGGCGGCCGATGCGGCCATGACGGGTGCGCCGGCCATGATGGCCGCCGACACGGCCGTCAAGGGTGGTCCGGGCACCGCCACGGTGGCCAAGCCCGCCGCCGAAACCCTACCGGTCGAGGGTGAGACCCCCTCGCTCGCGGGCGCGACGCAATGGCTCAACTCGCCGCCGCTGACCGCCGAGGCGCTGAAGGGCAAGGTGGTGCTGGTCGATTTCTGGACCTATTCCTGCATCAACTGCCTGCGCGCCATCCCGTATGTCCGCGCCTGGGCCGAGAAGTACAAGGACCAGGGCCTCGTGGTGATCGGCGTCCACGCCCCCGAGTTCGCTTTCGAGAAGCAGGTCGGCAACGTTTCCAAGGCGGTCGCGGACCTGAAGATCGACTATCCGGTGGCGATCGACAACGATTACGCGATCTGGCGCGCCTTCAACAACCAGTACTGGCCGGCCCACTACTTCATCGACGCGCAGGGCCGCATCCGCCACCACCACTTCGGGGAAGGCGACTACGACGGATCGGAGCGCGTCATCCAGCAATTGCTGGCCGAAGCCGGCCATTCCGGGCTTCCGGCCACCACGGTTGCGGTGCAGGCGGACGGCACGGAAGCGGCGTCCGACGCACGGAACGTCAAGTCCCCCGAAACCTACATCGGGGCCGACCGGGCCGAGAACTTCGTGTCGCCCGGCGGCGTCGTGCTGGGGGCGAGCCACGGCTACATGCCCGGCACGCCGCGGCTCAATGAATGGGGCCTGTCGGGCGACTGGACGGTCGACGGCGAGCACGCGGTCCTCGACAAGGCCGCCGGCGGCATCACCTACCGGTTCCACGCCCGCGACCTGCATCTGGTGCTGGGCCCCGGCGCGGACCGCAAGCCCGTCCGGTTCCGCCTGACGATCGACGGCGCCGGGCCCGGCCCGAACCACGGCACCGACGTCAATCCCGACGGCAACGGCACCGTGACCGACCAGCGGCTGTACCAACTGGTGCGGCAGAGCGGCGCGGTCGAGGACCACACGGTCGAGATCACCTTCCTGGATCCCGGGGTTCAGGCCTACGCATTCACGTTCGGTTGAGATTGGAGACCACCATGGCTGATTCCAAGACGATCCTCGCCGGCCTGCGGCGTCCGGCGGCCCTGGCGGTCGTCCTGCTCGCCGGCGCCGCGGTCTTTGCCGCGACCCGGTCCTCGGCCGAGGACGTGCGGCCTGTGCCGGCACCTGCCGTGGACGAGCAGGCCGCGAATGCGCCCGCGAGTGAAGTCGCGATCGTGGCGGGAGGTTGCTTCTGGGGCGTGCAGGGCGTGTTCCAGCACGTCAAGGGCGTGACATCGGCGGTGTCCGGCTACGCGGGCGGCGAGCAGGATACGGCCCATTACGACGAGGTCAGCACGGGCATCACGGGCCACGCCGAATCGGTGCGGATCACCTACGATCCCCACCAGATCACCTACGGGCGCCTGCTGCAGATCTACTTCTCGGCCGCCCACGACCCGACCGAGCTGAATCGCCAGGGTCCGGATTCCGGCACGCAGTATCGCTCGGCCATCTTCCCGACCAGCGACGACCAGGCCCGCGTAGCCCGCGCCTACAAGGCGCAGATCAACCAGGCCCACGTTTACGGGGCCGCGCTTG
>CAXTEP010000129.1:0-8709 GCA_964243125.1 uncultured Lichenihabitans sp. | reverse complement strand
GCAGCCGGCAAAGAGCGGAGGCGAGCGAAGCGTCCCGGTTCAGGGGGCCGCGACGCCGCAACCCGAGAAGAAGCACACCGCACCCGCGCAGGCCGCCGCGCCCGGTCAGCAGCCGCAAGCGCCAACGGCCGTGCCCCCTCGCCAGCCTTCGTCGACGAGTACGGTGGCCAGTGCGGACGCTGGTCGCGGCGCCCTGCCTGAAGCCGTCCCGGCCCATGTCGTGTTGCATTACGACGCCAAGAGCCCGGCCGCGTTGGCGCAGGCGACGCTCCTGGCATCGCGGTTACGATCGCAGGGTCTCGAGGTCAGCGACCCGACCGGGGTACCGGGACAGTCCAAGATCAACCGCGTCGCCTACTTCTACAGTCGGGATCGCGACAGTGCCAAGCGGATCAACGACCTCCTTGATCTGCCCGGCGCGGTCCAGGGTCGCCTTCCCGATCTCAGCGCCCTTCCTCCCCCCGGCACGATCGAAGTGGCCGTCGGGGGAGGCAGTACCAGTAAAAACCAGTGATCAAGGGAGATTGTTCATGAACCGCCTCGCCATTGTTTGCCTGAGCGCCCTGGTGTGCAGTGCGTTGCCGGCCCGCGCGCAGCAGACGCCTGCGGCTCAGCCCGACGCAGGAAGCACGGTGACCAGCAGCGCCAGCGGCTCTCCGTCGCTCGTGGTCTACTTCGCCTCCGGAAGCGCCGAACTCCGGAGCCAGGACAAGGCCATCCTCGATCGCGCGTCGAGGGCCTACAACGAAGGCAAGCCGATCGTGATGATCGTGACCGGCACGTCGGATCGCGTTGGCAACGCCCAGGTGAACCTAAAACTGTCGCAGCGACGGGCCAACGCGGTCCTGGCCGGCCTCCTGAGCCGCGGCATTCCGGCCGACCGCTTCCAGGTGCTCGCGAAGGGACAGACCGAGTTGCCGGCCCCGGACGCGAAGGGGGCCGAGTCGCAGAACCGCCGCGTCGAGATCACCTGGCATTAGCGACCGGAGCGTGGCGCTTCGCCCGGCACTGTGGCTGATGCTCGCGTGCGCGGCGGTTCCCGCGCACGCCGAGGGCACCGCCGCGAAGCGGTGGTTCGACGAGGCGGTCGAACTGGATCTGAGCGGAAAGGCGGCCGCGCCGCAGGCCTTCGCGCTTTACCTGCAATCCGCGCGGAGCGGGTGGCCCGCAGCGGAGTTCAACGTGGGTGTCATGCTCGACAGCGGCCGCGGGACCGCCGTCGATCTCGGGCAAGCCGCCGCGTGGTACGCGCGCGCCGCGACGCACGGCGACCGTCGCGCCGCCTATAACCTCGGCCAGCTTTACCAGGCCGGCGATGGCGTTCCCAAGAATGACGATCTGGCGCGGGCCTGGTTCCTGCAGTCGGAACTTCCTGCTGCTCGGGAGCGCGTCGCCGATCTCCGTTCGACCCCCCAGCCCAGCACGGCCCTCACTGCTCCGATCTGCCTCGAACCCGCGTCGGGTGGGCGCACCAGCCCGGACGTCGGCGGCATCGAACTCGTCTGGACATCGCTTCCGCAACCGGAGCCCGTCCGATTCTTCGTCGAGGTCCAGGAACGCGGGGCCGCGGGAACCCGCGAGATATACTCGGGCTCGACCGCCGTGACCGGCGTGTTCGTCCCATTGCCGAGCCAGCCCGCCCGGTACGCCTGGCGGGTCAGCGCCTTGGCCAAGCGCCAGGGCGACTACGCCACGAGTGGCTGGTCGCTGTTTGAAATGGCCGCCGACCCACCCTGATCTGATCCGGCCGGACCTTTAATCGGCGAACCGCGCCGGCCGTCCGCCGCGCTCCTCGGCAGTGTCGAGGGCCTGCCTGCCTGGCCCGCGTCCCGGAAGCCAAGCGCGCAAAGCGCGCAGAAGCGGCCGTTCCACGAAGGTGAACACCAGGAAACCGAACGCAACGGTGGCGACCGTCGTCACGACGATCAGGACGTCCAGGTTGATCGAGGGAAGGATCCTCACCACGACCTTGTCGGCCGCCGAGATCGTCAGAGCCTGCACGAGATAGATGGAGTAGGACGCGTCGCCGAGCCGGCTCAGCACGGACAGAACAAGCCCCGGCTTCGCGCGGGTGGGACTGGAGAAGGCGGCGACCAGCACCAGCACGGCGGCCGGCACACCCGCCACGACAGCCCTGCTGGTCGGATCGGTCAGCAGCAGCGCCGCCAGCACGCCACCGACGGCGAGCAATGAAATGACCGGTGGCGTGTCCCGACGATAGATGCGGGCCACGATGATGCCGAGCACGAATTCCATGACGATCGGCCTCGTCACGAACTGCAGGACGTAGAAAACGTCATGCCGTTGCACGTCCGCGGCCAGGCCGACCGCCACCAGTCCGGAAAAGATCAGCGTGATCGCGGTCCACACGTAAGGCCGCGCCGCGGCCATCAGCACCGCGGCACACAGGTAGAAGAACATCTCGTATTCGAGCGACCAGCCGGCGTATATGATGGGAAAGTTGTTGCCGGCGAAGCTTACGAAGAACAGGCTCCTGACCACGGAGCCGGCCGTGTAGCCGAACTCGCCGCGAAATACGCCGGGTGCGAAGAGCAGCAGCGCCGTGATGAACAGCGTCATGACCCAGTAGATCGGGATGATCCGTTCCAGTCGCCTGAGCAGGAAGCCGGGCGCCGTGGTGTCGGCCCGGGACGCCGACAGGTAGATCACGAAGCCGGAGATCACGAAGAAGAGATCGACCCCCAGATAGCCAAGGTCGAAATGTTGGAAGAGCCGCGAATGCTGGCCCTGCACGTAGCCGCCGTCCGTACCGAGCGAGTGGAACAGGACCACGGCCAAGGCGGCGAGGAACCGGAGGACCTGGATGTAGGGCAGTCGCAAGCTTTCGGGTCCTCGCCGTGACGCTCAATCATACGCTACATCCCATCGTCGGTCGATGTCGGGTGCGGCCGACGCGGTTCGCTTGCAGGACATGTCGCGCGTCATGCCCTTCACCTCCGGGGGTCATCGGAATTGAAAGAATCCTGGAGCAGACCGACGGTCGCGAGACCGAGTGCAACTCTTCTTGATGACTCGATAGTAGCGGGCGTACCGCCAAACAGCATGTGGAACAGCAATTCTGTAATTAATTATGCAGTTAAAAAGGTCGGATTTCGCTCCGCCCTGGAATCCGAACGGGACCGGAGTATTGTCGCGGCTGCGGTTTCGTGACCGGTTGCCGCGATTGGCAGCTTGAGATTTCGATGCCGGACCTGTTCCGGCTTTCGGACGTGCAGAGGGTTGAGACCGAGCCGTTAACGCCGACGAACCGGCCTGAACCCGAGCGTGAACACGATCGCCGCATCATCTCCGGCTTCCTGCCCGTGCTTACGTCGGGCTATTGCCGACGGGATTACCCGGCCGCTTACGGTCCGCACACCAAGGTCTGTAACAGGTTCGATCGGGTGTCCCGGCGCTGCTTCCGCCGAGCAATGCTGGCTGCGTTGGCCAGGGCAGAATGGTCCCGCGAGGTCGCGACCATCGACGCCACCGAGGTGAAGGTCCACCGCTCGAGCCAAGGGGGGTAAAAAATGGGCCGGGCGCAGGTGCCCGGCCCGTCTCGCGGCGATTGAAAGACCAGGATCTACGCCTCGTCGCTGCGCTTGTCGCCCTGGCATCCTCCTGCTGACGCCCGGCAACGCCTGCGACGTGACGACCGCGCCCGCGGTGCCGGTCGACGCGCCCGGTTCCATCTGGGATTGTCGCTCCAACTCAGCCGTAGTGAATGTTCGTTTCGAGCCTCGTATGCAGAAACGTTTCGACGCGACGGTTCGCGGCTTCCGCCAGTTCGCCATCAAGCGCGTTGAAGCCGTGCAGGCCGCCTGGGTAGACCGCCAGTTCGGACTTGTTGCCTGCCGCCTGCCAGGACATGTGCATGAACAGGCTGTCGTCAACGAGCGGATCGAGTGTACCAACCGAGAACAGCGCCGGCGGCAGACCTGTCAGATCGGCATACAGCGGCGAGAGCGTCGGGTCGCGTGGATCGGTCCGGCCACGGAAGGCGGCGACGCCTCCTTCGTACGTCGTGCGATCAAGAATGATAGTGCCCGTCGCGCGGCGAGCGCTGGGGGTGAGCGAGAGATCATAGCAGCCGTAGAGCAGGTTGGTGGCGTCGAACGCATCTGCGTAGCCCTCGTCCCGCAGGCGAAGCAACGTCGCAACGGACAGATGAGCTCCGGCTGACTCCCCGCCGATTGTCAGTCGCGACGTGCCGAACTCGGTTTCGGCATGGTCGATCAGCCAGAGGGCCGCGGCAACGCAGTCGTCCACCGCGGCCGGGAAGGTGTGTTCGGGCGCCAAGCGATAATCGATGCTCACGCAGGCGAGTCCCGCCTCGCGGCCGAGCCTTTCCAGTTGACCGTCCCACATGTCATTGGTGCCGATCATCCAGAGCCCACCGTGGATATGCAGGTACGCGCCGCGAACGGCATCCGGTACCAGGATGCGCAATGGAATGTCGCCGCCTGGACCGGGAATCGTACGGGTACGTGCGTGCGGCGACTTGGCTGAGGCCGGGATGCCGGTGAGGCCGCGAGCGAAGGCCTCGCGGAGGGCGCCGAGGTCCGGCGGCCTTGGACCGGCCGCCAGCCTCGCCGATAGCCCTTCATTGATCGACCGGGTGTTTGCGGAGACCGCTTCGGGGCGAAACAGCTCGGGGAGCGCAACGTCGTTCATGGGTCACCTTTCGTTCATGAACGATCCGTGTAGCTTGGCGAACTACCAGAAAATGTCAGGAGCGTAATCCCGTCATCGGATCCTGCTCCCGCCATCGCCTGAGCAATCGACCGCGCGGTTCTGGGTAGCGCTCGCCGAGAATCTTGGTCCGCTGAAAGCGGTCGATCCGGAAGTGCCGAAATGCGGCCCGGCTCTCGCACCAGGCTGCGAGGATCCGAGCCTGGTCGAAGTAGGCGATCGCGATAGGCCACAAAATACGGTCGCTGTCCTGTTCGTGCGCATCCGTGTAACGGACGGCGACCTTGTGTTGCCGGCGAATGGCGTCGCGCAGCACCGAAGTCGAGGCTGGATCGGCCGGCACCTCGGCGGGTGCCGCGGTTACGAGTGAGGGAACGTCATCGGGCGGAGCGAATGTACCCGGTAGAACAGCGGCGATCTTGGCCAACGCGCTGGACGCTGCCGCTGACAGCGCAGGGTCGGCGCGCTGTCGCACCCAGGAGCCGCCCAACGTTAGCGCATCGAGTTCGTCCGCGGTCAGCATGAGCGGTGGCAAGAGAAAGCCGGCGCGAAGCCGATATCCGACCCCGGCCTCGCCATCGATTGGCGCACCCATCGCGCGTAACGCGTCGATGTCGCGATAGATGCTGCGGGGCGAGACGCTCAGTTCGGTTGCAAGTCGGTCGGAGGTGATCGGCCGCTTGCAGGTTCGCAGGATGTCGATCAAAGCAAAGAGCCGCTCGGTTCGGGTCATCGTTTTGGACCAACAGGAACTGAGTTTACTTGGATCAACAATAGTAGATGTTTATAGTGCGGCCTATGCGTCGAAACAAAGCACTGGCGCTATTTTCATATTTCAGAGCTCTGGATCCGCAGCTTAGCCAAGTGGTGTTTTGCATCGCGGAACGGAGCTTCCGTGACGCCTTCTCGACGGCTGCGGTCGCTGGCCGCTTGCAAGCGCACCTTCCCAAAACCTGCATTGGATCGAAAGCCGAACGTCGCCGCTTGGTCGATCGAGTCCAGATTCTGAGAGATGGTAGCAAGGCAAGCTGAAAGACCAGTCGCTCCTGTTGGAATGTGGTGCTTGGCCGAACGCGAGATCTTTGGTCTGACCAAAGGAAGCGTGTCACTTCTGTTCGAATGGCCCTCGTAACCCGCGCTTGCGACGAGACCGGAAGTGCAAGCCCGCTCGGGTTCGGCCTGGCGGTCGCCCCCGCCCAAGCCGACATCTCGCTTATCCGTCGTGCTTCGTTGTTGACCGCGGTTTCGGCGGACCGGCACGAGACCCCCGTCCACCTCACCTCGAGAACGTCGCGGTCGCGCCACCGATGCCCGCGTTGAACGTGTCCAGATCCAGCAACGCGTTGGGTTCGGTCACCGCGGGCCTGTTGTCGACCACCACCGTGCCGAACGCTCCCGTCCCGATCACGAACGGGTGTTCACAATTCTCGCAAACGTTGTGCTGGAAGATCGTCCCGAGCATGTTGGGCGCCGGTCCGAGGCGACGATCATTGTTCTCGATGAAGACCAACCCTCGATAGCCCTCGTCCGCGGCGTGGTCCTCCGTCGTCGACGTCAAGTTCGGCACGTTGGCCACGACCCGGTTACGCCGGACCGCGATGCCGATCTCGCCCGTCCCGAATGCCACGGGATCCGCACTGACGTTGGCGACGATGACGTGCGACAGCCAGCGCCCCGTCGTGTTCACGATGTCGTTGCTGGCGATGGTGGAATTGACCTGGAACGTGAATATCTTCTGCGCCTCGTTCTGGTATGACCGCAGGTAGATGCCGCCGCCTTCGCCGATGTGGTTGTTCCTGACATCGACGTTGGCGATCGAGGTCTGGTACAGCCAGATGCCGCGGGGATTGCCGTCGAGCACGTTGTTCTTGATGAGCGCATCCTGCAAGCCCCAGACGAAGGTGCTGTAGCGGCTGTTCCGGTCGGGCAACACGCTCCACGGACGGTCGACGCGCAGCGTACCGTTGCCGACCCCGGTCAAGCGCCGCCACTGGCCCATGCCCTGACCCGACACGATCGCCACCGCGTAGTTCTCCGGCAGCGTCCCGGTCTTGAATGGGTCGGCGTTGACGACATTGCCGTGATCGGTCAGCGAGGTCGCGTCCGCGGCTTCGACCGTGCCGAGGTTTTCCGTCCGGTCGGCGCCGCCGCCCTCGACCAGGATCGTCTCGCCATCATTGCGAAGCTTGTTGATCACCGGACCGTTGACGACGTCGAAGGTGTTGCCGACGACCGCGATGCGGTACGCGAAGTCGAGCACGAGCCCGTGATGGGCGATCACGGGTGACTCGTTCTGCGATGACGCGTCGCGGGTGAACCTGTTTCCGATGATCGCCGCGTCATGGATGTTCCTGAAGGTCGGTGACCCGGACACGTTGACGGAGCGGTTACGGGAGAACACGAGGCCGGACGAGTCGTCGAACCGGTAGGGGTTCTGCTGATCGTAGCTTCCAGTCTGCCGGATCGTGTTGCGGTCGAACATGAAATTCGTGTTGCCGGTGAAGAAGACCTGGCGCGTCACGCCCAGGTCGAAGGTGACTCTCTGAATGACACTCCGGGTGTTGTGTCGCCAAACGGGCCCTTCCTGCACCGGCCCTGCATTCTGCAAGCACAGGTCCTGCAGGCCGACGAGGTCCAGCCCGTCGGCGTAGACGGGGTAGTTCGCCTCGTAGCGCAGCGTCGTGGCTTTCTGGCCGGCTCCCCGCAGGATCACGCGCGGCGCGAGATTGACCGTGCCGGCGAGCCGACATTGGCCTTGCGGCAGCAGAACGATGCCGCCGCCCTGCCGCGACGCCTGCTCGACCGCGTCCTTGATCGATTGCGTATCGTCGGCCACGCCGTTGCAGGCTGCCGGGACCGACACGACGCGGGTCAGGGACGTGAACCCCGCCGCCCAACCCGCCCCTAAACCAAGCGGATCGCCCGACCCGGGGCGGACCGCGACCGTGACCGGCAACGCGGCCGTTCCCGTGCCATTGCCGTTGTCGACGCGGACGGTCGCCTGCTCGTTCGATGCCGCGTCGGGCGGCACCGTGGCGACCAGCATGTCCTCGTTGCTGGCGGAAAGGTCGACCTTGGCCGGGCGATCGTCCACCGTCACCGTGGGGGTGGAACCGGCCACCAACAGGCTGCTTCCGAACAGGCGCATCCGCCCTCCGGGAACAAGTTGGGTCGCGTCGAGGTGGCGCGGCAGCGCCGCATTCAGCCGCAACGGGTCGCTGACGCCGGCCCTGTTCCGGACCCGCAGGATCACGGGATCGCGCAGGATGGCCGGCAGTTGCACCGCGATCCAGACGGCGCCGACGCGGGTCACGATGGGGAGCGTCTGCGCCGAGGCTTCGCGGTTCTCCTGGTAGACTTCGACGCTCGAATCGAGGTTGGCGCCTTGCAGTCCGATGATGTCGCCGCCTCGCGCCTGACGCGGTGCATTGAAGATGATCGGCACCGGAGACGAGCGCGACAGGAACGCCGGAGCGAGATCGGCGGCATCGGGTTCGCGGGCCGGATCGGGTTGCACTTCGGTGGGAAGCGCCGACGAGGGAGCGACCGCCCAACACGACAAGGCAAGCCCGAACAGCAGCCCCAGGCGAGTGCCATCCAACCCAACCTCCCGAATGTTCGCCAGTGACGCAGCCGCAGCCATGACAGGTAAGCGCCCCGCCTCGTCTGATATCCCAGCCCATGACGCGAAGCTAGGCTCAGGGTTCATTGCTTGACCGAAGCCGGAAGATGGCGGTTGCGGCGATGCAAGTGGCTGAGAAGGTGTGGGCGCATCGGTTGTGGCGGGTGGCCGCGCGCCGCCGATCCTTGAGCCGGCCGAACATGATCCCGATCCTGCGGCGCCGGCGATGGAGCGTTCTGTCGTGCGGGACAGGGACTTTGCGGCTTCGCGAGGATGGGAGGCAGGGTTTGATTTTCTTGTCACACGGCGCCGCCCGGAACTTTTTGGAGGCGCGGCCCCGGTCGCCAAGCAGGGCTTTTGCGGCCGGCAGCAGATCGAGCATGAGCCTGGCGCCC
>CAXTEP010000128.1:5046-8759 GCA_964243125.1 uncultured Lichenihabitans sp. | reverse complement strand
CCCTCGGCCTCGCCCTTGGCCACGAGGTCGCGGATGCGCTGCAATTGCACGGGGGCCACGATGGCCCCGACGTCGGTCGACTTGTCGAGCGGGTCGCCGGTCCGCAGCGTGCCCATGCGCCGCTTCAGCTTGGCGTAGAAGCGGTCCGCCACCCCTTCCTGAACGAGCAGGCGCGCTCCCGCGCAGCAGACCTGACCCTGGTTGAACCAGATGGCGTCCACCACGCCTTCCACGGCGCCGTCGAGATCGGCATCGTCGAACACGATGAAGGGCGACTTGCCGCCGAGTTCCAGGCTCAGCTTCTTGCCGGAGCCCGCCGTGTCCTGCCGGATCAGGCGGCCGACCTCGGTCGAGCCCGTGAACGCCACCTTGTCGACGCCCGGGTGCCGGGCCAGGGCCGCGCCCGTCGCGCCGTCGCCCGTGACGATGTTGACCACGCCCCCGGGCAGCCCGGCCTCGCGGCAGATCTCGGCGAACGCGAGGGCGGTGAGCGGCGTGAACTCGGCCGGCTTCAGCACGACCGTGTTGCCGGCCGCGAGCGCCGGGGCGATCTTCCAGGCCAGCATCAGGAGCGGGAAGTTCCAGGGGATGATCTGGCCGCAGACGCCCACCGGCCCGTGGCCGGGAAACTCGCTCGCGATCAGCTCGGCCCAGCCGGCGTGGTGGTAGAAGTGGCGCGCCACCAGGGGCACGTCGATGTCGCGGGACTCGCGGATCGGCTTGCCGTTGTCGAGCGATTCCAGCACCGACAGAAACCGCTCGCGCTTCTGCACGTGGCGGGCGAGCGCGTAAAGGTGGCGGGCGCGGACGTGGCCGGGGGTTCTGGACCAGCTCGCGAAGGCGGTGCGGGCGGCCGCAACCGCGGCATCGACGTCGGCTTGCGACCCCTGGGCCACGGTGGCGAGCGTCTCGTCCCGGGCCGGGTCGTGCACGGCAAAATCCTGGCCCGGAACGGGCGCGGTGAAGCGTCCGTCTATGAAATGGCCGAAGCCCCGCTCGTGCGTCTTCAGCCACGCGCGGGCGTGGTCGGTGGCCTCGGGCGCGGGACCGTAATCCATGGTGTCGAGGATCTCTTTGACCTGGGGCATGCTGGTTCCTCGTTGTCGATCCCGCGGGGCACCCGGCGCCGGCGCCCCCTCGGCAGACATGCTTTTCCCTTGCGGGAAAGCGGCGGCCCTCAGGCCATCGCGTGGTGGGACGATGCGGCGTAATGGCCGGTGACGTGGTGCTCGATCTGCCGCTCGATGTCGGCCAGCATGGAGGAGGCCCCGATGCGGAACAGGTCGGGCTCAAGCCACGGCCGGCCGAGCTCCTCCTTCATCAGCGTCAGCCAGGCGAGCGCGTCCTTGGCGGTCTTCAGCCCGCCAGCGGGTTTGAAGCCGACCCGCTCGCCCGTCAGCTCGCCGTAGTCGCGCAGCGCCCGGATCATGGTCAGGCTGACCGGCAGGGTCGCGTTGACGTCCTCCTTGCCGGTCGAGGTCTTGATGAAGTCCGCACCCGCCTGCATGGCCACCATGGACGCCTTGTAGACGTTGCGCAGCGTCTTCAGGTCGCCCGTGCCGAGAATGGCCTTGAGGTGCGCCGGCCCGCAGGCCTCGCGCATGGCCGCGACCTCGTCGTGGAGCGCCTGCCACTCGCCGAGCAGCACGTACGCGCGGGTGATCACGATATCGATCTCGCCCGCGCCCTGGTCGACCGCGTAGCGGATCTCGGCCAGCCGTTGCGGCAGCGGCGTGAGGCCGGCCGGGAAGCCGGTCGCCACGGACGCGACCGGGATGCCGGACCCCCGCAGGGCCTTGACGGCCGGCGCCACCATGGTCGGGTAGACGCACACGGCCCCGACCTTGGGCGGCGCGTCGGCGAGCCCGAGCGCGGCCGTGAGGTCGTCGCGGAGCGGCTTGCGGGCCTTCATGGCGAGGCGGTGGACGCGGCCGGGTGTGTCGTCGCCGGCCAGCGTCGTCAGGTCAATGCAGGTGATGGCCTTGACGAGCCAGGCGGCCTGCCACTCCTTCTTGACCGAACGCCGCGTGCCGACCGTGGCGGCCCGGCGCTCCACGGCGCTCAGGTTGACCTGGATGCCGTCGAACCATTCGGGCTTGAGCCCCGTCCCGGGATTGCGGTGCCCGGCCGCGCCTTCGGGCGCACGCGGGGGCAGGCTTGCCACGGCCTGCAACGCGGGCTTGGCCCGTGCCGCCTTGCCGTCGGAGTGTGCGGATGAGCCGTCCTGATGCGCCATCGCCATTGATCCTGTTTGCGGCCCGACTCCGGCGTTACGAACACCGCGCGTCGCGAGCCTACAGCGGGTCGGGCCGGAGTCGGTCCGTACCGACCAGCTCGCCGCGGCCGTTCCGGCCAAGGCGCTTGACGCATCCCACCGGTGGTGCGATCCTCACGCCATCTTGTGACATTCGTAACAAAAGCGCAAGATCACCGGAGGGGAACATCCATGCTCAAGCTTCTTTCAACGGCCGCTCTGGCGCTCGTGCTCGCTTCGGGCGTGGCGCGGGCCGACGGCCCGCTCGACACGTCCAAGGTTCCCAAGGGCCTGACCACCAAGGACACGGGCAAGACCTACACGATCGCCACCGTGGTCAAGGTCGACGGCATCGCCTGGTTCGACCGCATGCGGGAGGGTGTGAAGCAGTTCAAGGCCGACACGGGCCAGGACACGTTCGAGCTCGGGCCGAGCGCCGCCGACGCGGCCGCCCAGGTGGCAATCATCGAGAACCTGATCGCGCAAGGTGTCGATGCCATCTGCGTGGTGCCGTTCTCGGTCGAGGCGGTGGAGCCGGTGCTACAGAAGGCGCGCGACCGCGGCATCGTGGTGATCTCGCACGAGGCGTCCAACATCAAGAACGTCGACTTCGACGTCGAGGCCTTCGACAACAGGGCCTACGGGGCCAGGCTGATGCAGGAGCTCGGCAAGCAGATGGGCGGCAAGGGCGACTACGTCGCGACTGTCGGCAGCCTGACCTCGAAGTCGCAGAACGAATGGATCGACGGGGCCGTCGAGTACCAGAAGCAGCACTTCCCAGACATGAAGCTGGTGACCAACCGGCTCGAAACCTACGACGACGCCAACCAGGACTACACCAAGCTCAAGGAGGCGCTGACCACCTACCCCAAGGTGACCGGCATCCTGGGTGCGCCCATGCCGACCTCGGCGGGCGCCGGCCGGCTCATCGCCGAGCGCAACCTCAAGGGCAAGGTGTTCTTCTCGGGCACCGGGCTCGTGTCGGTGGCGGGCCAGTACATCAAGAACGGCGACATCGACTACATCCAGTTCTGGGATCCGGCCGCGGCCGGCTACGCCATGAACGAGCTCGCCGTCATGGCGCTGCAGAAGAAGAGCGCCGACATCAAGACCGGCCTGGACCTCGGGCTGCCGGGCTACACCGACCTCAAGGTGCCGGACGCCGCCAACCCTCACCTGCTCTACGGCTCCGGCTGGGTCGGCGTGAACGCCACCAACATGGCCGAGTATAACTTCTGAGCCGAGGCTCGGGCCCGGCGCCGCGCGGCGCCGGGTTCCGCTCCGCCGCGACCGGCCTCCGCATGCAAGCACCCCTCATCGAGCTCGACCGCGTCAGCAAGCGGTTCGCGGGCGTGAAGGCCCTCGACGACGTTTCGCTTTCGGTGCGGCGGGGCGAGATCCACTGCCTCGCGGGCGAGAACGGCTCGGGCAAGTCGACGATCATCAAGATCATCTCGGG
>CAXTEP010000128.1:0-4946 GCA_964243125.1 uncultured Lichenihabitans sp. | reverse complement strand
GTCGAGACCCTGCCCACCGCCGGCAAGCAGCTCGTGGCGATCGCCCGCGCCCTTCTGGCCGAGGCCCGCCTGCTCATCATGGACGAGCCCACCACGGCACTCACCCGGAACGAGGTCGAGCGGCTCCTGTCGGTCACGCGGGCCATCCAGCGCGACGGGATCGCGGTGCTGTTCGTCAGCCACAAGATGCGCGAGATGCTGGAGATCAGCGAGCGGCTCACCGTGATGCGCAACGGCCGCAAAGTGGTGGAAGGGCCCATCGCGGACTTCACCGAAGCGTCCATCACCCGCCACATGACGGGCCGCGACCTGACCCGGGCGACCTATGCGGGGCCGCCGGACGGCCCTGCGCCGCCGCGGCTCGCCGTCGAGGGCCTCGCGGTGCCGGACGCGGTCGAGGGCGTCGACCTCGTGCTGCGGCCCGGCGACATCGTCGGCCTGTGCGGGCTGATCGGCGCGGGCCGGACCGAGCTCGCCCTGGCGCTCTTCGGCATGCGTCCCGACCACGGCGGCACGGTCGCGATCGACGGCCGGCCGGTCCGGCTCGACAGCGTGGGCGAGGCGATCCGGCACGGGATCGCCTACGTGCCGGAGGACCGGCTCGCCGAGGGGCTCTTCCTCACCCAGTCGGTGTCCCGCAACATGCTGGCGAGTTCGCTGGACGCGGTCTCGACCGGCCTCACGGTCGACCGCGCCCGCGCCGCGGCGGCGAGCGACGACATGATCCGCGCCATGCAGATCGCCACGCGCGACCGCGATACGCCGGTGGGCAACCTGTCGGGCGGCAACCAGCAGCGGGTGGTGATCGCCCGCTGGCTGCTGACGAAGGCGCGCATCCTCCTGCTCAACGGGCCGACCGTCGGGGTGGACGTCGGCTCGAAGGCCGAGATCCACCGCATCATCCGCGACCTCGCGACCCGCAACGGCCTGGCGGTGCTGATGATCTCCGACGACGTGCCGGAGCTGCTGCAGAACTGCAATCAGGTGATCCTGATGCACCACGGCCGCTTCGTGGAGCGCTTCGATCCCGCCCAGGCCGACGAGGACCGGGTCGGCGACGCCCTGCGGGGGTTGCGGTGAAGGCCCTGGCCCCCCTGCTGCGCCGGCCGGAGGCGGCCGTGGCCGCCATCCTGCTCGCCGCCATGATCGGCATCGGCCTCGTCAACCCGGCCTTCTGGGGTCTCGACAACCTGTTCGGACTGGTCAGGAGCAACGTCATCACGGGCATCATGGCGCTGGGCGTGCTGATGGTGATGATTACGGGCGGCATCGACGTGTCGTTTCCCGCCTTCGCGGTGGCGGCCATGTACCTCGTGGTCGGCTGGATGGCCGACACCGGCTACGAGGGCCTCGCGGTCCCGTTCGCGGCCGCGACCCTGATCGGCCTCGTGCTCGGCGCCTGCAACGCCCTGTTCATCCGCGCCTTCCGCATGATCCCGCTGATCGTGACGCTCGGCACCGCCAGCGTGGTGCGCGGCCTGCTGCTCGGCGTCGTGGGCACCAGCGTCATCAACATCAACCGCATGCCGCCCGCCCTGATCGCGTTCGGCCGGACCGACCTCGTCACGGTCACCAACCCCGACGGCACCCGCTTCGGGCTCACCGCCATGATCCTGGTCTACGGGGTCCTAGCGCTCGGCGTCCATCTCCTGCTGCGCCATACCGTGATCGGCCGCGGGCTCTACGCCTACGGCGGGTCGCCCGAGGCGGCGTCCCGGGTCGGCTTCGACACGCGCAAGATCATCGCGCTCGCTTATTGCGCCGCGGGCGCGCTCGCGGGTTTCGCGGGGCTCCTGCACGCTTCCATGATCTGGCTCGCCAACCCGCGCGACTTCGTCGGCTTCGAGCTCGACGTGATCGCGGCCGTGGTGCTGGGCGGCGCCAGCATCTTCGGGGGTCGCGGCAGCGTCATCGGCACCCTGCTCGGCGTGTTCCTGCTGGTGATGATCAAGAACAGCCTGATCCTCATGCACGTCGACACCACCTGGCAGCAGGTGGTGGTCGGCCTCGTCATCGTGGGCTCGACGGCGCTGACGGCGCTGCGGGACCGCAAGCGCCTCGCCTGAAGGGCCCGTCCATGTCCGTCGCGCCCACCCTGTCGGCCCCGCGCCGCCTCCTGCGCGACCACGAGACGGCCGTGCAGCTGCTGCTCGTGACCGCGGCGGTCTTCGCGGCCATGAGCTGGCTCAGCCCGGCCAAGTTCCTGCGCTTCTACACCTTCGAGTCGATCAGCTTCACCATGCCGGAGCTTGGACTCCTGTCCATCGCCATCATGGTGGCGATGCTGACGGGCGGCATCGACCTGTCGATCATCGGCATCGCCAACCTCGCGGCCGTGCTGGCCGGCACGCTGTTCCACCACCTGGCGCCCGCGGGCCAGTCGGCCGCGCTCGGGCCCGGCGCGGTGGCGCTCGGCGTGGTCCTGGCGCTGGCCGTGGGCGTGGCGGCGGGCGCCGTGAACGGCATCCTCATCGCCAGGGTGCGGATCACCCCCATCCTGGCGACGCTCGGCACGAGCCAGCTCTTCACGGGGCTGGCGCTCGTGCTGACCGGGGGCCCGGCCATCGTGGGGTTTCCGGCCGACTGGACCTTCATCGGCAACGGCAAGCTGTTCGGCTTGGCGTTCCCGTTCCTGGTCTTCGTGGCGCTGGCGGCCGCGGTCGGGTTCCTGCTGTCGCGGACGCCCTTCGGCACGCGGCTCATGCTGATCGGCACCAACCCCAAGGCGGCCGTTTTCGCCGGGCTGGACACGCGGCGGATCGTTTTCCAGTCCTACGTCCTGACCGGCCTGCTGGCCAGCGTCGCGGGCCTGATCCTGTCGGGCCGCACCAATGCGGCGAAGTCCGACTACGGCGTGTCCTACCTGCTCGAAGCCGTGCTGGTGGCGGTGCTGGGCGGCACCAATCCGGCGGGCGGGCGCGGCTCGGTGCTGGGCGTGTCGGTCGCGGTGGTGGCCCTGATGCTGCTGTCGGCGGGGTTCCAGATCCTGCGGTTCAGCAACTTCCTCATCGACTTCATCTGGGGCGGCTTCCTGCTGCTCGTGATCGCGCTCAACGTGCTGCGCAGCCGCCAGCGGCAGTGAGGGAGAACACCGTGCCGACACCCTGGGATCCCGCCACGACGGTTGCGCTCGAGCGCGGCTTCTTCGCGGCGCGCGAGCGCACGGTGCTGCGCCACGGCACGCTCCACGCGACGCTGTTCCGCTACGACACCGGCGTGGAAGCGATCCGCATCGGCAACGAACGCGGCGGCGCGACCGTGCTGCCCTTCATGGGCCAGATGGTCTGGCGGGCCAGCTTCGACGGCGTCGAGCTCGCCATGCAGAGCATGTTCGACCAGCCCCGCCCGGCCGCCGCCATCGTCGAAACCTACGGCTGCCTCGCCTACCACGCCGGGCTGCTGCGCAACGGCGTGCCGACCCCGGAAGACACGCATCCGCTGCACGGCGAGTTCCCCTGCCTGCCCATGGACGAGGCGGGGCTCGCCTGCGGCACGGACGCCGAGGGCGCCTTCATCGCGGTGACGGGCCTCCGCGACTACGCCATGGGTTTTGGGGCGCATTACCGGGCCAGCCCGCGCGTGGTGCTGCGCGAGGGCGCGACGGGCATCACGGTCGTCATGGAGGCCGAGAACCGGTCCGCCGCGCCCATGGACCTCATGTACATCTGCCACGCCAACTTCGCCTTCGTGGAGCGGGGCCGCATCGTCCAGCCCGTGCCGTTCGACCCGGCCCACGTGGTGACCCGCACCGCCGTGCCGGGTCACGTGCGGCCCACGGACGACTATCGCGCGCTGCTGGCCGAGCTCGCCGCCGATCCCGGCCGCATGGAGCGGCTGGACGAGCCCGCCCGCTACGATCCCGAGCAGGTCTTCTACGTCAAGGGCCTGCGCCCCGGCCCCGACGGCCGCGTCCGGTTCCTCCTGCGGCGCCCCGAGGGCGACGGCTTCACGGTCGCGTACGACCCCCGCTCCATGCCGCACGCGATCCGCTGGGTGCTGGCCAACAGCGACCAGCGCACGGCCGCCTTCGCGATGCCGGGCACCTGCGAGCCCGAGGGCTACGCGGCCGAGCGCCGCAAGGGCCACCTCCGCTCGCTTCCGGGCGGCGGCACGGTGACGTTCTCGACCGAGCTCGGCTACGCGGACCCGGAGGCCGCCGCGGCCCTGGCCGAGCGGATCGGACGGCAGGACTGAGGCGCGACGACGGGCCTCGCTCGTCCCGGCCCGGGATCGAGGTCAGCGCCGCACGTCCTCCGGCTCGCCCAGGGACAGCATGAGGCGGTTGGCCCAGTTGAAGAAGGCCGCGCCGTGGATGACGTCGGCAATCGCGAGGTCGTCGAAACCGGCCGCCCGCAGGCGTGCCACATGGTCGGGCCCGAACCGGAGCGGGGTCGCGCTCAGCGCCACGGAGGCGGCCACGACGGCGTTCCACGGCTCGCCGACGTCCACGCCGACGCCCTCGTCCAGCACCCGCTGCACGTCCGCGTGGCGCTTGGAATGGTGGGCCGCGAAACGCGCGTGCACGGACGCGCAGAAGATGCAGCCGTTGAAACGCGAAGCCGCGAGCGCCGCCAGTTCGCGGTCGGCGCGCGGCAGTCCTGCCGCCGGATTGGTGAAGATGTCCTTGTCGGTCTTGGTCCGCGCTTCCAGGATCGCCGGATCGCGCACCAGCAGCATGAAATAGGGCGATGTCGCGCGGCCCGCGTCCACCAGGGCGGCCCAGTGACGCTCGGTCAGGTCGGCGGCGTCGAGCGGCTCCAGCCAGGGGACCCAGCCGATCTCCTCCCGGGTGAAACGATTGGGCCGGTCGAGGCCCGGACGGGTGACGACGGTCTCGCTCATCGGGCCTCTCCATCGGAGGCGGCGGCGAGCACGCTCAGGCCGTCGACCACCCGGATCTGGAACGACAGGAACGCCACGAGCTGCGACAGCGTGACGATCGCGGT
>CAXTEP010000127.1:1327-8788 GCA_964243125.1 uncultured Lichenihabitans sp. | reverse complement strand
ACGGTCGGCGGGACCAGGAATGATGTGGCTCGATCAAGGAAAGGTCGCACCGGATTGCGCGGAACCGCGCCCGGAAACTGGCTGCCGCCGGCTGGCCGACGCACCTGCCCGGCCTGGCACCAGATGTGCCATCGGACACTTACATTTGAATTAAAGAGAGGCGTTCCGGCCGCCGGTTCGGATCATTCCGTTAGGAAATGCGCAACCGGCACGCCTTTGGAGCGGCCCAGGCCGGCATGCGCGGTTTCCCTGCCTGGCGCCCGACCCTCCCGGCGCGAAATCGCCTCGGGCGGTCCGCGCGGGCCGGTTCGACCGGTCCGCGCGGTTCGGGTGCCCGGCGGGCAGGCCCGGGCCGGTGCGAACGCGCCTTAGCTGAACAGCTTGAGGATGAGCTGGCTGTTCTGGTTGGCGATGGACAGCGACTGGATGCCGAGCTGCTGCTGGGTTTGCAGGGCCTGCAGCTTGGTGGAGGCGACGTTCATGTCGGCGTCGACCAGCGAACCCACGCCGCTCGTGATGGCGTCCGACAGGGCGCTCACGAAGGTCAGCTGGTTGTCGATGGTGGTGGTGGTGGCGCCGAGCTTGGCGGCCGCGGCCGTGGTGGCCGTGATGGCCGTGTCGATGGCGGTGGCGATCGTGGTCAGGTCGGCCGCCGTGGTCGTGTCGGTCAGCTGGAAGGCGAGCAGGCTGGTCGCGTCGTAGTAGCCCGCCACCGGGGTGCCGGCGGCATCGTTGGTCGTGTTGCCGGCCGTGCCGTTCGCCGACGTGGTCGCCAGCGTGCCACCGAGCAGGCCGCCGGCCGCGCCGGCGCCGGCCAGCGCGATGGTGCTCGTGTCGACCGTCAGCGTGCCGGTGCTGGTTCCGGCGGCCGTGCGCGAGAAGGAGGCCACGATGTTGGTGGTAGCCGTGCTGCCGTCGATCAGGTTGACGCCGTTGAACGAGGCCG
Source organism: uncultured Lichenihabitans sp. (assembly GCA_964243125.1). Lineage (GTDB taxonomy): Bacteria > Pseudomonadota > Alphaproteobacteria > Rhizobiales > Beijerinckiaceae > Lichenihabitans. Next base: position 7,842 of record CAXTEP010000127.1, on the reverse strand, counting down.
ACGAGACGATCTTCTGCATGCTCTGCTGCTGGGACGTGATGTCGCTCTGCACCTGCGTCTTGCTGGTGCCGGCCGTCTGCGCCGTGACGACGAGCGCCTTCATCTTCTTCAGATTCTCGGACACGCTCGACAGGGCCGAACTCGCCACGCCCACCACCGAGGAGCCCAGGTTGAGCGCGTCGGTCACGGCCGACAGGGCGGCGGTGTCGGACTTCATGCTGGTGGCGATCGAGAAATAGGCCGCGTTGTCGGAGGCGGTCGCGACCCGCAGGCCGGACGACACCTGCGACTGGACGGTGGCCAATGATTTCTGCGTCGCTGCAAGATTCTGCAACGCGCTCATGGCCGACATGTTGGTGAGAAGGCTGCTCATCAGCGGATATCCTGAATACAAATACTCGATACTGGAGGACATCCCGGGCTGTACCGGTACGCATGAGCGGCTTAATGCCTTTGATCGCGACGTTTCTTTGTGGTCGCACCAATCTTGCGTAAACCCAAGCTAAGAGGGCGCACTTACGGAACGATGAATCGGACGGCCCCCGAGGGCCCACGGCCGGGCCGGCGGGGCCGGGCGCGCCCTTGTTCGCGATCTATGATCAACGAAAGATTGCGATCCGGCGCGGTCCGCACCGACCTGCGCGGCGGGTCCACGGGCTTACCGGGGCGAGGAAGGAAGTCTCGCGCGACGGGTTTGAAACGCGAGCGAGGCCGCGCTCGGGGAAGCGCGGCCTCGGGGTCGATGGATCGGGGTCGTCGGGGGAGGGGGGCCGCCGGCCGGTTCGGATCGGCGATGCCGTGCCTTAGTTGTTGAACAGCTTGAGGATGAGCTGGCTGTTCTGGTTGGCGATGGACAGCGACTGGATGCCGAGCTGCTGCTGGGTTTGCAGGGCCTGCAGCTTGGTGGAGGCGACGTTCATGTCGGCGTCGACCAGCGAACCCACGCCGCTCGTGATGGCGTCCGACAGGGCGCTCACGAAGGTCAGCTGGTTGTCGATGGTGGTGGTGGTGGCGCCGAGCTTGGCGGCCGCGGCCGTGGTGGCCGTGATGGCCGTGTCGATGGCGGTCGCGATGATGGTCAGGTCGGCCGCCGTCGACGTGTCGGTCATCTGGAAGTTTATGATGCTGTCGGACGCGAAGAACCCGCTCTGGGGCGTGGTGCCCGACGAATCGTAGGTGGTGGCCACGACCGTCGTGGGCCCGTTGGCGCTGGCCGCGCCCATGCTGCCGCCGAGCACGCCGCCGGCCGCGGTGCCGCCCGCCATGGCGATGTTCTGCGCCACGGTGTCGATCAGCAGGGTGCCGGTGCTGGTCGCGGTCGCCGTGCGGGAGAACGACGCCACGATGTTGGTCTGGGTCGTGCTGCCGTCGAGCAGGTTGACGCCGTTGAACGAGGCCGACGAGATGATCTTCTGCAGGCTCTGCTGGTCGGCGGTGATCTGGCTCTGCACCTGGGTCTTGCTGGTGCCGGCCGTCTGCGCCGTGACCACGAGGGCCTTCATCTTCTTCAAGTTCTCGATCACGCTGCCGATGGCGGAACTCGCCACGCCCACCACCGAGGAGCCCAGGTTGAGCGCGTCGGTCACGGCCGACAGGGCGGCGGTGTCGGACTTCATGCTGGTGGCGATCGAGAAATAGGCCGCGTTGTCGGAGGCGGTCGCGACCCGCAGGCCGGACGACACCTGCGACTGGATCATGTTGAGGGATTTCTGCGTCGCCGCCAGGTTCTGGAGCGCGCTCATGGCGGACATGTTCGTAAGGATGCTGGCGGTCATGGCGGAATCCCGGTCCTCAACTCAAGGAAACGTCTGGACATCCCGGGTCGTCCCGGATCGCGGGGGCGGCTTGATGCCTTGGGAAGCGACCGTTCGCCGGCCGCCCCCTCTCGCGTGACCATCAAGATAAAGATTCACCATTGCCAAAGCGTTAAGCCGCACGAGACAGTAACCCTAGCGGTTCTCCTCACGAATAAGACCGGATCAGGCTGCCCACGAGCATGTTCCAGCCGTCCACCAGGATGAAGAACAGGATCTTCATGGGCAGGGCGATCACGGAAGGGGGCAGCATCATCATGCCCATCGACATGGTCATGGTGGACACGATCATGTCGATCACGAGGAATGGCAGGGCGATCAGGAAGCCAATCTCGAAGCCGCGGCGGATTTCCGAGATCATGAAGGCCGGGATGAGGATGCGCAGGTCGACCCCGGCCCGGTCGCCGGTCCTGATCTCGTCCTTGGCGAGGTCGTCGAACAGCTTGAGGTCCTTGTCGCGCACCTGGCCCAGCATGAAGCCGCGGAACGGGTCGGTGATCTTGCCGAAGGCCTCGGTCTCGGTGAGCTTGTTGTCGAGCAGCGGCCGGAGCCCGCCGGTCCAGGCCTGATCGAAGGTCGGAGCCATGACGTAGAAGGTCATGAACAGGGACAGGCTGATCAGGATGATGTTGGCGGGCGTGGTTTGCAGCCCCAGGCCCGACCGCAGGAACGAGAACGCGATGGCGAAGCGGGTGAAGCTCGTCACCATGACGAGCAGGCCCGGCGCGATCGACAGCACCGTCAGCAGGCCGACCAGCTGGACGATGCGGCCGCTGACCGCCGAACCCGCGGCCGGCACCACGGAGCCGAGGTCCACCGTCTGGGCCGCGGCTCCGGTGGCGAGGAGCACCGTCGCGGCGCCCGCGACCAGGAGGGTCGCGGCGCCCGCGACCGGCAGGATCTTCATTGGACCACCAGGGATTCGATGATGAGTTCCTTGACGTGCCCGTCCGAGCGCAGCATGGCCCGCTCGTTCAGGTCCTCGCGCAGGTGCTGCAGCCCGTTGGCGCCCTGCAGCTGCGCCACCGTCAGGGTCTTCACGAAGGCCAGCATGTCGTCGCTGATCTTGGCGGCCAGGATGTCGATCGCGGGCGCCACCGTCTTGTCGTAGACGAGCGCGGTCTGCAGGCGCACGAAGGCGCCGTCGGGCGACGCCAGGTTGGTGACCACCGGGGCCATTTCCCTCACCGCGTCCGTGCTCGGGGCGGGCTTTTCGGGCGCGGCGGCGTCCGGCTTGGCGGCCGCGGGCTTCACGGCCGCCACGATCTGCCGCGCCACCAGGAAGCCGCCGCCGCCCGCGAGCCCCGTGAGGACCACGAGGGGCACGATCCAGCCGAGCGCCGAACCCTTGCCTGCCACAGCTGCCATGTCGGGTCCCCCCGCGTTCAGAACGGTTTCACGATGTCGTAGCCCTGCTGGCCCCAGCCGGGCTGCTGGGTTTCGCTGATCCGGCCCCGGCCCCCGTAGGAGATGCGGGCCTCGGCGATCTTCTCGTAGGAGATCGTGTTGTCCTTGGAGATGTCGCGCGGCCGCACGATGCCGGCGACGTTGAGGCGGCGCAGCTCGTCGTTGACCCGCACCTCCTGGGACCCGCTCACCAGCAGGTTGCCGTCGGGCATCATCCCGGTCACCACCACGGCCAGCGACACGTTCACCTTCTCGGAGCGGTCGATGTTGCCGTCCCCGGTGGCGGCCGACTTCGAGGTGATGTCGAGCTGGGGCGCGATCTTGGTGGAGCCGCCGGTGCCGAGCGTGAAGTCGAGCCCGTTGCCCACCGCCGAGGTGGTCTTGCGGTCGGTGCTGTTGCCGAGCGTCGCCTTGTCGTTGATGTCGATCGTCACGGTCAGCACGTCGCCGACCCGCATGGCCCGGGGATCGCGGAACAGGTTGGCGCGGTCGCCGTCCCACAGCGACCCCGGGCTGAGGCGGCGCGGCGCCGGGAACTGGTTGATCTCGCCCGGCACGACCGCGACCGGCAGGCCGCTGCCCACCGCGGTCAGGGCGGGCTCGCGGTGGAAGTCGGGCGGCTGGACCGCGCAGCCCGCGAGGGTCGCGGCGCAGGCCAGCAGGGCGGAAAGGCGCATCAGGACTTCTTTCCGTCGGCCGGCACCGGCGCCGTCATCTGGTTGACGAGGCGCACCGCGCGGGCGGGCGACACCTCGTTGAGGATGGCGCTCGACTGCCGCGGGTTGAGCTGTGCCAGCACCGCGGCCGCGACCGCGTCGTCGAGCGCCGACAGCTGGTCGGCGGCCGCGTCGGGCCGCATCTTGGCGTAGATCGACACCAGGTTGTCCCGGGCGCGCTTCATCACCTCGTCGCGCTGGGCCATGACCTGCTTCAGCTCGACCTGCTTGGCGTCGAGGTCGGCGATGCGCTGCTTGAGCTGGCCTTCGAGCTCGCCGATCTGCCGGGTCTGCCAGGCGAACCGGGCGTCGGCCGCGAGCGCCGCGATGTTGCGGCAGTACTGCTGCGCGCCCGTTTCGCCGGGCATCGCGGCCGGAACCGCGGGGGCTGCGGCGGGCGGCGGGGGAGGCGCCGCCGCGGCGGCGCCGACGAGGCCCGGACAGGCCGCGACGGCCAGGACGCTGAGGCGCAGGAGGATGGACTTCATCGTGGCGTCCGGGATGGGGCCCGCGGGCCCGTCGGCAGGTCGCGATGAACTTGGCGGGGCGAGCTTGCGCCGGGCTGATGGCCGGCGCTCCCTCGCCTGTTCCCGCCGGAGGGTGGCGCGTTACTGCGACACGAGGTCGGCCTGCAGGGCGCCCGCCGACTTGATGGCCTGCAGGATCGCGATGATGCCGCTCGGCTTGAGGCCGATCTGGTTCAACCCCTTGACCAGCGTCCGCAGCGTCGTGCCGCCCACGATGGACAGCTGCCCCTTGGGCTCGCTCGAATCGATCTGCGTGTTGGGCAGCACCACGGTCTTGCCGTTGGACAGGGGCGCGGGCTGGGACGCCACGGGGGTCTCGGTGATCCGCACCGTCAGGCTGCCGTGCGTCACCGCCACGGTGGAGATCTGCACGTCCTGCCCGATCACCACCGTGCCGGTGCGCTCGTCGATCACGACCCGAGCCGGCGCGTCCACCTCGACCGCGAGGTCGCCGATCTCGGCCAGGAACCGCGTAGGGCTGACGCCGGGGGGCACCAGCACGGCCACGCGGCGCAGGTCGCGCTCCTCGGCGGCGCGCGTCCGGAAGCGGGCCCGCGTGAACTGGTTGATGGCGTCGGCGATCCGCACGGCCGTCTTGAAATCGGGGTTCTTGAGCTCCACCGTCATGGCGCCCTGGGCCACGAAAACACCGGGCACCTCGCGCTCCACGATGCCGCCGTTGGCGATGCGCCCGGCGGTCGGCACCCCTTGGGTGAAGCTCTCGGCCTGGCCGACCGACGCCGAGCCCGACACGGACACCTGCCCCTGCGCGACCGCGTAGGTCTGGCCGTCGCCGCCCATCATGGGGGTCATGATCAGCGTGCCGCCCATCAGCGAGGTGGCGTCGCCCAGCGCCGACACGGTCACGTCGATGGGCGAGCCGCGGGCCACCAGCGGCGGCAGGTTGGCGGTGACGATCACGCCCGCCACGTTGCGGGCCCTGAGCGGCACGTTGCGCACGTTGATCCCCATGCGGTCCAGCATCGACTGCATGGACTGCTCGGTGAAGGGCGCGTTGCGCATGCTGTCGCCCGAGCCGAGCAGGCCCACCACGAGGCCGTAGCCGACGAGCTGGTTGTCGCGCATGCCGCCGACGTTGGAAATGTCCTTGATCCGCACCGCGGCCGCGGCCTCGCCGGCCCACAGCGCGAGAACGAGCAGGAGAAGCAGTCGCCGCATCATCCGCTGCCCACCTGGATGCTGCCGTCCCGCGCGATCGTGCCCGAGACCGTCAGCCCGCTTTCCATGTTGCGCACGGGAATCACGTCGCCCACCGCCCCCGCCTGCAGGGCCGACGCGTAGGTCGAGATCGTCAGCCCGCCCTCGATGAACACCACCCGCACCATGGCGCCGATCGTCACGACCTTGGGCTCGCCGACCGCGTTGGCGGCGACCGGCAGGCCGGGCAGCAGCGTGCGCCGCGCCGTCTTGCCGACCAGCGCGCCGCGGTCGAGCACGGCCGCGCCGCTGCCCGCGAAGCCTTCCGGCAGGTCCTGCTCGGTCAGCATGCCGTCGCGGATCACGTCGCCCGGGTAGATGGTCACGGCCGGCACGGGCACGAGCTGGCCCGCCAGCGCCGCTGCCGGGCCGCCGGCCGCGAGGCCGATCGCCAGGAGGGCGCGGGCGAGGCGGCGCCGCAGGGCGTCAAGGCGCGAGGCTGTCATGGCTCAGCGGATTCCTTTGGACAGGGTGTCGCCCATCTGGTCGGCGGCCTGGATCACCTTGGAGTTCATCTCGTAGGCGCGCTGGGCCTGGATGAGGTCCGAGATTTCCTTGACGGGATCGACGTTGGAGGCTTCCAGGTAGCCCTGGCTGATCGTGCCGAAGCCGGGGTCGCCGGGCACGCCCGTGACGGCCTGGCCCGAGGCCGCGGTCTCCTTGAACAGGTTGCTGCCCAGGTGCTCGAGGCCCGCCTCGTTGGCGAAGTTGGCGATCGTGAGCTGCCCCAGCTGCACGGGCGCGGTCTGGCCCGCCACGGTGGCGCTGACGATCCCGGTCTGGCTCACCGTCACGGCCGCGGTGTTTTGGGGCACCACGATGGCCGGGATCAC
>CAXTEP010000127.1:0-1227 GCA_964243125.1 uncultured Lichenihabitans sp. | reverse complement strand
TCGGCCTCGTAGAGCAGGTCGGTGAACTCGGCCTTGCCGCGCTTGAACCCCGTCGTGTTGATGTTGGCGACGTTGTTGGCGATGACCTCGATGTTGGTCTGCTGCGCCGACATGCCGGTGGCCGCGATTGATAACGCTCGCATGGGACGACGCTCCGTGTCAGATCGCCATCCGGGTGACTTCCTGCAGGGCCGCCACGGCCTTGTCGCGGATTGCCAGCGCGGTCTGCAGCTGTTCCTGCGCGGTCATCACCGATTGCACCACGGCCTGCACGTTGGCCTTGCCCTCGATGCCGTCCATGGAGGTCGCTTCCGCGCCCTTGAGCGAGTTGACGGCGTCGGCCGTCACCTTGGACATGACCTGCCCGAAGTCGCCGCCCGCGGCGGGCTGGGGCGGCGCGGCCGGAGCCGCGGAGCCGATCGACGACAGGGCCGACAGGGCGGAGGTGATCAGCGGGATGGCGGCGATCATGAGGAGCCTTTCAGGAGGTCGATGGTCATGTTGATGAGGTCGCGGGACTGCTTCATGACCTGGAGGTCGGCCTCGTAGGTGCGGTTGGCTTCCCGCATGTCGGCCATCTCGGAGATCATGTTGACGTTGGGCATCTTCACCATGCCGGCCGCGTCGGCGGCCGGGTTGCCGGGGTCGTACTGGGTCAGGAAGCCGCTCGGGTCGGTGCCGATCTCCTTGACGGTGACGAGGTCGATCCCCGAGGCCCGGTCCATCTCGTCCGCGAACGTGATGGTCTTGCGCCGGTAGGGGTCGGCGCCCGGCGTGGTGCCGGTCGACTGCGCGTTGGCGATGTTTTCCGACACCACCCGCAGGCGGGCCGATTGCGTGGCGAGCCCCGAGCCCGCGACCCGGAGCGCGGCCGACAGCGGATCGAGCATCAGGAACCGCTCCGGACGCTGGCCATCAGCATGCCGTGGAAGGCTTTCACGATGGAGGTGTTGAGCGCGAAGCCGCGGTTGACCTCGCCGGCCTTGATCATCTCGCCTTCCAGGCTGACGCTGTTGCCCGAGTCGCTGACCTCCCAGGGTGAATCCTCCGTCTTCACGCCCACCGCCTTGTCGCCCGCGCCCCCGGCCGCCAGGTGGCCCGGGTTGGTGGAGGCGAGCTGCAGCACGGTCTGGTCGAACACGCTGTCGAAGGGCTGCACGGCCTGGGCCTGGTAGCCGGGCGTGTTGGCGTTGGACACGTTGCCGGCGATCACCGACTGGCTCACGG
>CAXTEP010000126.1:0-9096 GCA_964243125.1 uncultured Lichenihabitans sp. | reverse complement strand
ACGCGGAAGCGGCCGCGAGCGCCGTGACGGCCGCCCGGTCCACCGGGCCGGACGCGCGGCTCGACGCCGACCTCGCCGAGGCCGAGGGGCGCCGGACCACGGCCCTCGAGGCCGAAACCGCGGCCCGGTCGGCCCTGGACGCGGCCGATCCCGAAGTCGCGGCCCTGATCCTGCGCCGCGCCGAAGGCGTCGAGGCCGCGGTGCGGGACGACGTCGCCACGCTGACGCGCGAGAAGCGCGACCTCGAGGTCGAGCTCCGCACCTTGGGGCAGGAGGGCCTGGGCGAGCTGCTGGACGGCACCGAAGGGCAGCTCGTGCGGCTCCGGCGGCGGCTCGACGCCCAGGGGCTCGAAGCCCAGGCCAGCCTGCTGCTGCACAGGACGCTGACGGCCGCCCAGCGCGAAAGCAAGGACCGCTGGCTCGGCCCGGTGCGCGAGCGCGTCCGCCCCTACCTGCGCCTGGTGCAGCCCGACACCGACATCGTGCTCAACGAGACGAATTTCGCGATCGAGCACCTCGTGCGCGGCGGCGTGGCCGAGCCCTTCGAGTCGCTCAGCGTGGGGGCGCGCGAGCAGGTCGCGGTGATCACGCGGCTGGCGCTCGCCGACATCCTGCGCGCCTCGGGCCAGCCCTCGGCCATCATCCTGGACGACGCGCTGGTCAACACCGACGAGACCCGCCTCGACCGCATGCACCTCGTGCTGCAGAAGGCGGCCGAACGCCTGCAGATCCTCGTCCTCACCTGCCGCGAACGCGACTTCGTTTCGCTCGGGGCGCCCATCCGGCGGGTGTGACCGGGGTTTCCGGCCCGCAGGCCGGGAGCGGGTCGCCCATGGCGAGGTCCCGGATGATGGGGCAGTCCGGGCGATCGTTGCCCTCGCAGGCGTCGGCCAGGCCGTGCAGGACGTCCGCCATTTCCCGCAACTGCGCGATCCGGGTTTCCATCTCGGCCACGTGGGCCAGCGCGATGGCCTTCACCTCAGAACTGCAGCGGTTGCGGTCGCTCCACAGCTTCAGCAGGTCGCGGATGCGGGTGACCGAAAAACCGAGGTCGCGCGCCCGGCCGATGAAGCGGAGGCGGTGCACGTCGCCGCCGTCGTAGTCGCGGTAGGTGCTGGGCCGGCGCTCCGCCGAGGGAACGAGCCCGATCGCCTCGTAATGGCGGATCATCCGGGCGCTGACCCCCGACGCCTTCGCGACCTGCCCGATCTGCATGTCCCAAATCTCCGTCCCACGAGCGCTTGACCTTATCACGGTGGGAAGGTGCAGAAGGTGCCCCGAAGGATCAACCCCATGGACGCATCGCACCACGACGGTCACGAGCACGGCTGCACCCACGGCCACGCGGCGACACTCGCGCGTTCCCCCGCCAAGGACCCGGTCTGCGGCATGGCGGTGGATCCGGACACCGCCAAGCACCGGGCCGAGCACGACGGGCGGCCGTTCTTCTTCTGCTCGGCCGGTTGCCGGACCAGGTTCCTGGCCGACCCGGGCAAGTACTTGGCGCCCGTCCCGGCCGAACCCGCCCCGGCGCCGCCCGGCGCCGTGTACACCTGCCCGATGCACCCGGCCGTGGAGCAGGTCGGGCCCGGCTCGTGCCCGATCTGCGGCATGGCGCTGGAGCCGATGCTGATCACCGCCGAGGCGGCCCCCAACCACGAGCGGGCCGACATGACGCGGCGGCTGTGGGTCGGCGCCGCCCTGACGGTGCCGGTCCTGCTGCTCGGCATGGGCGGGCTCGGCCGGCTCGCCGGCGGCGGCGTGGCGAACGGGATCCAGCTCGTGCTGGCGGGCGCCGTGGTGGGCTGGGCGGGCTGGCCCTTCCTGGTGCGGGGCGTCCGGTCGGTCGCGACCCGCAACCTGAACATGTTCACCCTCATCGCGATCGGCACCGGCATCGCGTTCGGCTACAGCGTAGTCGCGACCCTCGCGCCAAACCTTTTCCCGGCCGCGTTCCGGGACCGCGACGGGACGGTCGCGGTGTATTTCGAGCCGGCCGCCGTCATCACCGTGCTGGTCCTGCTCGGCCAGGTGCTGGAACTGCGGGCGCGCGACCGCACGAGCGGCGCCATACGGGAGCTCCTGACCCTCGCGCCGAAGGTCGCCCGGCGCGTCGGCCCGGACGGCACCGAGGCCGACGTTGCGCTGGACGCCGTGCAGGTCGGCGACGTCCTGCGGGTCCGCCCCGGCGAGAAGGTGCCGGTGGACGGGACCGTGGTGGGGGGCGGGGGCGCCGTGGACGAGTCCATGGTCACGGGCGAACCCATGCCGGTCGACAAGCATCCCGGCGACCGGGTCGTGGCCGGAACCTTGAACCGGACCGGCAGCCTGACCGTGCGGGCCGACCGGGTCGGCCGGGACACGCTGCTGGCCCGGATCGTCGGGATGGTCGCGGCCGCCCAGCGCAGCCGGGCGCCGATCCAGCGCACCGCCGACCGCGTGGCGGGCACCTTCGTGCCGGCCGTGCTGGCGGCGGCGCTCCTGGCCTTCGCGGCCTGGGGGATCTGGGGGCCGGAGCCGCGCCTGGCCCACGGCCTGGTGGCGGCCGTTTCCGTGCTGATCATCGCCTGCCCCTGCGCGCTCGGGCTCGCGACCCCCATGTCGATCATGGTCGGCATGGGGCGCGGCGCCCAGGCGGGCGTCCTGATCCGCGACGCCGAGGCGCTCGAACGCCTGGGCGCGGTCGACACCCTGGTGATCGACAAGACCGGCACGCTCACCGAAGGCCGCCCGCGCGTGTCCGCGGTGGTGGCGGCGTCCGGCTTCGAGCGGCGCGACGTGCTCCGCCTGGCCGCGGGCGTCGAGCAGGCGAGCGGTCACCCCCTGGCCAGGGCCGTGGTCGAGACGGCCCGGCGCCGGGGCCTCGCGGTTCCGGCCGTGGCGGCGTTCGACGCCCCGACCGGCAAGGGCGCGGTCGGCACCGTCGAGGGTCGGGTCGTCCTGGTGGGCAGCGCGGCCTTTCTGCGGGAACGCGGCGTCGCGGCCGGCCCCATGGACGCCGTGGCCGACAGGCTCCGCCGGCGCGGTGCCGCCGCGGTCCTGGCGGCCGTGGACGGGCGGATCGCCGGCGCGTTCAAGATCAACGATCCGGTCAAGGCGTCCACCCGTCCCGTCATCGCGGCCCTGCGCGCGGCCGGGCTCCGGATCGTCATGCTGACCGGCGACCACCAGCTCACCGCCGCGGCCGTGGCCGGCGCGCTCGGCATCGCGAGCTTCGAGGCCGGCGTGACGCCCGAAGCCAAGGGGCGCATCGTCGGGGCCCTGAAGGCGGAAGGCCGGGTCGTGGCCATGGCGGGCGACGGGGTCAATGACGCCCCGGCGCTGGCGGCCGCCGATGTCGGGATCGCCATGGGCACCGGCGCCGACGTGGCCATCGAGAGCGCCGGGGTGACCCTGCTGAAAGGCGACCTCGCGGGCATCCTGCGGGCCCGGACCCTGTCGAAGGCCACCGTGAACAACATCCGCCAGAACCTGGTCTTCGCCTTCGCGTATAACGCGCTCGGCATCCCGATCGCGGCCGGCGTGCTGTACCCCGCCTTCGGCCTGACGCTCTCGCCCATGCTGGCCGCCGCCGCCATGGCGCTGTCGTCCGTCAGCGTGATCGGCAACGCGCTGCGCCTCCGGTCCGTGTCCCTCGGCTGACCGGGCCCGGCGCGGGGCCGGTCGACGCCGGCCCGGCGGAGCACGGCGGCCATCAACCACTCGAATCAGGACAACGTCGATGAAAGCTTTCCCGATGATCGCCCTCCTGGCCGCGCTTGCGGCTCCCGCCGCGGCTTCGGCCGAGGACGCGATGACGAGCATGAGCATGGGGGGCGGCCGCACCCCCGCCGACAAGGCCTTCACGTCCGCCATGCAGGCGATGATGAGGACCATGCACGTGAAGCCCACGGGCCAGCCCGACAGGGACTTCGTCACCATGATGATGCCGCACCACCAGGGCGCCATCGACATGGCCAGAATCGAGTTGCAATACGGCAAGGATCCGGAACTGCGGAAGCTGGCCGAGGACATTGTCAAGGCGCAGGAGCAGGAGATCGACGCCATGAAGGCTTGGCTCGGCAGGCACCCCGGATAGGTCCGGCGCCCTCCTCGGCGGCGGTGCCCCGCCCGATCAAACCCGTTCCACGGCCGACGCCGACCCACCGCGGTCCGCTGCTGGCTCCGCCGCGAAGGTTTCCCGCCGCCACGGCAAACCGTTCCGTCGGGATCGATCCTGCTCTAGGCTCGGCCGGCCCGTGCTCGCCACCACCGCAACGGACCGCATCGATCGTGCCTGCTCCCGACCAGGGTCTCGTGGTCCGCGACCTCCGCGGCGCCGTGAAGGGACCGTTCACGGCGTCGTTCGCGGCCGGGTCCTGCGCGGTCGTGGCCGGGCCCTCGGGGGTCGGCAAGAGCCTCTTCCTGCGCCTGATCGCCGATCTCGACCCCGGCACCGGCACGGTCCGGCTCGACGGGGTGGATCGCGCCGCCGTGCCGGCGCCGCGCTGGCGGCGGCTCGTCACCTACGTGGCGGCCGAGTCCGGCTGGTGGGCCGACACCCTGGCCGAGCACGTGGCCGACCGGGCAGCGGCCCGCGCCCTCATGGCCGAAGTCGGCCTTGATCCCGCCCTGCTCGACGCCCCCGTGACGCAATTGTCCACCGGCGAACGGCAGCGCGCCGCCCTGGTGCGGGCCGTCGCGGGGCGGCCGCGGTTCCTGCTACTGGACGAGCCCACGGCGGCGCTCGATCCGGCGTCCCGGGCCCTGGTAGAGGCCACGCTGGCGCGGCTGACGGCCGAGGGGCTCGGCCTGGTGGTCGTGTCGCACGACGCCGAGCAGGCGCGGCGCATCGCGGACCGACGCTTCACCCTGTCGGCCGCGGGCTTGGCCATCATCCCACCGTGACCCCGGCCGTGCTGTCGCCAGCCGACCTTTTCGCGGCGGCCCTCCTGGTCCTGGCCAGCGCCGCCCTGTCGGCGGCCCTGTCGCTGGGCGTTCACCGGCCGCTGCTGGTCGCCGCGGCCCGGATGGTGGTCCAGCTGGTCCTCGTCGGCTTCGCGCTGCGGCTGGTCTTCGCCGCGACCTCGGCGGGGATCACGGCCGCCGTGGTAGCGGCCATGCTGCTGGCGGCGAGCCGGGAGATGGGCGCCCGCAGCCCGCGGCGGCTCGCGGGCGCCTGGCATTTCGGGGTCGGGGCGCTCGCGGCCGTGACGGCGACGCTGCCGGTGGCGCTCGTCGTGCTCACCACCGCGCTGCGGCCCGATCCCTGGTACGACCCGCGCCACGCGATCCCGCTGGTCGGCATCATCCTGGGCACGGTCATGAACGCCGGCAGCCTGGCCATCAACACGGTGGTGGGATCGGCGGCCCGCGAGCGCGCCGCCATCGAGGCCCGGCTCGCGCTCGGCGCGACCCGCGAGGCCGCGTTCCGGCCGCTCCTGCGCCAGGCCGTCCTGGCCGGCCTGCTGCCGACCCTGAACCAGATGGCGGCGGCGGGCCTCATCACGCTGCCGGGGATCATGACCGGCCAGGTGCTGGCCGGCATGGACCCGCTGGAAGCCGCCAAATACCAGATCCTCCTGATGTTCGTCCTGGCCGCGGCCGGGTTCCTGGGCGCCGTCGCGGCCGCCTACGGGACCCTGCGCCGGCTGAGCGACGACCGCCACCGGCTGCGCCTCGACCGGCTCGGGGGGACCGGCCCGCGGGCCCGCTGACCCCTCTCGCGCCGGTCCCGGTCGGGCCGGTCAGATACCCTGGCCGCCCGACACCTCGATGCGCTGCGCGTTCACCCAGCGGTTGTCGTCGGACAGCAGGCCCGCGATCATCGGCCCGACGTCGTCCGGCAGGCCGACCCGGCCGAGCGCCGTCATATCGGCGAAGAACTTGTTGAACGCCGGGGTGTCGCGGACCGCGCCGCCGAAGAAGTCGGTCTCGATAGCGCCCGGCGCCACCGCGTTGACCGTGATGCCGCGGGCGCCGAACTCCTTGGCCATGTACACGGTCAGCACCTCGACCGCGGCCTTGCAGGCCGCGTAGGCGGCCCAGCCGGGCGCCGACACCCGGGTCAGGCCGGTGGACAGGTTCACGATGCGCCCGCCGTCCGCGAGGAGCGGCAGCAGCGTCTGGGTCAGGAAGAACACGCCCTTGAAATGCACGTCGACCAGCCTGTCGAACTGCGCCTCGGTGGTCTGCGCGATGGAGGCGTAGTCGCCGTGGCCGCCGTTGTTGACGAGGTGGTCGAAGGTTTGGCGATCCCAGGTGTCGCGCAGCGCCGTCCGCAGGCGCTCCGCGAAACCCGGAAACGCGGCGGTGTCGCCGACGTCGAGCTGCAGGGCGACCGCCTTGCGGCCCGTGGCCGCGACGGCCGCGACCGCGGCCTCGGCGTCCTCGCCCCGGTCCCGATAGGTCAGGACGACGTCGCCGCCGTGGCGGGCGATGCTCAGGGCGGCATTGCGGCCGAGCCCCCGGCTGGCGCCGGTGACGAGGGCGATCTTGGTCATGGCGAGGGTCCTTGGCCGGCCGGAGCGGGCAGGGCTGGTGCGGCGAACGCCGGGGTGTGGTCTCTTCGGAAAGAAGAGAACCCGGTGTACCGCGCCGTCCTATCTAAGTCAAGTCGCTCAACTCATTCAGCGGGAACGGTCAGTCTCGCTGTTTGCTCGCGCCGCATCGCGCCGTAGCGCGCCAGCATGGTCAGGACCGCCTCGCGGATGACGCGGTCCACCTCGGCGTCTGCCACCTCCATCGTGGTGGCGAGGAAGCGCGGCCAGAAGATCACGCTGTTGATCATGCCGAAGAACTGCTGCCCGGCCAGCGAAACGTCGGCCACCGCGAGCGTGCCGGCCGCCACCTCCGTGCCGAGATAAGCGTAGAGCCGCTCGAGGTAGGGCAGCTTGCCCTGCTCGAACAGCGCCTGGCCGAGTTCGGGAAAGCGCCGCGTTTCGGCGATGATGACGCGGAAGAACGGCTCGGTCTGCGGGTGCCGCAGCTTGGCCGCGTAGTCGCGCCCGATCGCCCGCAAGCCCGCGGCCGGGTCGCCGGCGGGCGGCAGGGGCACGTCGAGCGCCGGGTCGACCTCCCACATCTGCGCCATGATGGCGCCGAACAGCGCCCCCTTGGTCGGAAAATGCTTGAACAGCGTCCCGGTCGAAATGCCGGCCGCCCTGGCCACCTGCACCAGCGTGGTCCGGTCGTAGCCGTCGCGCAGGAACAGGTCGACCGCCGCCGCGAGGGCTGCGGCCCGCTTCTGCGACGTCACGGCGGCGCGGTAATGCTCGATGGGCATGGGGCGATTATAGGGATGGCGGGACGAAACCGCACGCGGGTTTCGGACCGGCCCTGTCCGACGCTTCGCCGTCGGCCCGGAACTTAATCACGCGGGCGAGACCGCGAAGGCCGGGTTGTCCTGAACATATTGCGCGATCGCGCCCGGCGTCGTGATCCACACGCGGTCGCGGTGGGCCGCAATGTGGTCGAGGGCGCGGGTGAGGGCGCGGAGGCGGAACGGGGCGCCCGAGATGAAGGTGTGCACCACCACGCTCATGACCAGGGGCACGTGCTCGGCGGCGGCCAGCATCTCGTCGAACTCGTCGACGACCATGGCGGCGAACTCGGCGGCGCCGGCCTGCCGCCCGATCATCGTCGAGCTGTCGTTGAGCTCCAACCCGTAGGGCAGGGCCAGCAGCGGCTTGGCCCGCGTGGTCAGCCACACCGGCTGGTCGTCGAGCCTGAGGTCGAGCACGTAGCCGTAGCCGGCCTCGCCCAGCAGGTCGAAGGTGCGCTCCGTCTGGGCCAGCCAGGGGCTCGACCAGCCGCGCGGGGCCGCGCCCTCGCGGGCCGCGATGCGGTCCGCCACGGCCTTGAGGTAGGCGGCCTCGTCGGGCTCGCTCCGGCCCGCCAGCGTGTCCGAGTTGGACAGGCCGTGCCCCACCATCTCGGCGCCCCGCGCCCGGGCCGCGTCGAGGAGGTCGGGGGCGTGGTCGTAGGCGTCCGTGTTGAGCAGGACCGCCGGCGCGATCCCGTAGGCCGCCAACCGGTCCAGCAGCCGGAAGCCGCCCACCCGGTTGCCGTAGTCGCGCCAGGACGCGTTGACGAAGTCGGGCTTGGAGGCACCCGGGAGGATGTCCTCGGTCAGCCCCTCGCCGAACCGGTAGTGCTCGACCCCGAGTGCCACGTAGAGGGCCAGCCGCGCCCCGTTGGGCCAGCGGTAGTCGGGCCGCCGGGTGATGGGCGAATAGGGGTAGCGGCCGTGGGCCGTCATCGCGCCTCCCTCCGCCGGGTCGCGTCGCCCAGCCAGCGGTTCATCCCCACGTCGCGGGCCGCGGCGCGCGCCACCATGGCCCGGTAGGCCGGCAACCAGCGGTCCGCCTGCAGCCGGGCCTCGGCCAGGGCGGGCTGGCGGCTCCGAAACAGGTCGCGCGCCTCGGCCAGCAGGCCGGCCTCGTCCACCGTCGTGACGCGGGTCCCGTCGAAGACGATCCGCCCCGCCACCATGGTCAGGCGGACCGAGGACCCGTTCTCGCAGTAGACGAGCTGGCGGTGCAGGTCGTTGAGGGGCGTTAACGCCAGCGCGTCGAGGTCGATCAGGGCGAGGTCGGCCAGCCGCCCCGGCTCGACGGCCCCGAGCTCGCCGCCGCGCCGCATGGCCCGGGCTCCGCCGGCCAGCAGGCAATCGAGCACTTCCGTCGCGGTCGGCCATCGGTCCGGGTCGGGGCGGGCGATGTTGTGGACGAGGCCCGCCATCTTGGCGACGCCCCACATGTTCACGGCATCGTCCGCGATGGCCTCGTCGCTGCCCAGGGCGATCGGGATGCCGCGCTCGCGGATGTCGCGGAACGGCATCACGCCCGAACCGAGCCGCAGGTTGCTGACCGGGTTGTGGGCCACCGCGGCGCCGGACGCGGCGATCAGGTCGAGGTCGTGGTCGTCCACCCAGATCGCGTGGATCACGTTCATCCGCTCGCTCAGCAGCCCGAGGTCGGCGGTGTAGCGCACGAGGCTGCGGCCGCCGAAGCGCGGCTGCTCGTCCTTGAGCACGCGCTGGAGCTTGGTTTCCAGCATGTGGACGTAGAAGGGCAGGTCGTGCCGGCGGCTCAGCGCGTCGAGGTCGGCGAAATA